>NZ_JADGHT010000163.1 GCF_019683755.1 Thermogemmatispora sp. | reverse complement strand
AGACGGCTTCGGCACGGGCCGCGCCGCACTGTTCGATCGTAGAGTCTGCCTTCCGCATTTACGCCAGTCACTGCCCTAGCTGGAAAAATTCCCATCAGTGAACATCAGGCTTCTCTGCTCATCTCGTGCATGGCAACCAGGCAAATCATAGGGCTGGTGCTGACTGCTAGAGAACCCTGGGCCTGGTGTGCTCCTGCAGCCTCCTCGCAGCCAGGCGATCGACATCCTCCCCATCTCAGCGGCTCAGGTCCTCTTCTCAAGGAGAGCTATGGCGCAAGCGCTCCAACTCGGTAGCATCGGGGACAGCGGCGCTTCCGGTCAAAGCAGTGGTGGCGAGACTGCCGCAGATGGTGCCGCAACGCAGGGCCTCGGGCAACGAATAACCGTGGAGCAGAGCATAGATAAAGCCGGCATCAAAGGCATCGCCTGCGCCGGTCGGATCAATGACCTCGCTCACTGGCCAGGCTGGACAGTGCCAGAGCTGCTCTCCCTGGCAGGCCAGCGCACCCTCGGCCCCCAATTTGATCACCACCAGCGGTACGAACTGCGCCAACTGCCGTGCTGCAGCTACGGGGTCATGAGTGCCTGTCAAGGCCTCCGCCTCCAGGCGATTTGGCAGGAAGACCGAGCACTGGCGGAGCACCTCCGGCAGCCGCGGATCGCCTAGCAGCCTTGGATGCCAGCCTGTGTCGAGAAAGATCGTGATCCTCTGCTGTGCCAACAGCTCCAGCACAGGCCCCAGGGCTGGATGCACATGGAGAAAGGCGGCCCGCCAGCGATAGCGCGACAGCAAAGCACGTAGCTCGGCCAGTGTTAGAGGAGGCAATAGCTCTGGGGCGAGCGTGCTCGCCTCCTCGAAATTCCTGAATTCATCCAAGGCCGGGCGGGCAGGAGGCTCAGCATAGGAGACAAAGCCGCGCTCACCATCATGAACCAAGGCGACGCTCACGGCGGCAAGGCGCTCATCACGCTGGCGCACCAGATCGCAACAGATTCCGGCCTGCCTCATCTCCTCTAGCAGATAGCGGCTCAAACAATCATTCCCCAGCTCGCCGAGCAGAGCAACCCGTAAGCCAAGGCGGCTCAGGGCCGCAGCCGTATTAAAGACGGCACCTGCGCCGATTGCAAAGCGGGTCGCATAGACCTCCTTACCGGGCGCTGGCCAATGCGGAAGGCCACTGAAGATGAGGTCGATGCAGGGATTGCCAATGATCAGGACATCAAATTCATTGCGTTCCACAGGGACACACCAGTCGCTGGCTCTCGCGAGCAGCTCAGCCCGGTCAGCCCCAGAAATAACCAGCGGGCGCCAGGCTGACTACTGGGCCAAAGACATGAGACGAGAGTAAAAGGTGGACTCAGAGAGATTGCTCAGTCTTCTGACCTTATGCTAGGGCAGACGCCTGGCCCTGTCAAGAGGAAGGAGCAGCGGCGACAGCATTCCAACCAAAGCAGACAGACAGACGGACAGAAGAGCAACGGCAAAGAACAACAAGAAAGCGCCTGCCCGCTGGGGGCGGCCCCAGCCTTGAAAAAGGATGCAAGACGGCCAGGAGGAGGTCCGCTGATGCGATGCGCGAGCGCTGGCGCCATGGCCCGGCTTCATGGCCCTTACTTGTGGGTCTCTCGCCCCCAGGGCCGCCGCAGCTCATCAGGGAGGGAGGGGAGGCGGCTCCTCTACTTGTTCTTGTGGCTCCTGGCTGGCCATCAGGTTGCCTGGCATGCGTCCATGCTTGACCACGAAGCCATGAGGATAGGGACGAAGTTCGATCAAGTTCGCCTTTTGACCGTGACGCGCCAGCAACTGTCGGCACTGCTCTTCGGCTTCAGCGCGCGAAGAGGCGTAAATGGGCTCCAGGTGATGATACTGGCTGTCGCCAAGTGTGTATTCCACCATCCAGAGGATCTTTTGCGGCGTTGACTGGTCAGTCATAGCTGCGTGCCACCCTTTCAGCAGAAGTTGTGCAGGCGGGTGCGCCACCCCAAGGCCCCACACCTGGGCGGACAGCTGGTATTGGTGTTCCAGGCTGCCTCTAATATGACGAACGCCGTTGAGAGCAATCAAACGCTAGCGTTGATTTTTTACTAAACTACTAAAAAACGGGGACGGATCTCCAAAGTTGCAGATGCTGCACAACCTCTGCGGCCAGACTGCGAGGATGCTGGAGGCCGGCAGCGATCAAGGCTGCGCCAAAGGCGGCCTCAAAGCCGCGGGGTTCGTGGGGGGCGTAGGGGAAGTAGTAGAGCTGATAGACCTCTCCAAGGCGGGTGGCCAGAGTTTCACTGCGCCGGCCACTGATCACCACCTCATCCAGATGGTGAACAGCCAATAAACCGGCCAGATCGCGTACAAGCCCTTCCCAATACGCCTGCTCAAAGCGCCCCTCAGTGGGAGCGGTGGGGGGCAAAGGCAGGGCGGGATCGCGGGGTATACCATGAACGCCATCGGTCAGATAGCCATCCTCAACCACCAACACCTGCCAGCAAGCGCTGTGAGCCGCCAGGACTAGAAAGCGCATTTCGGGCCAGCTTGTCTCACGCTGGCGCAGACGATAGAGCAGCGTCACCACGCGGCAGACTGCGGCTGGGCTAGCGGGCAGGCGTTCCAGCAACAACCGGTAAGCTGGCACCGTTGGCAGATGCAGCAGACCGGGCAAGACATAGCTATGGAGATTCAGGCGGCCCAAGGTCTCCAGGAAGGTTGTCAACGCCAGGGGAATACTGGTCGACGGTAGCGAGCCGCTTGCCGGCTGGGCAGCCGTAGCGCCGGCGGGCAGAGCGGGCAGCGGCTCATCATAGCCCGCTGTTAAAGCGGCCACCTGCTCAGAGGCCAGGCGATCAAGCCGTTCAAGGGGCAGACCATTACCCGCTGCCAGCGTAATCACTGGCTCTGGAAAGAGGGCACAAAGGCGAGTCAGACTAGCCAGCAGCTCGGCAGGCGATGCGAAACAGTGGTATTCCGGCGGCTGGGCCTCATCCAGTAAACAGAGCTTCCAGCTTCTGCGACCATAGTCAATACCGATACTCAGGCTCATCGTCACTGCTCCCAGGCCCCTCCTCCGCCGGGGAGCGGCACACAGGCGGGCATTCTCCGTATTCGATCGCCCTCGCTGCTCGTCTCCGCTACCCACAGCTCAGGTTTGGTCTTTGCCTGAAATTATAGCATGCCACTACGCCCTCGTGCACCCTTTTCTCCCAGCCCTGCTCTAGCGCTGCAGCCCCTTGACAGATATTCCTGGTGATGGGACAATAAGAACATAAAATACCAGCAGACGAGCACCATGAACGTGAAGCCGGCAGACTGCCGGCGCCAGGGGTCCTGTTCCGTGAGGCCCCGGAGTGGCCTGAGGGGCCTGGCCTCGGCGCTTCTGCTCATCAGTGCGCCAGACGAGGGCGGGCGAGCAAAGTGCCAGGTGTGCCAGCCCTATTGGACGGCTGGGCCGGGCTTCCCTGGGGAGTCCAGGGAGGCGGTTACTCGTGCCAGCGGGACAGGACAATGAGGCGGCTCTCCCTCCTCTGCTCGCTTGCTTACCTTCCCTATCGACAGCCCCTGTCTATGAGGAAGTAGAGCGGTCGCTCTCAGCATGACAACGGACGACAGGTTCAGTCAGTCTGGAAAGAGTGCAAGGTCATGTGCATGCCGTCGCAGGAACAGCCTGCCTCTAGCCCGAACAGTGAACATCAGCGCTTGCTGAGCGCTTTACGTGAGAGCGAGATTCTCCGCGAGCTGGCAGGTCTGCTGGCCTCCTCTTTAGATCTGGACCGTGTGCTACAGGTACTGGTGCAGCGCACGACTGAGGTCTGCCAGGTTGGGCGCTGTGCCGTCTGGCTGCATGATGAGGAGCGCCAGCTCTTGCGTCCTGTTGTCTACCATCTGGCGCGTGAGCTAGTTGACGCCAAGCGCCAGCGCATCGCTGATCAGCTCTGGTATCGGAGCACTATTCCCACGGCTAACCCTCTCATGAGCCGCTTGCTGGGCGGGCGTGAGATGCTATATATATACGATCTACGAGATGAGCGCTCATTGCGCGCCTTAGCCGAGCTATTCCTCGTCCGTTCGATTCTCCTTGTTGCCCTCGTGCGTGAAGATCGTCCTGTGGGTGTGATGTCGCTTGACAACCCAGGCGAGCATAGCAGCTTCTCAACGGAGCAGCAGCAGCTAGCGCGAGCCATTGGCCAGCAGGCGGCGGTGGCCATCGATAATGCGCGCCTCTATCAGCGTGCTGAGAGCGAGCGCCAACGAGCCGAGCAACTGATTGAGCAATCTCAGGCTATCTATCAGGTGGCGATGGCTGTCAACTCCGATGAGGACCTACCGACAATCCTGGAGATCGCTACCCAGCAGCTACGCCAGGTCCTGAAAGCCGAGAGCGGAAAGATTCTCCTTCTGGAAGAAGGGCGGCTCTATCTTCCCTGCTCGAGCGAGGAGGGTCTTGAAACTGTGGTCAAGCGGCAAGAGCGACAAGGGCAAGCGTCGAAAGCGGCGCTGGCAGAAGAGCAGGCGGAGGGCATGGAAGGCAGGAGTGAGGGGCAAGCGCTCGTATCACGCTGGCGCGGGCGCGTCGCGGCTTCTCTCGACGAGCTGCCTTTCTGCCGTCAAGCAGCGACGAGTGGTCAACCGCTCTTTGTCCCACTTGATCGCCTGGGCATTAGTGAGCTGCACTGGTTTCAGACCCAGAATCTAGAACATACCTTGATAGTCCCTCTGATGGTTGGGGTTCGTTCGTCCTGGCCCGTGGACGAGCAAAGCCAGCCTGGTCAGCGCTGTGTGGGTCTGGCCTTTGCCAGTTTTAGCGATCCCCACTTTCGGCCCTCGAAGGGCCATTATACCTTTGCCCAAGACATCGCCGCGCAGTGCGCTCTTGCGATCCAAAAGACCCAACTGCTGGAGCAGGCGCGCCGGGCGGCGTTACTGGCGACCGAGCGCGCCAATACGCTCAATGCGGTCTTCCATGCCATGACGGAAGGCATCTCGGTGCTCGATATGCAGGGCCGCTTGCTGATGGCCAACGCCACCGCGCGCGAGTTCGTGGGTGAGCGCCTGGAGGGGACCGTCACTTTGGAGGAGCTGCTGCGCCGTCATCCAGTCTACACGCTGCAGGGGCAACCGCTGCGCAGTGAAGATTTTCCCCTGGCCCGCGCTCTGCGTGGTGAGCAGGTGCGGGGAGAGCGCTTCATCACACGCCGCGCCGATGGGCGCGAGCGCATCCTTGAGATCAATGTGGCGCCCCTGCTGGCACCAACAGGCCAGCAACTGGGGGTAGTCAGCGCCTTCCGCGACATCACGTCTCAGATGCGCATCGAGCAGCACATTCATCAAGCTTTAGAGACCATGCTGCGCATGGCTGAGGCCCTCTCCGGTCTGACCGAAGTGACGGCCATTCTGCGCAGCGTGCTCAGTATGGCCTTGCAGGCTCTGGACTGTCAGCGTGGGCTGGTAGCGCTCTATGATCCCGAGCGGGATCAGCTTGGTGAGCGCCTTCACCTGGAGCGAGAGCAGGGTGATCAGGAGCCGCCTGTCGATCTGGCTGAGAGTGTGGCAAGGACGACTCATCAGGCTGAGGGGCAGATCGAGATCCAGCTACTTGACTGGCTGCTCACAGCCCTCTTGAACTATGAGGATTATGCCTTGCAGTTGCGTGCGGGCCATGCCTTCATCCTGACGCCTAGCCAGTTTCTGCACCTGCACCGTCTCGGTCGTGGCCACGGCCAGGAGCGCCAGCTACCGGCCTTGCCCGTGGATGTCAGCCGTTGGTTGACCTTAGTAGCGCCGATCACTCATGGCGGGCGCCTGCTTGGAGTGATGCTCCTCATGCGGCCTACTGCCTTTGCCTTAGAGGAAAACGAGGGAGGCGATGAAGGAAGCGAGCTGCAGTATGAGTTCACCATCTGGGAGATGGCAGTCATTGAGGGCGTGGCGCAGCTTGCAGGCCTGGCCATCGAACAGGCGCGCTGGCAACAGGAGGCCATTGCGGCCCGCGCCAGCGAAGCGGCCATGCGTGAGGCGAATGCGCTTAAAGATGAGTTCCTGGCCATTACTGCTCATGAATTCCGCTCTCCCCTGACTATTATTCTGACCAATGCCCAGTATGCCAGGCGCACTCTCAACCGCGGTAGCGGCCCGCGCCAGCGCGAGCGCTTGCTTGAGCAACTGGGAATGATCGAGGAACAAACGCGCTTGCTGACTAACATTGTCAATACCTTCCTGGAGGCCACGCAGATCAACCGCGGGCAGCTCGTCATTGCGCGCGAACAAGTGGATCTAGAGGAGCTAGCACAGCAGGTAGTGGCCCAGCATCGGACAGCGACGGCTCTCCATGAACTGGCCTGCCGCATTGACGAAGGGGGACGCCCCTATCTGGTGAGTGGCGATCGTGAGCGCCTGCTCCAGGTCCTTGTCAACCTCATTCAGAATGCGATAAAATACAGCCCGCAGGGCGGGCCGATCTTCCTCTCGCTCTGCCGCTGCCCGCGGGAGAGTGGCAGTCTCATTCAGGTGGAAGTGGAAGATCGCGGCATCGGCATCCCACCAGAGGCGAAGGAGCACCTCTTTGAGCGCTTTTATCGCGCCCCCAACACTGGCGCCAGTCAGACCCGTGGCCTGGGTCTAGGCCTCTACTTTGTGGCTGAGATCCTGCGCATGCACGGTGGTTCCATCCGCGTTGAGAGTAGTGGTATACCCGGCGAGGGGAGTCGTTTCATCCTGACACTGCCTGCCCTGGAGAACGAAGCGAGGCGGTGAAGCAGGAGCGAGCAAGTGCCAGAAGCGAAAGAGCTGCCGAGCCGATCCCTTGATCTGCGAAGCTGGTTGTTGGAGCTGGCGCGGACAACGATGGCGCGCGAAGGTAACAGCGATGTGGCTCATGATATGGACCATATTGCACGGGTAATGGCCCTGGCCGAGACTATTCAGCGGCGCGAAGGTGGCGATCTGACCATTATTTGGGCGGCGGCGGCCTTGCACGATATCGGCCAGGAACGCGAGCGCCGCCAGGGGGGCGACCATGCCCTCATTGGGGCCCAGATGGCCGCCGAGCTGCTGAGCGGTACACCCTTCCCTCAAGAGGCCATCCCGGCAGTCCAAGAGGCCATCGCTGATCATCGCCTGACTGCGGAACAGCGACCGCGTTCTCTGGAAGGCCGAGTTCTCTATGACGCTGATAAGCTGGATGCGCTGGGCGCCATTGGTATCGGACGCCTGTACATGATTACTGGCAGACGCGGGCAGCGAGTCTATGCTCCTCTGCCAGAGGATGTGGTCCTGCCAGTTTCTCCTCGATATGTGCGAGAGCTGCGTAATCGTTCCGATTATTCACCTTCGATCGAGTTTCGCCTGCTCTTTACGGATCTGCCTGAGCAGCTCTGCACAGCCACCGGGCGCGAGTTAGCGCGTCAGCGCTACGCTTTCATGCGTGAATTCTTCCAGCGTCTGGAGGCGGAGGCGCGCGGCGAATACTAGCCGGCGTAGCCCCAGACGGGCTTGAGCAAACTGATCCGCTCAAGCTAGGCCGGTCTTCATCGGCTAGCTGCGCTCAGGTGATGAGGCGCGAGCGGAGAGTGGGGCCGGCTCTAGCCAGCCGTTGAGCGTCCGGCGCTGTTGCCCAGCGGTACACTCTCCAGCACAGCATAGTGAAAAGGAGTCTCGCGCTGAGTGGGAGCGCTCAAATGGACCGTAAAGCCCCGGCCCGGCTGGAGAGAGACATACTGCACAACGACAGGCCCTGGATCGCCTGTCAGAGTCACCAGCACCACGCTAGCCTCACTGACTGCCGGGCAGCTCACGGCAACCTCCCCTTGCCCTCGTGCGAAGCAGCCTCTACCGACTTGCCAGCGGAGTGGGAGCGCGCTCCCCATCGCACCCGGGCCTGACTGCTCCTGCTGAGGCTGGCTGTGGGCAGCCAGAGGACCAAGAGGATGAAGAGGACCACTGGGTCTGAGAGGGCCTGACGTAGGCAGAGGACGCTCAGGCGGTAGAACAGAGGAGGAGGCGCTCGCATCAGGCCGGGTTGAAGCGCCGGAGGAGAGATAGCCGCTGCCAAGTGCCGGCAGAGGGCGGGTGCTCTGGGAGGGTGTCGCTGGTGCCGGGCCGCTTAGAGCGGAGGAAGGGCTGCTAAGCTTGGGAGCCGCTTCCAGGCGCACGCGCGTTGTCCGACCGGCCAGGCGCTGAGAAGAGGAGCGCGCCGGCGTCTCACGTGGCTGGGGCAAAGCTGGCGCCGGTCTGATGGCCCCGGGAGCCGTTCCGGTCTCAATTCTCGTCTCATGGGCGCGCGGGTTGGCCTGTGGGGCAGGGGCCTGATTCTGCGAAGAGGCCCTAAGCGGTCGCTCCCCTGCTGACCTGGAGGTAGCTTCTGGGAACGATGATAAGCTGGCGCCATCAGCAGTGCCTGTGGAGGGAGAAGATCCCGTCTCGGTCTCTGTTGACAAAGCGGGCAGCACTGCTGTGATCGGCGCAGGCGGACGCTGCTGCGGCTGCCGTACTTTCCCCAAGGCAGCCAGAGAAGCTGTGACGCGCCGTGCAAAAGCGGCGAAGACACGATTCGTCGCCAGTTTCTCCGCCTCACCCTTCTCCTCGCTGTCACTCTCTGTCCCCCCAGAGGCGGTCAGCGCCCTGGCGTCTGGACCAGATCCAGGCTGCTCCTGTTCTCTCATCTTACCCTCTGGGGTAGGTGAGGCCGCCAGTTCGCGTGACTGTAGACTCAGACGTGGTGGAATAAGCCCGCTTGACTGTATGTCAGCCGACTGGGCGCTAACCGGCTCTTCTCCTGACTCATCTTCCTCCAACGGCTCGGCGCTCGCGCGCTCGGCAAGGACATCCTCGACCGAGGCCGACAAGCGCTTGCGGCCTCGCTCGGCGCGCCGGTGCCAATGGAGGTTCTCTCCCTGCTGTTCCTGCTCGAAACGAAGATCTTCTTCTCTCCGAACCATAGTACTCCCCTTCCAGACGAACACGTAGACACTGCGGCGCTGGAGAGATCTAACTCTCTACATACGCTGGTATTCGATAGCATGTTTTCACGCAGTATAACACAGAGCGAGACAGAGCGATGGGAAAGATAGCACATTTGGGCCAGGGAACTGAGAGCGATTTCACGCATAGGAATATACGGTACCCTCAATTTTCTGGGCTTGAAAGTGCTGCAGCGACTGGCTAGAATAAAGCCCGACGTTGCCCAGTAGTCAGGAGCTGCTTCTCAAGTAGCCTGGCTGGCTGAGGAACGCGACACATACCAGTTATTTTGCCGATGTAAAAGGATGGATCTGGATGAAGTTCAACGGAACGTATAAGTTTCATGCACCGAGTCAGCGCGTCTTTGAAGCTATTTTGAACCCAGATGTACTGAAGCAATGTATTCCTGGTTGTGAGGCGGTCGAGTATGCCGACGCCAACCATCTAAAAGTGACCCTGTCGGTTCCCCTGCCGGGCCTGAAGGGACCCTATACGGCTCTACTCAACATTGTCCAGCGTCAGGCGCCCAACCTGCTTGTACTGCAACTACAGCGTCAGGGGCGCGGTGGATCTATTGATGCCACAGCGCAGATTACGCTCAATGATGAGCCTGATGGGGCGTTGCTCTCCTATGAGGCGAATGCCGAGATGAGCGGTCCGATCGCTGTAGTCAATAATCCGGTGGGGCAAGGTGTAGCAAAGAATTCTCTCAGCACATTCTTCAAGAACCTGGAAAAGGTGCTGGCTGCCTAAGAGGCTCGCGTGCCTTGGCTTCCGTGCTGGGCGCCTTCCGTCCAGAGAGAGCCAGAGGCCTGCACCAATTCTCTTCTGACCCTCTATCTTTGCCAGGCGGGCAAGCAAGCGCTAAGAACTTAAGGTTTTTTGATGCCGCAGCCGTTGCGCTCTCGCTTTCTATGGCCTGCCTGGCTTCTTTTTGAGTGCCAGTTTTGATACAACTGTGACGGAAGGGCGAAGCAGGTCTTCCACTAGACGATCTGAGCGCGGAAGGCTCTTTCTCTGGCCATACTGACTCATGGAGCTGAGAACGTGCCGGGCCTCTGGAC
>NZ_JADGHT010000162.1 GCF_019683755.1 Thermogemmatispora sp. | reverse complement strand
GGACCACCCTTATAATTATATACTAGACCGGCTGCACACAGGCAGCGTCTGCCTCGCCAGGCGTTGTGACCAGGCGAACAGAAAGCGCAGATAGAGGGGGAGAAAGTGGGGGAGATGCGGAAAGGTGCCAGCGTGGATGCTATACGGAAAATTGGCTTTGCCCATACCAGAATAGTCTTGACCGTAGAAAGTGGAAGCGCATACAATAGCGAAGAGCCTGGCTGACCGCTGGCGTCATCGACAGGATGCCATATGACTGCGCTGGCGGCGCAGCTTGCCCACCACCCAAGTAGGATCAGGTGAAGAAGAGGTCTCGCTTAAGTAAGGCAGGAGCATCTGGGGTCTCTGCGATGATGAGCGGTTGCAGGGGAGCTGATCCGCATCCTGATACGAAAAGCATGAGGATAGCGAGAAATGGCAGACATGTATCATGATCAGCCAGCGGAGCCGGCGTCGGGGCAGGAAGCCAGCACGACTCCGCCGGTTCCCGAGAAGGAGACGCGCGCCATTGAGATGAGGCCAGAAGACAAACTATTGCCCCCGAAAGAGGAAGGAGCGTCGCTAGCGGAAGCAGAGAGCGCACCAACTGCCATACCCGTTGAACCCGCCGAGCGGCACGGCGTCGCTGATGCAACGGTAACTAAACCAGAGCAGAGCGGAGCGCCTGACCAGGCTGTCACTTTAGAACACCTGCTAGCTCGCCAGCCACAGCCTCCTTTGGACACAGAATCGTTGGCTGTCAGAGAGCGTTTGAGTCGGCTCCGCACCGACGTCACAACCCTACTCACCGATGTGCGCTGGAGTGCGTGCAGCTTAGAAGAAGCAGCCAGGCGACTGGTGTCGCTGCTTGATTTTAGCCCACTCCCTCAATGGGCTTCCCTGGTGGTTACCAATCTCTATGAGATTGATCGGGCCGGCATCCTGATACCAGTGTGGCGGTTGCTGATTGAGAAAGCCGACCCCCAGGAACAGAACCCGCTCCAGGGAAGCAACCCGGCTGATACACCATTGGGGAAAGCGTGCCGTCTAGCGGTATTGATGCTTGGTAACTACAGAGAACCTGAGCTGACGGCCCTGCTCGGGCGCCTGGCTCTTGATCCTCGCCTCTCGTTCTATGCCGCACAAGCTCTGCTGAACCAGAATACATTATTAGCCCGTCAGACGCTTGTGCGTGCTCTAAAGGAGGCAGAAGGTTGGGCGCGTGTCGATCTACTCGAAGCCTGCCTGAAGCTGAAACAGCCTGGCTTCTTTGATCTCTTGCTGGCTGTCGCTCTGGAGCGTATCAGGGGTCTAGAAGCCTATGTAGCTCCCTCGCTTTATAAGAGTGCTCTTCCTTTAGAGGCCTATCTTAATCCTCCCCCAGAGACAACGCTCCCGTTGAAGCTCGTCCAACATGCGGCACTGGTCTGCTACTATGTCCTCCTGGAAAGCGTTCGTAGTGCCAGTGTACAACCTGAGCAGCCGCCGGTAGCCTTTGAGCGCGAGCTACGAGCCTTGGCTGAGGCACTCTTCACAAGCGCGCGCCGCTATGGAGGCTGGCAGCAAGTCGTAGCGCTGCACCAGCTCGCCTTGCTACTCGGTCGCTACTGGGCTAGCATCGCGCGTGGTCTGGTCCGCGAACCGCGCATTGTCAAGGCTGTCTCCGACTCTTTGCCTCTGATGCCAGAGATTGAGCGCTGGATGAACGGACCTGCGCGCGATATTCTGCTTGCAGCTCTCCCAGCCCAAGATGAGCGAGCCTGGTCGCCGGTTATCAAAACGCTGCTAGATCTGCGCGAGCTGCGGCTGTCCACCCCCTTACTTGAGATCTTAGCCCAAGTTCGTCGTCTGGAAAGTGCTGAGGAGGCGCAGCGTCTTGCTCTGGCTTGCGAGGCCCTGGCTGCTCTGGGAGAGGGCAGAGCATTGGAAACATACCGTCGTCTACTGCAGGACGTCATTGTCCTTCAAGAGCGTCTTGCTCTGGCTCAGCGGGCTGAGCCCCTGCCTCCGGGAGATAAGCATGTACCGGGCAGCATCCTCGCTGTAGCCGTGCTACGTGCTCTGGCTCAACTAGCCACTCGCGAGGGGCTTGACCTTGTCGTGCAAGCCTGTCGTGACTTCGATCCAGTCGTACGCGAGGCCGCCCTAGAGGCGCTCATGAGACTGGACGGGCGGGGTGAACTGCGGATCAGCCGCATGGCCATGCGGGAAGCTTTGAGTGATCAGGCACCAGCGGTAGCAGCTTTGGCCTGTCACCTGGCCGCTCAATACCAGGACCGCGAATCGCTACCTGCCCTGCGCTATTTGCTCCAGTCAGGTCCTCCAGTGCGTGAGGCCGCTGCGGCAGCGCTTGCCCGACTAGAGCAGGCGGTAGCCTAGCCAATCCCTGCCTAAGCCCGGCCAGCGCTGACAACCACAGGGCGCCAGCGGTCTGGCTCTCTTAGCTCTGCTTGCTTGCCTGCCTGTTTACTTGCGGGCTTACTACCTAGCCCTGCTGTATACTATACAATAGGAACAAGAAAACTCTATTTGCCCGTCAGGGAGAACCACTGTTCCTCTCTCGCGGCTGCTTCCTGGCGAGCTTTCTGTCTCTTATCCAGGTAGTGAGGGTCAAATAGAATGAATATGTTGGTGGGGAAGACGCTCGGTGGATATCGTCTTTTACGGCTCCTCGAAAGTGGTGGGATGGGGGATATCTATCTTGCACAGCATGAACGGATCGGGCGCAAGGTTGCTATTAAGGTCATCTGTAGCGATCTCCGCTCTGCGCCCCTCTCTCCTGAAGGCATTCAGGCCGCTCGCCGCTTTATCCGCGAAGCACGCGCTGTCGCTGAGCTAGAACACGAGCATATTTTGCCTCTGTATCATTTTGGTGAGGAGACACTTGAGCCGGACTCAACGGTTATTACCTATCTAGTGATGCCCTACCTTTCTGAAGGCTCGCTTTGGAAGTGGCTCCAGAGGAGGACGCAACAGTATGGCTTTAGCTGGCCCATTTCAGCAGAGGAGGCCGGCTACTATCTACTCCAAGCTGCCTCGGCGCTGCAATGCGCCCATGATCATGGCATTGTCCACCGCGATATCAAACCAACCAATTTTTTGATTCGCGTAGATCGCGGTCCACTTAGCCCCACAGTGGATGCTGAACGGGCGGCCCTGCTGAATCGGATCTTTCCACACGGACGACCTCATCTGCTGCTGGCTGACTTTGGCTTGGCAACCTTCTATCGCCAGGGCCGTTCATTTCACCGCTCTGTGGGAACACCGCTCTATATGGCGCCGGAGCAGTTTGATGATCCTGCGCAGGCCGATGCGGTGGCGGTTGGGCCGCCAGCCGACCAGTATGCGCTTGCAGTCATGATCTATCAGCTCGTGACTGGTCGCGCTGTCTTTGAGGGAACAGCCAGCCAATTACTACATCATCATCACCATACTCCTCCAACGCCTCCCAGTGTCTATAATCCTTCTTTGCCGCGTGAGTTGGATGAAGTCTTTCTGCGGGCGTTGGCGAAGAAACCTGAGCAGCGCTTTCCAACAATTCTGGCCTTTGCCCAGGCCTATGATGCCGTGATCCAGGCCAGGCTGCAAGCAAACACGCAGCTATCTCAGCAGCGCAGCGAAGTACGAGCCTTAGCGGTAGCAGTCAATCGTCCAGCCTGTCTGGCCCTACCTGAAGCGGTAGAGGAGCGCCTGGTGACCCCGAGACGCACGCCCCAGCCAGAGGAGACAACCCTCAAGGCTGCGGCCCAACTGCGACGAATCCAAGAGGAGCAGGGGGGGCGGCAGAAGCAGAAACAAACACCCTCGCCAGCCACCGCGCGGCAGGCTGGGCGAGATGAGGCATCTGAAAAGAGGAGCGAACCGGCTCCCGCGCCGGAGTCGCTCAGAGAGGGCGAGTACTGCGCCGAGGCCGGGGGTGGTCTTGTGATCCCCTCGAAGCCGGGATCGCTCCTCATCGCAGGCCGCATGTTCTTCCTGACACTGACATTACTGGCCGTAGTGGTGCTCCTGGGCGGTCTCCTGCTGGTGTTACTGCTGCTAGCAGATCATCTTGGTCTATTCTCCCATGCCATGCACGCTGAGCAACAGCTTTGGCACTAAGACGCAGCATCAGGCGCCGTAGAGGCTGGGTTTGGGCTCCGTCAGGGACAACCGAGGGTTGCACAGGACATAACCGCAGCCGCGCCGCGATCGCTGACACAGGATGACCAGCCGCACCTGAGCTAGCAGGCACGAGATCTACTCTGACAATCTATGGAGCATCACATATCATGGCAAAGCTATTTCTCTCCTGATCGGCTAGTGCGGCACAATTGGCAAGACAATATATGAAGGGTGCTCACGATTATGGAGAATCGTCTGCTGAGCAGGGACCATCTCAGCGCTCGCTCCCAGTGGCTGGCCGGTATTCGGATTGCGATCCCAGCGAGGGAAATTGCTGCTGGTGATGTCCAGGCGGATGCGGTGACCTGCTTTAAAGAGATTGCTGGTTGCCCACAGATCAATCACATATTCATAAGCTTTGCCCGGCTCGATCAGCATGGGTTCACCGCCGCGCGGCGCATGGCGGTAACGAGCCCGAATGATGCCGTCCGTCAAATTCTGGGCATAGCCGTCGGGATGGACGTCAACCAGGCGCGCTACAAAATCGGTATCGGGAGCGCTGGAGGCGGCCCACAAGTGGACGCGGATCGGGCCGGTGACCTCCAGATCCTCCTGGAGAGGAGCGCTGGTATAGACCAGGACATCGCCACGACTCTCTACAGGCCGCTGGTCGAAAGGACCGGCAGGATACTCGGGAGCCATCAAGACAGCGCCACCGCGCGTGATCACCGGGTTAGCTGGATCATAGGTATACTGATCAGCGCTCTCATCGCCTGGCGGCTCGGTGGAGAGAGTGCCGTCGCCGTGAAGGGTATTAGCATGGCCCTGGCTATGCAGATAGTAGCGCGTCTCGACGGCGCGGGCCAACGGCCATTCTTGCTCATCGCGCCAGACATTAGCGCCCATCACAAAGATCTTGATAGGCGCCTCCTGCGCAATGCCGTTTTCGATGCCCTTGAGCCAGTAGTCGAACCAGCGCAGCTGATACGTCATAAAATCCTGCTGCAGATTAATAAAGGCTATCGTCGAAGCGAAACCAAAGGTCTGCTCCCCAACCAGGCTACCCTGCGAAGTATGGGCCCAGGGACCGATCAGCAGCTTGCTCTGGCGGGCCTGAGGCGTAGCGCCCCGCTGACGCATAGCCGTGAAATGCTCAAGGGTATCCTGCAAGAAGATGTCATACCAGCCACCGCCATTGAAGGCTGGCACAGTCACGCGCTCGTGTTTCCCACTGATATTCATATATTCGGCGGCGGCGCGCTGCATAGGGAACTCCAGAGCCAGAAAGAACTGAGGAGCGATCTCCTGAGCTTTCAGTGGACGGAACTCCTTGAGGGGCAGCGACCAGTAGCCTTCCTTGCCCAGGGCATCCATCTCCTTGGCCCAGAGAGCGATCGCCTGCCCCAGAGCCTGGGGATCATTGCGATAACGGCGCATCAGCACGTCCATACCCATCTGCAGTTGCCAGTGGGCCATTGTGCCCAGCTCCAAGGCCCCACCACGAAAGACCACGCCATTAAAGGGATCGCTCCAGGTAAAGAGCGGAATCATCGCTTTCAGGGCTGGAGGCTGCTCGATTGCCGCCGACCACTGAGTGAAGCCGAAATAGGAAGCGCCATACATCCCAACCTGGCCATTGCTATAGGGCAAGCGGGCGGCCCATTCGATCGTATCGAAGCCGTCGCGTGCCTCATTGGCCATTGGTACCCAGTCGCCATCAGAGGTAAAGCGTCCACGCGTATCCTGCACGATGACCACATAGCCACGTCTGGCGGCCTGGACGGGGTCCAGAATGGCGTTTCCCAGAGGCAGATCTTTGCCGTAAGGCAGGCGTGTCAACAGCACCGGCCACTGTCCTTCAGCAGCCGGTCGATAGATATTGGCGCGCAACGTGGTTCCATCGCGCATGCGAGCAGGGACATCGTAGTCCACGATGACTTGCTGACCTGGTTGCGTTGTCATAGGTGCTGAAACTCCTTCATACAGATGCCTACCTACCTTCGTAGCGGCCGGGCCGCTTAGGCCAGACTGAGTCAGCCCAGACAAGGCCCCAAAAAAGAGGCCGCAGTGATCACCGTGTATGATACAACGCCTTACGAGGAGAATGCCAGTCTTGACACTCCCTTGCCCGTCTGACTATACTGCCACTCATCGATTATGGGACACTCTATTCCGGCAAACAAACCTGGCAGGCCGGTATAAGGGGGAGACGTATGCGGCATGGAGCGCCCCTGGACGGAGAAAAGACTGTCCAGATTGTCCATCGGATCGCCAGTGTGCTGCGCGCCTTTCATAGTCGCCGTCTGCTGGGGATCACTGACCTGGCCCAGGCGACGGGCCTGCCCAAGTCGACGACGCATCGTTTGGTGACAGCCCTGGTGAATGAGGGTTTATTGGTTCAGGACGAGGATACGCATAAATATGGTCTCAGCTTGCATGTGACGGCGCTGAGCGCGAGCGTACTGAGTTCGCACGCTGTGCGCAAGGTAGCCCGGCCCATCTTAATGGAGCTACGTGACCAGACACGCGAATCGGTCCATCTGGCTGTGCTTGATGGCATGGAGGTGGTCATCATCGATACTGAGGACTCCTACTTCTTTGTGCGCGTTGTCAATGTGCCTGGTCAGCATTTACCGGCGCATGCCGTCTCGACGGGCAAAGTTTTGCTTGCCTATCAGTGGGAGCATCGCCTCAAGGAACTGATTGGTCAGATCAAGCTAGAGCGCTATACGGAGCGCACGATCACTGATCCTCGGCGCTTTATTGAGGAGCTGCGTCAGATACGCATGCAGGGCTATGCAATCTCTTGTGGCGAGCTGGAAGAAGGCGTTGATGCAGTAGCGGCCCCCATTTTTGATCATCTAGGCACCGCAGTGGCTGCCGTCTCGATTGGTGGTCCTAGTGAGCGCTTTCACCCCCGCCTCTCCGACTTTATCACGGCGGCGGTGCATGCGGGCCAGCGCATCTCTCAGGCGCTGCGCTATGTCGGCTGGAATTAACAGGAGGTCTGCCTCTTCCGGTTGCTTATTTCCATCGAGAAATGCGGGTGGGAGCCGTATTCGGCCAACGGGCAGGGTCAGCAGAGGTGTCTGTGGTATGCTACAATCAATGCGGGAGGGAAGAAATAAGCGCACTCTGCTCGCCCGGCCTAGCGCTTGATCAGCTTCTCATTGGGTTTCTACCTTCTGTTGGCTGCAAGCAACGTTGCACGCGAGAGATAGGTGATGGTCTAGCCTGGTCTAGCGTGGTCTAGCGTGGCTAGTGGGATGCTAATCCATCTCGATACTGCTGGCGAGCGAGCTGAGCCAGTGGATCAAGCGCTAGGAGTGAATAAGGTGATGTCAAGCGCGCTACCTTTATCCACGTGTCTGTATACCGAACCCGCAGTAACGGAAGTGAGAATGGAGAACTGGATGTTGGTCCATGCGGAATGTGTTTTGGTTGAAGCGTACTCGGGAACACAGACGCCTCAGCGAGGAGTGCCGCCAAATGTTGCGAGAGTCTTCAGAGCAGCCAGGGGTCGCCTATCTGGTGATTCACCGCGAGCCGCTGCCGAACAAGCGCGTTGAGCTATGGAATGAGTGTACGACAATAGGCCGCAGCCGCGACTGTGATATCTTCTTAGAAGATATCAGTGTGCATCGTCGGCAGGCGAGCATTCTCTATACGCCACAAGGCTACCTGCTGCGTGACGATCATGGCAGCGGTGATAGCTTCGTCAATGGCCGACCGGTGAAAGAAGCACTGCTACGTGACGGGGATGAGCTGCGCTTCGGCAATACACGTCTGACCTTTTACGCCCATGAGGGTACACGTCCGTTCCAACTAGCCTCTTCACGAGGAAAAGAGCTGCACTTGACCAGGCAGCCTGATCCGGCAACGAGTGTTATTGCACGTCTGGAACTGGACAACGTGGCGGCTGCTCCGCGCACCTTTGAGCTGCTGCCCGAAATGACGATTGGCCGTAGTCGCGATTGCGATCTTTTCCTGGAGGATTTGACCGTCAGTCGTCTGCATGCTACCATTCGCCAACTGCCAGATGGCCGTTACGAGCTGGAAGATCGGCGCTCGGCTACGGGCACGTTTGTCAATGGCCGACGCATCTCACGCTGTCTCCTCAACAATGGGGATATCATCCAGATTGGCAGTCATCGCATCGTTTTTCGCCTGGTGCCTCCTTCTTAAGCACGGCGGCCACGGCTCTTAGATGCTCTTCGTAGGGATCAGAACCGCCCGAGATTGCGGGCGCCTCATAGGCGTGGGTCTTCTGGATAAAGCGCAAGACCTCTGGAGGCACGTCACTCGCATGGGCTGCTGGATTCTGACGAACGCGCGTTGAAGAGATGTCGCGGTAGGCTGGATCGAAAGGCAAAGCTTGCACTGCCTCGGCAAACTGGCGATTCTCGGGCCGCTCCAGCAGCGCTCGTAGCTCTTCCTCACCAGCAGCACCACGCGGGGCGACCAGAAACCGTGCAAGCTGAAAAAGCCGATGCAAAGCTGCATCGCGGTCGTGATAGTAGCGTGGGTCAAAAATCTGCACAATCTTATCAAAGCCCACTAGAAAGGTCAGGCGGCTGACCGCAGGAAAACTGCGGTAGACTGCTTCCGCCTGCTCGACGTAGAGTCCCCGGTTAAACAGCAGCAGACCTACGCCAGCAAGCCTCTGCTGCAGAATCTGCTGCAGGAGGAGCAGACGGTCTAGCAGAGTTGGGCGCTCGACATGCTCTTTATCAACGATTTGCTTGCTCATAGCGGCGTAGACGCTAGCATCTGTCCCTACCTGTTCCTGGACCCTGCGCAGCAGGGCAAGATGCGCCATTGTCGGAGGATTAAAAGAGGCTGGAAAGACAACGATCTGACCCTGCGGCTCCGGCGAAGGAGGCACAACAAGCGCGGTGGGCGGCTCGTGCGGATCAAGCCGCTCTAACAACGCCTGGAGAGCACGATATTGCTCTTGTAGCTCAACTGCTAACTGTCCCATATGTCGCTCGCTCCTCGTCAATCGCTGCTTGGCCCTATGCCTCTGATGAGGAAGGGACATCGCGAAGAGGTGACCGCTCTTTTAAGCATAGCATAGACTAGGAGGGTCGGGGAGAGAGGCGAAAAAGGCCCGTTGCTGATCTGGCGAGCAGATAAGCTGACCGGCACAGTGACACGGGAAGAAAAGAGGCGGTGAGGCTCACGAGCCTTCCTCGTTGCTATCCTAACCGAAGGCGATCACGGAAAGCGGCGATCTGGGCACTATGCTCACGCTTATGACCATAGTACATATAGACAAGCAGGTCGTCGAGCGAATACGGGTCACCATACCAGGGAAGCGTGCCCGTCTGACGGCAAGTTTCCGCTGGGATACGAGCGATCAGCTCCATCGTTCGCTCGTGGGCAGAGACATACTCCTGGAGCACCTCATCAAAGCTACACTCCTTACGCATCGCCACCTCGGCCTCATTAAACTGGGGTCCCAACTCAGTGAAGCGTCCCAGATAGGGAGTAGGATCGTCTTCAAGGAAAGAGATCAAGACATCGACCAGAACCAATTCATACGAGGCGAGATGAGCAATGATATCTTTGACCGACCAGACGCCACAGGCCCCGCTCTGTCCCCGCGCCGACTCAGGGAAACCTTCCAGGGTTTTCATCACTGTCAAGTGACCGTATTTTAAGACATCACTTGCATTCATCGTTTTCTTTCCTGCCTTCTCTCTCTGCAAACTGACCGGGAATACCAGCTTACGCTGCTGCTGGGAGCCACCTCTGCTACTGCTCCCCCACCGGTGTTCGTCTTCTGCCTGATCTAGCGCAGCATTGCCAACCCAGCTCGAGAACAGGCGGCTCGCGGAGGTTGAGAGAAAGGATGAAGACAGCCTCCACCCGCAGCTATAGCCTGCCCCTCCCCACAAGAGGGACTGAGCCAGTGTAGCCTATGCCAGCGCCATCAGTAAACCGCAGAAGTAC
>NZ_JADGHT010000161.1 GCF_019683755.1 Thermogemmatispora sp. | reverse complement strand
TCACAATATTACACAACAATAACAGTAAAAAATGTAATAAGCGCGCAGAAGGGTACAAATTACGACGACAGCATGACGCGGTGGGTCACGCGCGCGCACACAGGCAAAGACGGATACAGGAACCAGAGAACGCGGGTCGACCGGCGTTGACTGCCTTGAAAGCTACGCCTGCCGCCCTCGCAGAAAGTGCAGGTGATGCCTGGGGATACTTCTGCAGAGGAAGGTGGCGGAAGCGCAGCCCACCGGGCAATCCCAGCTATCCTTCTTAAACGGATATTCCGTCCAAGGTTTCAACTGTTGGCAATATTCTGGACCCGGTAACTGTATGAGCATAATCACCATGTACGCTTCCCGCCCTGTGAGATGGTGAACAACAAAAAACAGGAACTGCCTTGTCCCATCAAAAGGGACGGAGCCGGACAGGCAAATGAATAAAACAGGGGCAACAGCGCCGCCAGACAGGGCTGTCCCAGCAAATCGCGACTGGCGCCTACTCACCCTTTTCCTAGAGATGATTTGGCTGGCGCAGGAGGGGTCATTTGAATGCAGGATACCGTTGCGGTCGCGTGCAGGTAGGCGACTGGCCCACTTACGTGAACCTCTGCATCCAAAAAGTTCCTGACAAGGACTATATAACATACCTCTGGCTGTTTGTCAAGTATTTCCTCCGCTATTTCAAGAGAGGCCCGTTAATAGATCTAGCAGGGGGAGCATGGCAAGGCAGGAATAGTACTCGTTTGATGCTAACCTCTTGTTAGAGGGCAGATATGGCTCTTCTTTTCCAAAATAGCCAGAGGCTTGCTCCTGATCAGGAGCGTCACAAGACGCAAGCTGACGGCGGGAATGGAATCATGCGCTCAGTTGTAATCACCTATGGAAGCCCACTAGCAAGCGACCATCCATGATGGCAATTTGCACTCAGTGACTTGTGATCGTGCGAGGAGCCACGTTTCGTCCGCTGGCGGGCGAAGGAGAGGGTCATGACGATTGTAACCACACCTGGATTGGAGCGCTTTCGTGGCTTGGTGAGTGATGCTCTGCTCGCCGAGATCTACGATCTAGCGCGTCCTCTTCAGGGTCTGCATGTCCTGCATATTAATACAACGGCGCAGGGAGGTGGAGTAGCCGCCCTGTTACGCGTGTTACTGCCCCTGGCCAGAGAGCTGGGTATTCCTCATAGCTGGCGCGTTGTTCAGCTTGACGAGTTCGCTGCCACTTTTATGGCCCGGCTCACCGATATGCTGCAGGGTGGAGAGCCAGGCCAGATCACTGCTGAGGATCAGCGCCAGTTTTTAGATTCGCTCCGATCGGCTATGCAGCCGTTGGCTGAGGAGCGTGCCGATCTTTACTATGTTCATGATATTCAGCTAGCTCCCTTGGGGCAGCTCTTCCCACATTTGCGTCCATCACTCTGGTTTAACCATATTGACACTGCTCAGCCCAATCCGGCGGCCTTGCAATATATCAGCCAATTCCTTGATGCTTACGCTTTATGTACATTTAATACACCATTCTCGGTTTTCCCTCAGCTACCCGCCGAGCGTGTGGCAGTGATTACACTGGGCATCGACCCATTCAGTGAGCGTCATCTCCCTCTGAGCGAGGCTGAGGGGCAGAAGCTTCTCGCAGGCTGTGGTATTGATCCAGACCGTCCCCTGATTACGCAAGTTTCACGCTTTGGGCGCTGGAAGAATCCATGGCAGGTGATCGAGATTTATCGCCTGGTGAAGCAGCGGCGTCCCGAGGTTCAGGTTGCCCTGGTTGGTGCGTTGGAAGCCAGCGATGACATTCGGGCGCAGGCTATTCTTGCCGATCTCCAGCAATGGGCGGGCGATGACCCTGATATTCATCTGCTTTGGGACCCGGCCCAGCTTACAGCGCCGGTGGTTAATGCCTTCCAACGCTTCTCGCAGGTGATTCTCCAGCGTTCAAGTCGTGAGGGCTTCGGTCTGACAGTGACTGAGGCCATGTGGAAGTATCAGCCGGTGATTGGTACCTCGGCGACGGGAGTACGCTATCAGATTACGCATGGACGCGATGGCTTTATTGCCGATGACGCTGAGAGTGCCGCTGGCTATACGCTGCAGCTACTAGAAGAGCGCGAACGCTGGCGCCAGATGGGTGAAGCTGCCCATCGTAGCGTTCAAGCGCGCTTTCTGCTGCCTGTGATGCTGCGTGACTACCTGGCGGCTTTGGGAAGAGTGCAGCGCCAAGGAGGTGGCGTTTGAGCCTTGTTGGTTGAGCCATAGACTCTTTGGCGCTCACGAAGCCTCTGCTTCTGATCGGCTCCTGGCAATAGCGTGAGTAGGTCTTGAAGGCCGGCCAGTGATCAGAGGCAGAGGCTTGTTTGCAGGGGTCAGGCCAACTAGCACCAGTCGATAGCGAGCTGGCTAGCGTATCGCGCGCTCTCAGGGCCTTTCTTCGGCGCTGGCCGCCGACTCATTGGCTGCTGCTGTACTCGCTTCTGGAGGCTGAGATGGGGCTTCGGCATAGACACCGCGGTAGGAAGGCGGCAACAGAGCAGCGATGCTACGCATGACACGCTCTGTGGCCTCCTCGATCTCCTCACGGGTGATCTTTGGTCCCTGGGGTTTAAAAAGGAGCGGTTCGCCGTAAACGATATGGATCTCCGGGCGGAATTTCTTAAAGAGGTCCTCGCTGCCCCAGATGGCCACAGGCAACACGGGCACACCGCTGCGCAGGGCGATCATCCCCAGGCCAGCGTGAGCGCGGGCCAGAGTCCGTGTGCGGCTGCGCGTGCCCTCGGGAAAGATGACCAGCACACGACCGGCCTTCAGAATGGTCTCAGCCGCTCGTAGCGCCTGGCGATCACCCTCTCCGCGACGCACGGGAAAGGCCCCCAAGAAGCGCGCCAGCCAGCGCAAGCGGCCCTGAAAAACTTCCTCCTTGGCCATGTAGACGACTTTCTGGGGCAGATAGATAGGGATGAGGGGGATATCGGTCCAGGCCAGATGATTGGCGGCAACGATATATGGACCCTGACGCGGAATGTGATGGCGACCGCGCGGACGCATGCGCGCGATCACAGCCAGTAAAAGAACAGCTAGAATGCGCAGAATCTCATAGATCAGCGTCGGAGTCTCGTATGGCTGATAGAGATCCTTTGTGCGCCGACTAGATGCCGGACGCGGTAGCGGTTGCCGGCTCTCCGGCTGCTCCTGCCCGGCGGAGGAGAGGCTGACTTCTTGTTTCATCGCTTTCCCCGAAAGTGACAGATGCGTTCCAGGACTTGCGCTACGCTGAGATGGTCGGTGTCGATTACAATGGCGTCGGGCGCCGGCTGCATGTTGTCGCGATCGATCTCATCGCGGCGCCGAATATCGGCCACCACTTCCTCAAAGGAGGGCAAGGCTGGATGATCTTGCCCCAGGCGCTCCAGTAGCTCGGCATAGCGTCGGCGTCCGCGCTCCTCCAGGCTGGCCGTTAGATAGATTTTTAGCTCGGCATCGGGCAAGACGACAGCTCCGATATCCCTTCCGACCATCACGACACGGCCAGGACGGGCCAGGGCACGTTGTGCCTCGATCAGGACCTGGCGTACTTCGGGATGGGAGGAGACCAGCGAGACGGTGCGGGTCACCTCGGGACTGCGAATAGCCCAGGTGACATCTTCGCCGCCGACGGTCACGGTATATTGACGCCCGTCGTCAATATGAGGATGATCGATGAGAATGCTGGCTTCCCGTGCCAGGCTTCCAAGAGCCGCCCCATCGTGGGGGTCAATTCCACGCTGGAGAGCCAGCCAAGTTAAGGCCCGATACATCGCCCCGGTATCAATGTAGAGATAGCCAAGACAGCGTGCTAAGCGCTCTCCCACTGTGCTCTTGCCCGCACCTGCCGGTCCATCTATGGCAATACGTTCCGCCTGCTCCATGTGGTTCCCGAGCCTTTCTGGTCGGCTTGTCAATGTCGCTAAGATTATACCATAGCTCTGCCTCCAGGCAGGTCAGCCTTTCTTCATCTTTTCAACCCCTGCCTGTCTGAGGCCCTTACAGAGAGAGGAAAGCGCTCCTTCACAGAGGATGGTATGCTTCTTTATGATGATCAGTAGTGTGCTTCTGACTCGTATGTATGAGAGGAGAAAGAGGGCGCTGATGCCGGCTTTCCTGCTTTCCAACGAAGGAGGTACAGCGATGAGTAAGGCTCCTGGACACGTCGAGGTGCGACGCCCCGCGCGCGGCGAGAGCGTCTACGCCCGCTATCTGCGGTTGAATGAGCTGTTGTCTCTGCAGAAGCCAGAAGAAGAGCTGGCCCATCATGATGAGCTGCAATTTCAGATCGTTCATCAGGTCTTCGAATTGTGGTGGAAGGAAACGGCCTTTGAGCTGCGCAGCATCAGCCGCTTGTTGCGAGATGCCCATCTGAGCGAGGCCCTGCGTTTGCTGCAGCGCGTGATTCGTATTCAGTACCTGCTGCTGGAGAACATGCGCATGCTTGAAACGATGTCCCCTTGGGACTTCCATGCTTTTCGTCAGCTGCTGGCCGGAGGCGCTGGCAGCGATTCGCCCGGTTATCGTGAGCTGCTGCGCCTCTCTCCACCACTTTGGGACGATTTCCGCTCTCTGCTGGATGCTGCCGGGATCTCGCTCCGCGATGTCTATCTCTCCGCCGAGCGCTATCCCCTTTTGCATGCCTTCGCTGAGGCGCTAATCGATTACGATGAAGTGATGCAAACCTTTCGCTTCCGACATTATAAGCTCGCTGAGCGCATGATCGGCTCTGCGACAACGGGCACTGGCGGCACACCTATGCCCCTGCTCGAACGTACTATTCATGATGTCTTCTATCCCGAGCTTTGGGAGGTTCGCAATCAGCTAAGCACGCTTGCTCAGGAACAGGGCCGTATCTAGCCAGAGGGCATCAGGCGCTTCTTTCTGGCAAGAATACCAGATTTTGGCCCTTCACATTTTTCGCCATTTGTCATATGCTTTGAATGAGTCTTGCAATCAATCGTTCAAGAGTGGAAGCTCCTGGAAAAGGCATATTGACAGTGAGTTCAGAACAAGAGAAAGCCACACAGGCGTCTGAAGAGATGCCAGCTCAGCCGAAGAATCCATCGCAGCGGGCCGAACAGAGCACACCCGGAGAGGAGCAACAGCCAGAGACGCCGGTGGCGGGCCAGGGAGCGCCATTGGCGAGAGAGGTCACGCCTCAGGCGCCCGGGAGTCCGTCTGCTAGTGGAGAAGCAAGTGCCAAGGCTGCGAGCGCAGGGGAGTATGAAGCGGACCATGATGACTGGTCGCAGTTTACCTATCAGGAGCATGCCAGTCCTAGCCCTGCTAGTGGCCTAGCAGGGTTCGGCTGGTCCCCACCAGCGGCCTTGCCTCCTTTGCCTTCGCCCCCTGCGATGACACCCCTGGCTCCGGGGCAGTGGCCTGGCTCTCTGCCTACACCCTATGGAGGAATGTCCGCCTATCCTTTCCCTAGTCAGTCGTTCCCTTATCCTGGCTATGGAGGAGAACCACGCTGGCCAGGTTACTGGTACCCAGGCCCCCCATTGTACCAGGGCTATCCGGCCTGGCCATACTGGCCGGGCTCTCCTGGCTCTTCAGGCTATTCTGTTCCCTGGTATCCCGGCTATGCCGCTGTGCCTCCACGCCCGCGAGATCATTCTCAGGTAGTGTTAGGTATCTTCGGCATGATATGCTCGCTGCTCTGTCTGCTGTTCGGGCTGGGGGTGCTTTTCCTGTCCAGCATAGCAATATGGCTTTTCTCGTTCCATGCCAGCCGTCCCAGTGTCTACTACCCAGCAGAAGTACAGTTTTTGACCTATACGTTTGCAGGTTTGATTGGCGGTAGCTTCTGTCTCTATCACAGTATTAGGGCACTCCTAGGTAAGCCGAGCCGTGTCCTCAAGCTGCCGGCGTTTTGGATCTTCCTGGTCTGTTACCTGGTTACGCTAGGGCTAGGACTGGTCCTGCAAGCCGCTCACCAAGCTGTTTCTTTCCTGCCGGCAACGACCATTTTGATCATTCTCACGGCCATCTTGCCCGCCTTGACTCTGCTAACGCTGGGCATGCGCCTGCTGCGCCGCGCTCGCTGGTCTACCAGTTGGCGCCGCTTCACACTAGCTCTGACTAGCGGGGCCACGATGGGCATCTTGCTTGCCTCACTCCTTGAGCTAGTGGCCACCATGCTGCTGGAGGCAGGCTCCGGGCTGACCCTGAGCTGTTTCGACAATCCATCGATTTTGGCCTGCCAGGGAAAATTCAATCTCATTGCCATTATCTTGGCCGTGGTGACGGCTCCGCTGATAGAGGAGAGTGTCAAACCGCTGGGAGTGGCCCTACTCAGCGGGCGCGTTGCCAGTGGTATTGAGGCTTTTATCCTGGGCATGAGCGCCGGCCTCGGCTTTGATCTGATCGAGACCATCGGCTATATTAGCATGGGCTATAGCGACTGGGCTCATGTGGCCTTGGTGCGCTCAGGGGCTGGCCTTCTGCATGGCTTGGGTGGTGGCATGGTTGCCCTGGGCTGGTATCACTTGATCCGCACTAGAAAGCGGCGTTTCCGCCTTGGTTTTGCTTGCTGGATGTACGCAGTGCTGCAGCATGCTTTGTGGAATGCCTGCGGCTCGCTTGAGCTTTGGCCTGCGCCGGTGGGGCCAATGGTTGAGGGCTGGCAGTTGAACCTAGGCTTCACTAGCTTTAGCTTTGATGAGCTGCTGATCATTTTCCTGACGATCATCGGTGTGGTGCTCTTCCTCCTGATCGTGCGTTGGCTGCGTGATCACTATCAGGAGGAAACGACGCCAGAGCCGGCTGGACCTACAGTTTCTTCCAGTGGGCGACCGGTAGCCATCGGGGTATAATACCGGCAGAGGCAGGCATCGCAGTCATCCTGAAGGTGTGCGATACTCTGCGATGCCAGTGTGATTCTGTCTGTCCTTCAGCTTGGATGCGCGTCTCTCTGCCTATCCGCAGGGGGCAGCGGCCAGGGGAGTGGGAGATGAGGGAGCAATTCGGTCTTCCTATACCAGAGCCAGAAAATAGCTCTTCTAGGAGCCAGCTAGGCACCAGCAATCGGCGGCGCTTTGGCAACTATGAGCTGGTGCGCCGGATCGACGTGGGCGGCATGGGCGAGGTTTACCTTGCCCGTCAGCACACGGCCTTTGGTCGCGAGGTAGCCATCAAGATCATGCGCTCGGACCTGGTGCATGATCCGGTCGCCCGCCAGCGCTTCCTGCGCGAGGCCGAGGTCAATGCCCATTTGAAGCATGAGCATATTCTCCCGCTGATCGAGTTTGGCGAGGAGCAGGGACGACTGTTCTTTGTCACTCCCTATATCGAGGGCGGAACACTGGCCCAGCGTCTTCAGCGCGGCCCTCTGCCTCTAGCTGAGGTCTATACACTCTTTACTGCTCTAGTGCAGGCGGTAGCCTACATTCATCGCCGGGGCGTCATTCACCGCGATCTGAAGCCGAGCAATGTGCTGCTTGATCGCAACACCGATGGCAAGGTCTACGTGCGTCTCATTGACTTCGGCATCGCGACCATCCAGGGACAGCACGCTGATGCGCCTTTGACACTGCCTGGTAAAGAGGTAGGCACGCTGGCTTATATGGCCCCCGAACGCCTGCAGGGGGTGGCCTCTGTCAGCAACGATATCTATTCTTTGGGGGTCATCCTGTATCAGATGCTTACTGGCCAGTTGCCTTCTCAAGGGCAGGCAGACAATCGTCTCCCTGAGCCCCTGGCCTATGTTGTGCGACGCGCGACCGCCGAACGCCCGGAGGAGCGTTTCCACAGCGCAGAAGAGCTGCTAGCAGCCTTTGAGCAAGCCTATCAGGCGACCAGAGCGAATGAGCGGGAGAGTGAGCTTGCTCAAGCAGCTCAGCAGGCCATGAACCAGCCGGTGTCTGGTTCCAGCCTCCGTCAGCAAGCAGGGGCAGCCCAACGAGCTGCCTTCCAGCCACCAGCCTCACCGGGCCATACTCCTTCTGAGGTGATGACCTTGCAGCGTTCAGAAGATGCCTCCGACCAGTCTCCCTCTACTCCTCCAGTGCGGCCCTCGTTCCGGTCCGCCGCTCGCCCGTCCTTCTCTCTCTCGGGACAAGGCAGCTTTGCGCGAGAAGACTACGAGGCGCCCACCATGGAGCTGGGACGCGATCTGAGTGGTCCTGGCGGTCCCGGCGACCCCGGTGGCGCCGGCGGCTATGGGGGACGCCCCTCGCGCCGGCGCAAGAACCCTCTGCTGGCTCTGATCTTTGTTACTATTGCACTGGTCCTTTTGCTCATTGGTGGTCTGCTCTTTATCGAGGCGCCCGGTCTCTCCAGCGCCGCCATCAACATTACTCCTCGTACGGCGGCGCTCTCACAGGTCTTTACGATCACTGCCAGTCTCAAGGCCAAGCAGGTTGATGCCACCAACAAGATCATCCCGGCCAGGGTGCTTAGCGAGAGCAAAACACTTTCCCAGCAGGGAGCAACCACAGGCCGCAAGTGTACTTTGCTGATCCTCGACTGCAAGCAATCGGTCGATATCGTCGATCAAATCCGGCTGGCTAATCAGGCCAAGCAGATTCTGGTCAATCAGATTACCCAGGACCTGCAGCGTCAGCTCCATCAGCAAAATGCTCAGCAGGTGGGAGACATTGTCTTCTCGGATGTGGATGAAAAGACCGATCCCCCCATCGGAGTCGAGAGTAGTACGGTGACTGTTACCCTGACAGAACAGGGCAGCGTTGAGTACTTTCTCCTGGGAGATGTTCGCTCGCTCGTGCTGCAAATGCTGGGGCAGCAGGCTCAGCGGCAACTGGGTGTACATGCCCAACTGAAGACGACGCAGATCGGCAAAGTCAGCCTACAGAACGTTGACAACCAGGGAACAGCAACGCTGAAGGTACCCGCCGCCGCTTTAGCCCAGTATCTTTTCTCTCAAGATGAGCTGGAGAGCATGAGAAGTCATATCAAAGGCTTGAAAGTAGGCCAGGCGCGTACCTACTTGCAGAAGCTACCGGGCGTCGATCCGGCCTCAGTTGCTATCCATCTCACAGGCGGCAGCAGCGATGTTTTGCCCGACGATCCGCAGCGCATCCAGATCATCCCAGTGAACCCTACCAATCTGCCGAATGTCCAGCTTCCCTCGGCAAGCAGCTCAGGCTCTAGCCCTGCGACGGCAACAGCTTCAGCCTCGCCAACGGCTAGAGCCTCTACTACTCCATAGGCTCATCAGCAGGATCGAGGTTGGCGGCATTGGCTCGGCTCTCGTGCCAGAGTTGACGGACGATTCGCTTCGCTGTCTCATAGCTGAAGCCACGACGCAGGAGAAAGGCCCCTAGCTGGTTGCGAAACGCTTCATAGTTCTTTCCAGCCTTACCACGCAAGAGCGCCTGCACTTTTTTCCGCCCGGCGCGCAAGGCTCGCTCCTCATCGTCCTCCTGGTTCACCACTTCGGCGGCAATCTCAGGCGCTATCCCCCGTGCTCGTAGCTCGCTACGTAGAGCCTGGGCACTCTCTGGATGAAAGCGCTCGCGCGACTCTACCCAGAAGGTAGCAAAAGCCCGATCGTCAACGAGCTTCAGCTCTGTGAGCCGCTCTAGCACAGCCTCGATCAGATCTGGGGCCGTGCCTCGCCGTCGCAGGTAATGATGCACCTCCTGGCGACTGCGCGGACGGAAAGAAAGATAGTTTAAGGCACGATCAAGGGCCTCTTGTAAGGCGGCCTCGCGCCGCAGGCGGACTAGCTGCTCTGCGCTCAGCTCTTGGCCAACAGCCAGGCCTAAGCGCTCCACCACCAGCACACTGACCGTGAGCAGGTGGTGACCATCGACAAAGAGATTTACCAGTTCGCTTTTATTCGCCAGTGGCTCTATTGCGGTGATCTGCATGGGTCTACTATAGCACGTCGCAGTCGCTGATGCAATGCACCTATCAGCATCTCAACCAGTGCCAAGCCAGCTCTTGGGCTACCCTAGCACGGCAGTCTGACAAATGCCCCAGGCAGGTCAATCTCTCTGAACGGAAGACGATGCGACCACCAAAAGCCGGGTAAAAATGCGCAGCAGATCGCTTCTCAATAGGACGGGAAG
>NZ_JADGHT010000160.1 GCF_019683755.1 Thermogemmatispora sp. | reverse complement strand
AACGGCCCCACTTATGGCTCAGGCTTCCGCATCAACCCCGAGGCCGACGCCAGCGATGGCCTGCTTGACCTCTGCACCATTCACTACGCCCCCTTGGGGCGCGCTCTCAGACTCTTCCCTGTCGTCAAACGTGGTCAACACGCTTCCCTGCCCGAAGTTCACTTCTACCGCATCCAGCGCCTCACCATCGAAAGCCGCCTGCCGCTCAACGCCCAGATGGACGGCGAAGTTTTCCACGGCCAGCGTTTCGAGGTCACCGTCCTTCCACAGGCTCTGCTTGTGAGATGTTAGCCTGAGCGACCCCGCGCCCGTAGTGCGGGTCCATCTCGCTTCCGGTTATCATGACTATAAGAATCTTCCAGCGCGAGCCACAGCACTACTCACCCGTCGCAGCGCCATCGGCTCCCGCCCACGCGGGCCAACCGATCAGGCCGCGATGGGTATTTGTCCCTATCGCTGAGAATATCTCATGAGGACTGGCGCGCAGCGGTGTGGCGCGAGCGCTTTTTCGTGGCGACTGCCTCTCCATTGGCCTGAAAAGCCGAGGGGCAGAGCGGTACCAGTGGGCACTCCTCGCAGCGCGGATCGCGAGCGCGGCAGAGCGCCCGCCCGTGGAAGATCAAGAGATGCGACAGATCCAGCCAATCCTCACGCGGCACAATGCGCATCAAATCGCGCTCAATCTGCTCGGGGTCCTCGCTCTGCGTCCAGCCCAGGCGGCGCGCCAGGCGCTTGACATGCGTATCGACCACGATGCCCTCAACGATACCAAAGGCATTCCCCAGCACCACATTGGCAGTCTTGCGCGCCACGCCTGGCAGCGTCAGTAGCGCCTCCATACTGCGCGGCACCTCACCCCCGTAGTCAGTGATCAGCCGCTGGCAGGTCAGTCGCAGATTGCGCGCCTTATTGCGATAGAAGCCCGTCGGCTTAATATCCTGCTCCAGCTCCTCGGGATCGGCATTCGCGAAATCCTCAACCGTGCGATATTTGCGGAAGAGTTGAGCTGTCACCTCATTGACGCGCTCATCGGTGCACTGGGCCGAGAGCTGGACCGCAATCAGCAACTGCAGTGGATTCTCATAATTCAAAGTGCACTTCGCATCGGGATAAAGGCGCCGCAGCTCGGCGATGACCGCACGCACATGCTCGGGCGAGCCGGGGGCCGGTCCCTGATAGGTCGGTGGCAGATTTGCAGTACTCACGAATCGTCCCCTGCCTTCTTCTGGTCTTCCCCCTTCAATGGTAGGCCCATTATAGCACAGGGCGAACCCGGTCAGTCACGGAGCCAGCTCCAGCCAGCGATGCCAGGTGATATGATGAGAGCAAGGGACAATGGGGACTTGCCAAGGAGGATCACCACATGACAGTACCTCTTGACCTGAGCGCCTACCGTCGCTATTTTCCAGCCCTGCAGCAGGAGATGAACAGTCAGCCCGTCATCTACTGGGATAATCCCGGCGGCACCCAAGTCGCCCAGCAGGTCATCGAGGCTATGACGCGCTACCTGCGCGAGGCCAACGCCAACGCCCACGGGGCCTTTCTCACCAGCCGGCGTACCGACGAGACCATCGCCGCCGCGCGCCAGGCAATGGCCGATTTCCTCAACGCCGCCAGCCCGGCAGAGATCGTCTTTGGTCCCAACATGACCACCCTGACCTTTGCCTTCAGCCGCGCCATCGGCAAAACGTTGCAGCCCGGCGACGAAATCATTGTGACCGTCCTCGACCACGATGCCAACGTCGCCCCCTGGCTGGCCTTGCAGGAGCGCGGCGTGGTTGTGCGCACCGTCGATATTCATCCCGAGCAGGTCACGCTCAATCTGGAGGATCTGCAGGCCAAACTCAACGAGCGTACGCGCCTGGTGGCCGTGGGCTATGCTTCCAACGCCGTTGGCACCATCAACGATGTGCGGCGCATTACGGAGCTGGCCCACGCCATCGGCGCCCTGGTGTGGATCGATGCCGTGCAATATGCTCCGCATGGGCCGATCGATGTCCAGGCTCTCGATGCCGATTTTCTGGTCTGCTCGGCCTATAAATTCTTTGGCCCGCACCTGGGCATTCTCTACGGCAAGCGCGAACACCTGGAGCGCTTCCCAGCCTACAAGGTGCGCCCGGCCAGCAACGCGGTCCCCGATCGCTGGGAGACCGGGACCCAGAACCATGAGGGACTGGCCGGTTTGCTGGGAGTCATCGACTACCTGACGCTGCTCGGAGAGGAGCAGGCCGCCCATTATGGCAACGATCCCGCGCTGCAGCCCTACGCCGGGCGGCGACGCACACTGAAGGTAGCGATGCGCGCCATCAGCGACTACGAGCGCCAGCTTGCGGCCCAGTTGCTGCGGGGCCTGCGCGAAATTCGGGGCCTGCATCTCTACGGTCTCAGCGGGACCACTCCCGAGGAGCTGGCGCAGCGGGTCCCAACAGTGGCCTGTACCATCGATGGCCATCACCCGCGCGAGCTAGCTGCCACCCTGGGTGAGCGCGGTATCTTTGCCTGGGATGGCAACTATTATGCCCTCGGCCTGATGGAGCGCCTCGGCCTTGAAGGACGTGGCGGCGCTCTACGCCTCGGCCTCTGCCACTATAATACGTCCGCCGAAATCGAGCGCGTCCTGGGCGTCCTGGAAGAGCTGGCCTGAGTTGGCGCACACTGGCTGGCACCAATCGGGACCTGCTGACCAGGAGAAGGCCAATCCGATCCCTTTCCAGTGAGCAGCAGCAGAGCGCGGCGCGAAGAGCAGCACGGCGGCAACCTGACTGAGCTAAGGGCCTGGCGGCGAAGAGGGAGCGGGTACAGTCGCACTTTGCCGCCCAGGCTCCATATGCAGCGAGAATGAGATCTTCCCAGCCGAGTGAGCGCTTGTATTTTTGTCTGCGCTGATCTACACTAAGGTAGGTAGAGAATACAGTCGTTCGATTTACCTGGCTTCTTCTGGAGAAGCTTGCAGTTTTTTTATTGACCCCGGGCAGAGGCCAGACATGTAAGGAGGTTACTATCTGATGGATCAGCAATGGATCTACGGTCCAGATGATCTGTACGGCATCTCAGCCTATCTGCAGTTGATCCAGCGCTGGGTCGCCACAGCCTTTCCTCAGCCGCGCGACCCGGAGATCGCCGCCAGGCTAGACAGCCTGTGGGCTTCTCTTGGCTGGGCCCTGCAAGGTCGTGCCGTGGCTGAAGAGGCCAGACGCCTGGCAGCCAAGAAGAGGACAAGGGAATTTTCTCAGGAGGACGCAGAGCAGCTGCGTCAACAGCTTCGTGACGTGACTTTTGATGAGGAGCTAAAGAGCCTGGTCACAGTGGGACGGGCGGGTGACCCTCCTGTCCAGGGTCTTGAGCGGCGGCTACGTGCTCTGACAGAAGCTGGTGTCCGCGAGGGCTTCCTGGCCGTGGCGATGCGCGAGGCCACAGAATTCCGCATCGCCAGAAGTCTGCCGGCGGCCCTGGATCAATGGCGGCAACTCGCCGATCAGCTCGTCCCGCGCTCCCTGTGGGACGTCAGTTCACACTTCGAGATACTTCCAAAGCTAGCTATTTACGGGCCGGACAGCTAAAGGGTCCCGCCTGTCCCAAAGAGAGACCTGCCCCCTTGGGCCTGTGTCATCCAGGCCCCACGCTTATGGTCTCCCCGGCCTGGTCCTGGACAGAAGTCGACAGCTTTCCTCAGCCCGTGGCCAGGCAGCGCAGCCCTGCACCCGGGCAGGGCCCGCTTGACTGGCGGGCGCGGGTCCCTACGGACCGGTATGCTCTCCGTCCTCTCCATCGTGTCGCACTGTGATCGTAAACGGTCCCCACTCACCGATCAGGCCCTGGCCATGCAACGAAACGCTGCGCCCGTCTTCAATGCTCTTCTCCGTCATCAGGCCCAGCGCCAGAATGCAGCCGTCCACCTTGCACGGTACCTCGCTGTAGCGGCCCACCTCCTGCCCATCCAGGAAAAAGCGCACCTCATCGCGCGCCTTGCAGTAGCTGATGCCATAGCGATGCCATTGCCAGGGCGCCGTCTCTACCGGCAGCTCATTGAAGTCGCAGAAGTACTTTGGCTTGACGGCACGCTCCGGCTCAGGATCGGGCGGCGCTGGCACCCCTGGAAACGGCAGGAGCGCATAGACTGTGGCAATCGTATCGTTAGAGACGAAGAAATCGAAGGCCATACCGGTGGCGAAATCGAGCAGGTGGGCTGACACAAAGCCATCGTAGAGATCATGCGGGCGCGTATTGATGCCACGGGCGCGCATCTCCCATTCGAAGAGAATGGTCCCATCCTCGGGCATCGTGAAGCGCCGCGTCGAGAAAAACATATTTTTGGCGTTATCGAGAATCTGCACCTCGTTATGGAAGCGCGTTAACGGAACCGCCGCCACACGCAGACGATTGCCCTCGACCACCACCACGGCGTTTGGCTCACGATAGCGCCAGAAACTGCCGTCAGGCAGCGGGAAGCCTCCGTAATCCCAGTGGCGATCAACGCCGCTGATGATACTATGGTAGCCCGCATACAGGAAACGCTCCTCTGGCTGAGCGCTATCTATAGCAGCCGGTCGAGACTGCTGGATTTGCTGACTCTGCTCATGAGCGATCTCTTGCCGTGCGTCTGTCATTGCTACGTCGCTCCTTCTCCTCTCCTCACTGACAATCAGCGCTGATACATCCAGGTGTATCTGACCTGCATACGCCCGGCGCACCAAGCCATGCCTCCGCGCATATGCCGACCTGCACCCGCGACCACTACTCTGGCTGGCCAGCCCTCCCCGCTCTCTCTATGGCCGCACTTCCTCTCTTTTCTTTACGCACAGGACTGTTGCCAGCAGAGAGGCTACTTGCTTCATGCTATCACCGCTGCCCCATTCGGGCAAGGCCCACCTGGCCAGCGCCATCAAGCCTCAGAGCAGAGCCTTGCAGCGGTATTCAGCTCAGCGTCGGCCTGCAATGCCAGTTTTGTGATGCGCCAGTGTCTGTGCATAGTCGGCCTCCGTAACAGATAATAGAAGAAGAAGAACAGAGGCAAGCGAGCAATCCGCCATCCGAGAGAGCCGCAGAAAGGACAGCGCACGTCATGAAAATTCTGGTTTTCAACGCTGGTTCCAGCAGCCAAAAGACTAGACTATACGAATTACACGCCCCACTGCCAGTGGAGGCGCCGCCTCCCTTATGGGAAGCCAACGCTGACTGGTCCCACGAGCCAGGCAAGACCGAGCTGGTCATACGCAACGCAAAGGGACAAGAGCAACACGAGACCCTTCAGACCAGCGAGCGATCAGCCATTCTCAAGCACATCCTGAGCAAGCTCAGCCAGGGGGCAACACGTGCCATCGAGCGAGCCGAAGAGATTGGAGCCGTGGGACATCGCGTCGTCCACGGTGGTGCCCACTACAGCGAGCCAGCGCTGATCACTCCCGAGCTAAAAGCTACTATCGAGCGCTTGGAGGTACTGGCGCCTGCACACAACCGTGCCAGTCTGGAAGCCATCGCCGCCGCAGAAGAAGCCTTTCCCCAGGCGCGCCAGATCGCCGTTTTCGACACCGCCTTTCACAGCCACATGCCTCTCCCGGCTCAGATCTACCCTGGCCCCTACGAATGGTTCGCCCAAGGCCTGCGCCGCTACGGCTTCCACGGTCTCAGCCACCAATACTGCGCGCATCGCGCCGCCCAGCTTCTGGGGCGCGACCTGGCCAGCCTGCGCCTCATCACCTGCCACCTGGGTAACGGCTGCTCGCTGGCCGCCATTCTGGGAGGAGAAAGCATCGAAACCACAATGGGCTTCACCCCTATGGAGGGGCTAATGATGGGCACCCGTTCCGGCTCCATCGACCCTGGTTTGCTCCTCTACCTGCTGCGCCACGCTGGTTACAGCGCAGACGACCTTGACCGCATTCTCAACCGTGAATCAGGCCTTCTGGGCATTTCGGGTCTCTCAGGCGACATGCGCCTGATTCTGCAGGCACGTGCTGAAGGCAACCGGAGGGCCCGCCTGGCCTTCAACACCTTTGTTCATCGCCTGCGTCTCCAGATTGGTGCCATGCTGGCGGCCCTGGGCGGCATTGACGCCCTGGTCTTTACAGGCGGTATCGGCGAACACGCCCCCGAGGTACGCGCTGCCGCCTGCGAAACCCTCGGCTTCCTCGGACTGGCCATCGACCCCGTTCGCAATGCTGATCCCGGTGGCGATGCCGACATCGCCAGCCCCAACTCAGCCGTGCGCGTGCTGGTCGTACAGACACAAGAGGACTGGATGATCGCCGAGGCCTCCTGGCGCCTTCTCCAGCAGCGCCCATCACTGTGAGCGAACCGACCGTCTCGCCGGCTCTACCGCACACCGATGCTCCCCATAAGACAGAAACAGCTTCTCGCAGCCTCAGCGGCTACGAGAAGCTGGCAGCTAGCGAGACGACCAGAGACGTAACATCCCTCAGAGGGCAGACCCTGCCACCAGGCCGCCTACCTCCGGCTCGCCCACTCGAGGATAGCTCAAGGAAGGGCGGCCCCCACCAGCTCGGCAATATTCTGGATGCCATGCGCCTGCATGAAAGCCTCGATGCCCTCCAGCACCAGTACACCTGTGCGCGGGTTGATAAAGTTGGCTGTGCCGATTTGTATAGCGCTAGCACCAGCCATAATGAAGGCCAGAGCATCCGAGGCCGAAGTAATACCGCCAATGCCAATCACCCTCACCGTGGGCTGCTGACTGCGTAGCTCACGCGCCACCTCATAGACCATGCGCAGAGCCAGTGGTCTGATGGCCGGTCCTGACAGCCCACCAGTTCCATGAGCCGGCAGAGGGCGCCGCGTCTCAATATCAATGTCCATGCCTGTCAGCGTATTGATCAGGGAGACAGCATCGGCCCCAGCTTCAGCCGCCGCCAGGGCAGTCGGACGCGCGTCGCCGCTGTTGGGCGAGAGCTTCACAATCAGCGGAAGCGTTGTATTCTGACGCACCGCCGCCGTTACTTCGGCCACAGTCTGGGGACTGTCCCCGAAGACGCGACCACCGGCGCGGATGTTGGGACAGGAGACATTGACCTCAATGCCCGCTACGCCGGGCACATCCTCCAGCCGCTGTGCCAGCTCGGCAAACTCCTCAACCGTTTCACCGGCGATGTTGACAATTACTGGCGTCTGCCAGGTGGCCCAGACTGGTGCGTACTTGCGAATCACGGTTTCGATGCCGGGATTCTGCAGGCCAATGGCATTGAGCAGGCCAGCCGGCACCTCGCGAGTGCGTGGCTGCGCATTGCCCCGCCGCGGGCGCAGGGTGGTCCCTTTGCTAACGATGGCCCCCAGCCGCTCGATCTCGCCAATCCTGGCGTATTCGAAACCGTAACCGCAGGTCCCGGCAGCTAACATCACCGGATTACGCAGCAGCAGACTATTCTTACGCCCAGCCGCCAGTTCGACCGTAAGCTGCATCTAGCTTCCTCTTGCCTGGTTGATAGCATCGCGTAGACGCCGCGCTGCCTCGCCCGCTGCCAGAGCGTAGTCACTTCCTCCATCAGCATACAGGATGGCGCGCGAGACCGCCACCAGGATTCCCCCACCATACTTATCCAGACCAGCACGCACCGCCGCCTCTAGCTCGCCTCCCTGAGCACCAACGCCGGGGACCAACAGCGGCAGCGTCGGACAGCGCTCCCTGATGGCTGCCAGCTCGCGCGGATAGGTCGCCCCAGCCACCAGCCCGCAATTACCATGACGCGCCTGCCATTGACGCACACGCTCGGCCACCACCAAATAGAGTGGCAGCGCCCGAGAAGCGTGAACAGTCTCCACCGCTTCACTCTCAGCCTCACTCAGAGAGGGCTGAACCAGGAGATCCTGAAAATCGCCGGCTCCCGGATTCGAAGTACGGCAGAGCACAAAGGCTAACTTCTCACGATAGGCGAGGAAGGGCTGAACGCCATCGTAGCCGAGATAGGGCTGTACGGTCACAGCATCACAGCCGAGCTGCTCAAAGATGGCCGTGGCATAGGCGCGGGCCGTGTGTCCGATATCACCGCGCTTGGCATCGGCGATCACGGGCACCTCCGGCGGAATCGCGGCCAACACCTCACGCAGCAGCGCCCACCCCTGCGGCCCAAGGGCCTCAAAAAACGCCAGGTTGGGCTTATAGGCACAGGCATAAGGCAAGGTCGCCTCCACAATGTCGCGACAGAAGCGCAGCAGCGCCTCCAGGCCAGCGCCCCGCAACGGCTCCGGCAGGCGCTCTAGCTCAGGATCAAGCCCCACACAGAGCAGGCTCTGATGATCATGACTGGCCTGCTGCCACTTCTCCAGAAAGCTCAGTCCCGTCATGATGGCCTCCCTTCAGGGGCGCCCCGGCCACGGCTGCCGGGCTTGGTGAGCGGGACCCCCTGGGCACAGAGCGGACAGGCCCCAGGCTCGTAAGTCTGAGCCGCCACTGTCAGCAGCGCCTGGCAAGGAACAGGAAACTGCCTGGTCGCCTGGCCACCACTGCGATCCAGCAGTACAGCCAGACCCACTACTGTCGGCTCATAGGCCTCTAGAGCCTGTAGCGTCTCGTGCAGCGACAGCCCCGTGGTCAAGACATCGTCGACCACAAGGACGCGCTCGCCTGGCCGCAGCGTAAAGCCGCGGCGTAGCTCACGTCCCCCTCCGGCAGCCGGTTCCACCACCAGGCAGCGCGTCCCAAGCTGGCGCGCCACCTCCTGCGCCAGCAATGCCCCGCCAGTCGTGGGACCAGCGACCGCCTCGATGCCTTCTGGCTTATAACGCGCCACGATCTTCTCACAGAGTTGCTCTGTCACCCGTGGCCACTCCAGGAGACGAAACTTTTCCCAGTACTCATCACTGTGCCGTCCCGAGGTCAGGACAAAATGCCCTTTCGAGACAACCCCCAGACGCTCAAAGAGCGCTAGCAGCTCTGTATCTTCCGTCATCATCAAACCACACCAGATAGATTACGGATCATCAACAACGTGGCCCTGCGCAGCCCTTGCCGATCGATAGCCCGCAACAGGAGCACGCAGCAGCTTCAGGCCCATTCCAGCGCCACAGTGACCTCGCCGCAAAGAGCATCGCTCGTCTTACAGGATCGAGCAGAGACGACTACGGAAATGAGATGCGCTGGCTGGCCCTCTCGGAGCAGCCAGCCAGCTTACTTGACGCTCAAGACAATGACATCAAAGATCAGATCAGAGTTGGCCGGGATCGAGCCTTGCGCCTGGTTGCCATAGCCGAGCTTCGCCGGAATGTAAAGACGACGAATCGTCCCCGGCTTCACACCTACCAGGCCCTCATCCCAACCTTTGATCACTTGCCCCTTGCCTAGGGTAAATGAGAAGGGCTGACCATTGCGATCATAGGAGCTATCGAACTTCTTGCAGGTGTTGGCCAGCCAGCCTACGTACTCTACCTCTAAAGTGCTGCCGTTTTTAGCGGCGGTGCCGCTGCCCGCTCGAATGTCAAAATACTTGAGTCCATCGCTCTTGACCACAGGTGTCCCATTGATCGCCGGCGCTGTTGCTGGTCCTGCCGTTGGCGTAGCAGTGGCACTGTAGACAGAGGGTACCTGGTTCGAGGCACTACTATCGATAAAGCAATTGCGGGCCAGTGCCGTCGCAGTAGCATTGGCATGGGCCTTACTGACAGCGGTTGCGGTGGCCTCCCGTGAGGCGGCCTGCTGCGCATTGACACGCTGATACTGCCAGAAGCCAAACACAGCCAGGACAATGATCAGAAGGGTCACAGTGCTGGCCGCAATCAACTGTCGGCGCCTTCGACGCCGTATCTGCCTCCTGATACGCTCTTGCTGACGCTGCCCCGGACGGCGCTGTCTCTGCGAACCTCCTTTTTTCCCCTGTGCAGTCTGCGTCATACACTCTCCTCTGTGGATATGTGCTATGATGGTGCCTGTGATAGGGCCTGCCCCGGTGGTGATGGTGGTGCATTGTTACGCTGAGATTAGCATGTTTCTTGCGCCCTGACAAGAGTAAGCCGGCGGATGCACATCAGCCCCGGCTCTCTCCAGCTCAGACCACGACCGCTTTCTCACACGCCAGCGCTCCCCGCCCCAAGCTCACCCTTGCCCCCTAGCTAGCTCGGAAGCATCTGGTGCCTTC
>NZ_JADGHT010000159.1 GCF_019683755.1 Thermogemmatispora sp. | reverse complement strand
CTGCTTGCCCGTCTTGGCTTGTCGAGCTTGTCGCTCACGCTCATCAGGCATTTCAATACTCTTTTTAGTATTTTATATTACTAATAACGATAGACGTAATTCATCGGCCTGACCGAGCCTGCCGCCTGTAGCCCCGAGGGATACCACTGGCCAGAGGCCTTGGTGAGCGGACCAAGCGGCAGGCGGGACAGAAGGCAGGCGGCCCACCCCTCAGTCTTTCAGCTCTCGCCGCCCATTGGCTGACCATTGGCCTCATGAGTCTGGGTCTGGCCGGGCTGGACGGGCTGCTCCTGAATCACCTGGAGAGCCTGCTCTACGTCCTGCTCGCTCAATGGCTCATGGCTGGCATGCAGGCGCTGGAGATCGATCACCTCGGTGCCCCGTGTTTGTACCAGCTCGCTCCAGGGATCATTAGGCAGCGGTTCGATCACCACAGGCTCAGCGAAGGGCTGCTCTCCCGCCTTCTCTTGTTCGGGCTGGTCGGCCCACCCCAGCAACTGCCGCCAGGTTTCACTCAGTTCCAGCTCCTCCAGCCGCTGCGCTTTCGCCTGGAAATCCAGATCGTTGGTATGCTCCTGCTTTTGTTCTTGTAATTCCATCTTGCACCTTTTATAGCATCAGAAAGAAATTACTGCGACTGATCAGGCGGGACATGGTAGTACCACATCAGCTCCTGAGCGATAGCTTTCCACAGAGGAGCGGCGGCAGTCCCACCGTAGATACTGGCCTGGGGACGATCCAGCTTGACCAGAATCACGAAGCGGGGATGAGAGGCGGGCAAAAAGCCGGCGACCGAAGCTTCGGTCTGATCCTCAGCGATCCCCTGCGTAGTAGCGGTACCAGTTTTTGCTGCGACCGAATAGCCTGGGACAAGGGCGCGCTGTGCAGAGCCATCGATCGCTGCCACCTCCAGCATACCGGTCAACTCGCGGGCGGCCTTACTGCTAATTACCCGGCGCACGACCTGGGGCTGGATCTTCGTGACATGGCCATTAGCCTCGATAGCGGAGACCAGGTAAGGGCGCATCATGACGCCATCGTTGGCAATAGCCTGGTAAGCCAGAGCCACCTGCAGCGGTGTTGCCAGGATACTTTGACCGAAGGCCTGGCGGGCCAGATCGCTGGGGGTCCAGCCGGGCGAGCCGGGCCGTCGATAGAAGCCCGTAGCCTCGGGGCTATCAATACCGGTGCGCTGACCGAAGCCGAAGCGCGCCAGGTAAGGATAATAACGAGAGGGACCGAGCAGATCATGGGCCACATAGGCGGCCCCAACATTGGCCGAATGCACCAGGACTTCAGTCATGGTCTCACGTCCCCAGGCCTGGTTCTGCCAATTTGTCACCATTGGCGTTCCATCGTTGAAGGTCAAATAGCCGCGATCATCGATTGTAGTATTGGGCGTAATCAGGCCCTGATCGAGGGCTGCAGCCATTGTCACGGCTTTCAACGTTGAACCAGGCTCATAGGCGCAATAAAGGGCTGGATTCAGATAGACCTCCTCGCTATGGAGGCAGCCGGTCTGGTTGGCATAACGGGCATACTGATTCGGGTCATAGCTTGGGTAGCCAGCCATTGCCACCACAGCTCCGGAGCGGGCATCAAGCACCACCACCGTGCCCCCCTGGGCACCAAGCTGCTTGACCGTAGCGGCTAACCGAGTCTGTACAAAGTACTGGATAGTACTATCGATGGTCAGCGTGAGATTAGCGCCAGGTACGGGTGGCTCCTCCGAGGAGGAACCAACTACCAAGGGATTACCATATAAATCGCGCTCGGCAGTCAGGTTGCCTGGTTTACCGGCAAGCACACTATTATATTGGGCCTCGATTCCATAGACGCCCTGCAGGGAGGAACTGCCGCTGATGTAGCCCACATAGCCAAGCACCTGGGCGGCCAGGTCGCCTTGAGGATAGATACGTTCGGTCTGGGGAGCCAGAAAGACCGCTGGTAGGGCCAGCTCGCGCAGGCGCTCACTTTGCTGTGGGGTAACCGCGTGGGCAATGAGCAGCGACCAGCGATTGGCGTTAAGCGCTGCCATGAAAGCGCGGCGAGTCTCTGCGATGGAGAGCGCAGGCAGTACGCTATGGAGAGCCGTCAGGGTTTGCGTGAGAGCCTCCTGCAGATCATCGGGATGATTCTCGGAGAACTGGACAGGCTCGATATAGACGTCATCGCGCACCACATTCGTTGCAAGCACCAGGCCATTGGCGTCATAGATCAGGCCGCGAGAAGCGGTCAGCACCTGATCATGAATATGCTCCTGACTGGCTAGCAGCGCCAGCTTGTGGCCGCTATACGCCTCGACGATCTGCCAGTAGTAGAGTCGTCCGAGCAGGGCGAACATGCCAACGCAGACCAGCAGGAAGATGAGCATTTGCCGGGCGCGCGCGCGGCGAAGCTCCGTGCTCATCTAGCCTCCTCCCCCTGATGGAATGCTGCTCCTCTTCATCTTCATGCCTTGCTTCCTTCATCCATCGCATCGCGCTGGCAACTCCGATCGAGGCCACGATCCAGGCAGGCCCGTCTCGTGGCTTAGGCATCCGGCCCTGGCTACCTGGCTGTCTATCAGCCAGGCCCCTGCTGATACACCAGCCGTCTCTTGGCTCCTTGTTTGTCCGGCTGAGTGGCTGATCACTAGAGATCCAATCCAGGGGCCTATTCTCTCTACCTGCCTGTCTCAGCTTCAGGCGCTCATGCACTGAGGCACAGACGGAGACGGATGCTGTATCAGGGGGCCGCTCCCGACTGCTGACCGGGAACAGATTGCAAACCGGGCACTTCCAGCACCTCGACGGCCTTGGGATCGGCTGGAACTAGTCCCTGAGCCTGGGCATGGGTAGCGATGTAGGCCGGAGACTGCTCCTGGGCCAGCGTATTGACCAGATCCTGATTCTGCCGCTGTAGAATCGCCTGCTTTGCCTGGTAATCCTGGATCTGCTGGTTCACATTGAGCGCTTGACTTAGCTGCGACAGATAGAGCAGAGCCATCAGCGCGATCAGGAGAACGCAGCTGATCGTCAACGCTACTGGCCCCATTTGGAAAAAGAAGGGATGTAGCTGACGGCGGCGCCGCAGCGCGACAATTGGCCGCGTTGGGGCTTTTTTCTGTCCACTACTAGCGTAATGCATCGCTGGACCTTCTTTCTCTCTCGTATGCTTCTTGCTCTCTGCTTGTCTGTTTGCTCGCTGTCGCTACATCTGTGTGATGCAGCGAGGCTACTGCGCGGCCCTGACCCTTCCTTTCCTAGCCAGAGCCTGTTCTCCTTTGCGCTGGCAGCCCATAAGGCCACTGTGGCGCCTCTAAGACGCAGCAGAGAAAGCAGGCCAGCCGTAGAGGCCCTCAGGCAGAAGCATCGGCCAGGCGCTCGGCAACACGTAGGCGAGCACTACGCGAGCGCGGGTTAGCACTGACCTCCTCAGCCGTTGGCCGCACTGGCTTCGGAGTGAGCAGGCGCAGCCGCGCGCGATGGCCACAGACGCAAACGGGTGTCCGCGGGGGACAGAGGCAATCCGTCGCCTCGCGCTTCATAAATTCCTTCACAATGCGATCTTCCAGCGAATGAAAAGCGATGACGACCATTCTGCCTGCCGGCCCGTGTCCGCCAGGGGCAGGGCGGCTGAGCAGATTGAGCATCTGCGGCAAAGCTCGCTCCAGATTCTCCAGCTCGCGATTGACAGCAATGCGCAGAGCCATAAAGACGCGCGTCGCTGGATGGATGCCATCGCGGGGGGGCCCTTGGCGCGCGGCAGCGATGGCCGCTGTTACAATTTCAGCCAGCCGGCGTGTACTGGTGATGGGTGCCTGCTCACGTTCACGCACAATGCGCCGGGCAATCTGGCGCGCGTAGCGTTCCTCACCATAACGGTGAAAGATGTCGGCCAGTTCCTGCTCATCGGCCCGGTTCACTAAGTCAGCAGCGGAGAGCGGCTGCGCCGGATCAAACCGCATATCCAAGGGCCCGTCCACAGTGAAAGAGAGGCCGCGCCGCGGATTTGACAGCTGCAGAGACGAGAACCCCAGGTCGAGGAGAATCCCCTGGACCGGCCCGAAAGCGTACGCTGCAGCGATGCGTTCGAGGTCGGCAAAGTTGCCTTGCACCAGAATCAGGCGTCCACTTTTCACATACCTAGAGAGGCGCTGCGCTACGCGATCCAGCGCCTCGGGGTCGAGATCAATACCCAGAACTCTGCCATCGGGAGCCGAATGCTCAAGAATCGCCTCTGTATGGCCACCTTCACCTAATGTCCCATCAATATAATGACCGCCTGCTTGCGGCTGAAGAAATCGTACCACCTCTTCCAGCAGCACCGGCATATGCCATGATGCTTCCATACTCCACTCGCTTAAACCACATGGTAGGCGCAGCCGAGCGCTCGACGGTAGGGAGAACCTCCCTTCCTTGCCTCTCTACACCCTCTCTCGCCCCCCGCTGCTCCGCTTCATCCTCCTGCACAGGCCACCTCACGCAAAAACTAAAAAGGAATTTTTCCTCCCTCGGCCTCTAGCTTCTCCTGATAGGCTCGCCAGATGGCACGATCCCAAATCTCAAAATGATCTCGCACGCCGGCCACAGTAACTTCCGTGCCAAGCCTGGCATAGGCCCGCAGCTTGGCCGGGATGACAATCCGTCCCTGAGCATCTAGCTCGACTTCGCTGGCGCTGGGATAGATACGACGCTCGAAGTCGCGCAACTCATCGCTATTCTTGCCCGCCACCAGCTCCGCCGATTTCTCTTCCCAGCGTTGCATTGGATAGACCGACAGACAGGTCCCCATGCCTTTGCTAATGACAGCTCCTCGCCCCATCTGCGCCCGAAAGCGCGCCGGAACAGCCATGCGTCCTTTCGAGTCAATTGTGTGCTCGTACTCGCCTAGAAACATAGGCTCTCTCAACTCTGCGATGAGGAGCTGCCTCTCCCCTTAGCCAGATCTGGAAACAGGCGAAGGGTCTGCCAGTGGCCTGGGCAGCAGCACCAGGATTCACCACTTTCCCCCACTTCTCCCCACTACATTATACAGTAATCCGGGGGAGGCGAAAAGAGTGTTATCCACCAATTTGGCCCTCCTCAAGTGGATAACTTGTGGATAACTTCCGACGTGCAGTCAGTCTCTCTGTCACAGTAACACTGTTACAGCCTCTGTGATCTTGGGTACAAGAACCAATTATCAGACCGTGCTGCATATGTCGTGACAGCTCCTCTATCAACCCCGCTACCGGTATGCTCTCTTTCTCGCCATCAGGAAGCCCTGCGCTGGCGGCTGAGGTCGGCCAGGTCCGGCCTGCGAAGACGATCTTCGAGGCTGCTGGACGATAGCTGGCTCGTTGCAGATGCTCGTCTGATCGTATGCTGGAGATCTATGCCTCGATGTTGATATTTGTCTTGTCCTCCAATGGTAGGCTATGATGATATTGCTGCTGTTGCTCGGGCTGCCCCCCTCTATCCAGCGCTAGCCGCTCGTGGGGTGGCAAGGACAGCGAGTAATCCAACAATAGATTCTCTTTACCATTAGAAAGGCAGGAATTAACTGATGCCTCTCGATCCGAATTTGCGTATCTATCTCGATGGGTTGGCGGCGATGAACGTGCCCCCAATCAGTGCTTTGTCTCCACAGATGGCACGTGAAGCCATCGCCGCCCAGCTTGCCACGGCTCAGATCAAGGAGCCGGTGGCCCGTGTTGAGGATCGGCGCATTCCTGGACCTGCAGGCGAGATCCCTATTCGCGTGTATACCCCGGCGGGTTCTGGACCTTTTCCGTTGCTCGTCTTCTTTCACGGCGGTGGCTGGGTGATCTGCAATCTGGAGACGCATGATGGCCTTTGTCGCAGTCTGGCCAACGGCAGCGGCTGCGTGGTGGTCTCTGTCGACTATCGGCTGGCGCCCGAGCATAAGTTCCCAGCAGCAGTTGAGGACTGCTACGCGGCGACGTGTTGGGTGGCCGAGCATGCGGCAGAACTGAACGGGGATGCTCAGCGCCTGGCTGTTGGTGGCGACAGCGCCGGCGGCAATCTCACCGCCGTGGTGACGCATCTGGCACGCGAGCGCGGTGGGCCACCGCTGGTCTTCCAGTTGTTGATCTACCCAGCGACGGACTTTACGGCAGAGACGCCATCGCGCCGCGAGAATGGCCAGGGCTATAGCCTGACGCTCGCTGATATGCTGTGGTTCGCCAATCATTACTTGAACAGTCCTGATGAGGCACGTAACCCGCTGGTCTCGCCAATGTTGCGCGAGGATCTACGCGGACTACCACCGGCCTTGGTGATCACCGCCGAGTATGATCCGTTGCGCGACGAAGGCGAACTCTATGGGGAGCGCCTGCGCGAGGCGGGGGTACCCGTGACGATCCACCGTTATGAGGGGATGATCCACGGTTTTCTAACGCCCCCTATTCCTCTGACGCAGACCCAGGAGGCGATCGCTGAATGTTGCCAGGCCCTGCGCCGGGCCTTTGGATTGGAGGCTGCCAGTTAGACAGCTACCTCCGCTTGACCGCAGGGGTGGAGCTGCTGGGCGAGCGGGTCTCGCTCTAGGCCCTCGCTCAGCAGCCCCGCTGCTCCTGGGGAGGGGGGATTAGCGGGAAGAGTGCCGTGAAGCGTGCATAGGCCTCATCCCAGGCAGCACGTTGCTCAGGATGAGGGAGAAAGGTCTCTGTCGCTGTGGAGTTAGCCGCCAGGGCGCGTACTTCTTCGAGGGAATGCAGTTCTCCAAGTCCAACGAGCTGGAGCAGGGCGTTACCCTGGGCAGTGGCTTCAATTGGGCCGGCAATGACCATCAGACCAGTGGCGTCGGCTAGTCCTTGGTTGAGCCAGCGGTTTTGCGCGCCCCCTCCGACGATGTGGATGGCCTGGAGCGCTCCTCGGGTGATACTGACGGCCAGCTCTAGTATTTGACGATAGCGCAGTATGAGGCTGTCGAGAATAGCGCGTACAAGGGCGGGGATGTCTTCGACAGCGGGCACGGGCTGGCTGTAAGCGCCAAGCTGCTGGCGGATGCGTGTCGGCATGTCGCCCGGCGGCAGAAAGCCGGGGTGGTCGGGATCAAAGAGAGCGGTTCGGGCTGGGGCGCCTGCGGCCAGAGCAAAGAGCTGCTCATAGGTGAATGACTGCCCTTGCTCTTGCCAGCTACGACGGCATTCTTGGAGCAGCCAGAGGCCCATGACGTTGCGTAGAAAACGCACAGTGCCGAAGACACCTCCTTCGTTGGTGAAGTTGCTGGCGCTTCCCTGAGCGATTTGGGGGTGCGACAGCTCAAGACCTACCAAGGACCAGGTGCCGGAGCTGATGTAAGCCCGATCATGAGGGGTGGCAGGCATAGGTATGCCGGCAACGGCTGCGGCGGTATCATGGGTTGCTGGGGCGACAATGGTTACTTCTCTCCCTAGCTCCTCAGCCAGTTCGCCTTGTAACTTGCCCAGGGGAGTCCCTGGCGCGACTACCGGCGGCAGGAAATGCACCGGCAAGCCAAGCCTGACGAGTAGGTCCCTGGCCCAGTCTCCTTGCGGGACCGACCAACATTGCGTTGTGGTGGCATTGGTGTATTCGCAGAGGCGTTCTCCGCTGAGCCAGTAGTGGAAGAGATCAGGCATCAGCAGCAGATGGGTCGCGTGTTCTAGCAGGCGAGGCTGCTCGCGTTGGTGAGCCAGGAGCTGGTAGAGGGTATTAATCGGCATGAATTGGATGCCTGTCCGGGCATAGATCTCCTCACGCGACAGGCGGGTAAAGGCCTCCTCCATGAGGCCCTCAGTGCGCCGGTCGCGATAGTGGACAGGCATCCCAAGCAATAATCCTCGCTCGTCTAGCAAGGCATAATCGACTCCCCAGGTGTCGACGCCGATGCTATCGAGCTTGCCGGCCAGACGACGGGCTTTTCGCAGTCCGCTGACCACCTCCTGCCAGAGGGCGAGCACGTTCCAGTAGAGATGCTGTGGCAATGCCACCGGGCCATTGGCAAAGCGGTGGACCTCTTCGAGCGTCAGGCGCCGGCCATCGTAGCGCGCCAGGTGCACGCGCCCGCTCTCCGCTCCCAGGTCGACTACGGCAAGATAGCGCTCGCTCATCCTTTTTCTCTTCCTCGCTCTTCTAGACAGCGTCTGGCGTTTGCCGAGAGTGTCAGCCAAGCGGTCAAGCACTGGTGCTGGTGCTAGCGCAGATAGGCAGCAGGGACCCCGCCATCAACGGTGAGGGCGCTGCCAGTCGTCTTGGAGGAACGGTCAGAAGCGTAGAAGAGTACAGCCTCAGCAATATCCTCCGGGAAGACATTGACCTTGAGGGTCGTGCGCTGGCGATAATAGTCTTCTAGCTGTTCAGGAGCGATGCCATAGGCTCGCGCCCGCTCTTCACGCCACGCACTGCTCCAGATACCAGAGCCACGCAGCACAGCGTCGGGCATGACGCTATTGACACGTATCCCAAGGGGCCCCCCTTCTTCGGCCAGACAGCGCGCAAGATGCTGCTCAGCAGCCTTAGCAGCGCTATAAGCGCTGTTGTCTTTTCCAGCTACTACAGCATTTTTGGAGGTAATAAAGATCAAGCTGCCGCCGATACCCTGCTCCTGCCAGAGGCGGAAGGCAGCACGTGCCACCAGGAAGTAGCCTTGAACAAGGACCTCAAAGACCCTGCGCCAGTCCTGCAGACGAGTCGCAGTCAGCGGGGCTGCGGTGGCGAACCCGGCGTTGCTGACGACAATATCGAGTCCGCCGTAAGCGCGCACAGTGGCGGCAAAGGCGGCAGCGACCTGCTCTTCGTCACTGACGTCGCAGGGGCAGGCGATGGCACGTCCCTGGCCATACTGCTGCTCGATGGCGCTGGCGGTCTCGTGAGCGCTCTGGCCATTGAGATCAAGAATGGCCACATGAGCGCCCTCGGCAGCCAGGCGCAGGGCTGTGGCGCGCCCGATGCCGCTGCCTCCCCCAGTGACCAGGGCGATGCGTCCGGCCAGCTCTTTTTCAGGTGGGCGGCGTGTCAGTTTATAGAGTTCCAGCGGCCAGTACTCGATGTCGTAGGCCTCTCTTTCGGAGAGGGGGGTAAAGCGATCTATGCTTTCACAGGAGCGCATGACGGCAACAGCGCGCTGATAGAGATCGCGGGCAACCCCAGCCATTTGGGCATCGCGTCCGCTGGCAATGATGCCGACGTGGGGGATAACAACAATGCGGGGATTGGCGTGTTGCAAGACGTCGCCTGGATGATGACATTCCTCAAAGTAGCGTTGGTAGTTACGCCGGAAGGCGGCGATTTCGTCGCGTAGGGTCGCCTTGAGGGCTTCGCTGCCTTGAGCTGGCTCCCACGGAACCCAGACGGGCCAGTGACGGGTGTGCACAAGGTGATCAGGACAGGCTGAGCCACGACGGGCTACCTCACCTGCCTCCACGGCACAGGCAAAGGTGAGGGCCTCTTCACTGCTGTCAACCGTCAAGATCATACGCTGTGGCTGGCTGAGCTGACCGCGCAGGCCAGGCAGGATGGCTGTCAGGAGCTGCTCACGCTCGGCGGCGCTCAGGGTCGGCTGACCGACGAGGACGGTCGTTCTGCCCCGGCGTTGACGCTCAGCGGCGACAAAGTCTTCGGCCTCCTGGACCACACGCAGGGTCTGCTCATAGCAGGCGCGGGCGCTCTCGCCCCAGGTCACCAGGCCATGCTTTTCCAGAATGACCAGCTCGATGCCAGGGTCAGCGCGAACAGCCTGAGCGACCTGTTTGGCCAGGGTAAAACCAGGACGGATATAAGGAATCCAGGCCATGCGTCGGCCAAAGACCTCCTCCGCTAAACGGCGCCCGTTTTGGGCGTTGGCGAAAGCCAGAATAGCATCAGGATGCGTATGGTCGACATGGGCAAAGGGCAAAAAGGCATGGAGCAGCGTTTCGATCGAAGGACGCGGACGCCCTGGCTCGGCCATACAATGGAGCAGATAGGCCACCATTTCCTCATCGCTGAGGCTTTCGCGCTCCTCCAGCGGCAATACATCGTCCAGGCGCAGCGGCACAAAGTCCGCCATCGTCATGGTCGCCAGGTCGGAGCCACTGCCCTTGACCCACATGATGCGTGTGGGCCGTCCCCGGAAATCCGGCTGGGTCAGCTTGACCGAGGTATATGTCTATTATACACATCTGA
>NZ_JADGHT010000158.1 GCF_019683755.1 Thermogemmatispora sp. | reverse complement strand
ATCCAGCGCAGGGCAAACTGAGCCATTGTCATGCCTGCAGGCACCAAGGGTCGCAGCTCCTCAACGGCCTGCAGGCCCGTCTCGTAGTCGACGCCCGAGAAGGTTTCTCCCTGATCAAAGGCTTCACCGTGACGGTTGTAACTGCGATGATCGGTAGCGGCAAATTGGCTGTCGGGACGCAGCTTTCCCGTGAGCAATCCGCTGGCCAGCGGTACACGCACAATGACGCCTACCTGCCGCTCCTGAGCTGCCGCAAAGAATTGCTCCGCCGGCTTGTGCCGGAAGATATTGAAGATGATCTGAACACTCTGCACATTGGGGTAGCGAATGGCCTTCAGCGCTTCTTCGACTTTCTCAACGCTCACCCCGTAGTAGCGGATCTTGCCCTGCTGCACAAGATCGTCCAGGATGCCAAAGACCTCGGGCCGGTCGTAGACTTCGGAAGGCGGACAGTGGAGCTGGAGCAGATCGATGGTCTCGGTCTCAAGATTGCGCAGACTGCGCTCAACGAAGGCGGTGAGATTTTGTCGATTGTAACCATCGGCAGTGTGGGGATTGAGACGCCGCCCGGCCTTGGTAGCAATATAGACTGGCTCTTTGCGTTCTTTGCGTACACGAGCGATGAGCTGCTCAGAATGCCCATCGCCGTAGACGTCAGCGGTGTCAATGAAGTTGACGCCGAGATCAATCGCTCGATGCAAGGCGGCTATAGCCTCCCGATCGTCCGTAGGCCCCCAGGCATCTCCTCCAATGGCCCAGGCCCCAAAGCCGATAGCCGATACTTGCCAGCCGGTACGTCCCAGCGGTCGATACTCCATACGCCTGTCTTGCTCTCCTTCCTGTGAGTGAGATCTAGCCAGCAGCTAGCTGACATGCCGCTAACCGGCACTCGCTCTTTGATTGTAACGCAGGCAGGGGAACAGCGCCAGGCGTCGCCAGGCCGTTATCGCCCTCAGAGCATCTATCGCCCAGCGACCCGGCAGAGAAGCCAACAGCAGCCCACAATCAAGCTATCTCGCCGGGCAGCGCGGCGGTCTTCTCCAGACCTGTGACTTTTTTGTCTCCTTGCCGTCTAAAGGGGACGTGTATAGCGATAGTTATCGCCAGCCCGGCGGCCAGCCCAGAATCATAAGGCTCTGGCGCCGGCGCGGCGTAGCCGCTCAACAAGAGAGTCTGAGTATACAACAAGAAGACTCCGTTAAGGAGGGGAGAACAACATGCCGGTCGTCAATAACATTGGTCAGGCCTTTCTGACCTCCCTTGCTAACGCTCTGAATCTGGTTCTGACCTTCATCCCTAAGTTTCTCGGCTTTCTGGTCATTTTGCTGGTCGGCTGGATCGTCGCCAGCGTGCTCAGCCGTACAGTGACCTTCATTTTGCGCCGCATTGGCTTCGAGCGCCTGGGAGCCCGCGTCGGCCTGAATCGCCTGGAGCAGAATACGGGCATGCGCTTCGACATTGTGGCCATTCTCGGCACCATCGTCTATTGGTTCATCTTCCTGATCTTCCTGGTGCCTGCGGTCGATGCGCTGGGACTGAGCACCGTGAGCAATATCCTGAATGAGCTGATTGCCTATATTCCCAATGTGTTCGTCGCTGTGCTGGTGCTCTTCCTGGGACTGCTGGCCGCCAGCGTGGTGGGCGATATTGTGCGCGGTGTGACGGCCACGACGCGTGTTGGTAACCCCGCTTTGTTCGCCGCCGTGGCACGCTACGCCCTCATCGGCTTCGCTGCTTTGATTGCCCTTGAGCAGCTACAGATTGCTCCTTCGCTGCTCAATATTCTCTTTACCGCCGTGGTCGGCGGTACCGCCCTGGCCTTCGGTCTGGCCTTCGGTCTCGGTGGCCAGGATGCAGCGCGCCGCTTGCTCAGCCGCGGTGGCCTGTTGACAGCCCCTGCGGGCGAGAGCGCTCAGCCGCTGCCTACCACCACAGGCGAGCAGCCTACTCAGCCGGCTCAGCCAACGGCTCCCGCTTCTCAGACACAGCCCGAAGCCGCTAACTAGGCCAGTGCTGCTTTGCTGCAGCTTTCGCAGCTCACATTGGCAGCTACGCTAACCAAAGATCAAGCCTGGGAGGCCTTCTCTGCTCCAGTCCAGACCCTGGGGAGCGGCAAGGCCTCCCAGTCAGAGCTGTCTCCCCTCTTCCCTGGTCTCTCCCCTTTTCGCTCCCTCTCATCGCTGTCTCGCATCGATCGCGATAGCTACCAATTTATAACTTCTGGATATACACAATTATCACAAAGCCATGCTATAGTTCATAAGGAGAACACAGAGAGCCAAACAGCCCAAAGCATGCCGCCGAGAGGCAACCTATGACGAAGCCTACCCCTGCCGTCTCAAAATCTCTATATAGATTGCGCTATCCGACCGGGCACCTTGCCCCTCTGGTTCTGTTCTTGATCCTGTTGACCGCTTGCACTCTGACGGCAGGCCCAAGTCCGGGTGCGTCCTCAAGCGCTACGCCTAGGTCCCAGGTCACAGCCAGGCCATCGCCAACACAGTTGCCTGGTGAGCAGCGCTGGAAAGAGGGTGTCTCGTCTCTGCTCTTCGGCACCAACGATACTCAGGAGTGGAGCCAGAATAATATTGAGACGAATCCCGCCTTCCAGGCCTCTTTGAAGGAAGCCCACTTTACCCTGATGCGAACGTTTTTCTTCGACCATAGCCTGGCCGATGGTCATGCTACAAGTGATGCTGAACTTGAGCAGCGCCTGCGCACGATCGAGCAGAGCGGCATGACTTGTCTGGGAGTGCTGGCCAATATTTTCGATGTGGCCTTCCTCAAGCACGTGGTGAGCTACGCCGGCTCACGCTGCTTGCTCTACGAGTTCGGCAATGAACCCGATTATAATGGGATCTCCAGCGCGAGTTATTTGAAGCAGTGGAATAGTGTGATCCCTCAATTGCGACAGTTGAATCCCCAAGCCCGTTTCATCGGACCAGTGATTAGCCAACCGAGCGCGACGGAGTTCTTGCGCGCCTTTCTACAGGGCGTGCGAGCTTCTGGTGTGCTTCCCGATGCGATCAGCTTCCACTGGTACCCCTGCTGGCAGAATAGCGAAAGCGACTGCTTGAAGCTGGCCGACAGCGCAACGGTGGCTATCCAGGGCGTTCGCTCGCTGACGCGCCAGATTCTGGGACGTGAGCTGCCCATAGGGATTACGGAGTGGAATTTCGACCCGGGCAATCCTCCACCTGCTTATGGTGAGAAGAGCGACTTCATCACGGCCTTTACGAGGCAGGCGCTGCAGGCAATGATCAGCGGAGGCCTGACCTTTGCCTGTCAGTTCGATGCGGCCAGCTATGCCGGCTACGGACATCTCGATCTTTTCGATGTGGAGACCAATGCTCCCCGTCCTCAATACTATGCGATGAGAGACGTTATCGCTCAATACTACCCCGGCTCCGCAGGAACACAGGCCAGGCAGCCATCGTCGCAGCTACGCGCCAGCCCCCTGGTCTCACGCGGCAAACCGGCTTTCTGCTCAGCCAATGATGACGGCCCAGGCGGCCCAGCGGCCATCGTTGACGGCCACTATGGCAATTGGGCTTTCTGGCATGGCACTGATCGCTCGCTGCCCTCGTGGTGCGCCATCCACGTGGGCAGCGGCCCCTCACGCTTGCTGCTGATCTGGACCAGCGACTACGTCTTCGACTATCTGAGCGATAGCGGCCCTACCCCTCGCTCCTACACAATCGCTGTCTCGGCTAATAGTAGCAATGGCTCCGACGGCTCCTGGAAAACGCTGGCGACAGTCTCCGCCAATCGGGCACGTAACCGCGAGCACCTGCTGTCATTCTCCGGCATGTCCTGGGTCAAGATGACGGTCACCGGCGTCCAACCCGGCAATCGCGAACATGAGTTTCTCATTGATGAAATTGATCTTTTCGACGTTTCTAGCCAGACCGCTCTCAATGATAGTTTTTTCTGTCTGGGAACCTCGATCACAGCCCTCTCCTTTAATCGCTTCGCAGAGCATCAGCCTGCCCTTCCTGAGCTCGTACACGCCGCTTATCCGGCAGACTTTCCGGCGCTCGTCAATGGTGGCATCGGTGGACAGACGAGCACTGGCATGCTTGACCAACTTGATACCTTCCTGGCGCTTAATCCCGATATGCACTACTGGTTGATCGAAGTAGGGACCAACGACGCCTTTGGACAAGTCAGTCCGGCCACCTATCGCCAGACGCTGCAGCAACTGGTAACGCGCATTAAACAGGCTGGCCACGTACCGGTGCTGGCTCTGGCCCCCTACAGCAACCGCACCGCCGACAGCGCTGTCCTCAACGCAGAGATCGAACAGCTCAACCGCATTGTCCTAGAGATCACGCAGAGCGCTGGTCTCATGAAAGGACCTGATCTCTACAGCCTCTTTCGAGCACATCCAGACTACCTCAGCGCCGATGGCATTCACCCGAGCGATGCCGGAGCTATAGCCATCAATCGGGCCTGGTTCGAGGCACTGCAAGGGTACAGGCTCTGGAGCTAAACAAAGCGCCGGCCTGCTGACTCAACAGGCCTTTTCTCTCGCCTGCTCTGCGCCGAGCCAGAGCGGTCTGCTGCATGGCAGCGGCAACTTGGGGTCCGGTCCAAGTGCGAGGGCAGGGTCAAGGCAACTCCAGGGTTCAACTCACTAGCCATTAAGGGGCCAGGCAACGGCCCCGAAGCAAGCAGCCTCGCCCGTCAGGCACTCAGTCCGATCCACAGAGCAAGCATAGGCGTCTTACAGGTCTGACAGAAGCACCGGTCGCTAGCGCCAGCATCAGGCCCCGTCAGGGTCAGGACCTAGCCCCTAGCCGCCGAGGTGACTGATCTCTGGAGCATCGACAACCGGGCCACCGGTACCGGTCCTTATCCCGCTGGTCAGACTGTCGACGCTGTCGCCGCCTGTTTCTGCTGAGTCGGCCTGCTCCATTGCCACGGCCGCCACCGTCTCGGTCGGCGACGATCTCCCCTGGCGCCGGCGAAGCACCGCATCAAAAAGCGCCACCAGATCAGCCCGTGGGATCGTGCGTAGCAGTGTCGCGGCCGTCAGGTAGACGACCAGCGCCACGGGAAGCAGAGCCAGAATGGCCCACTGACGAAGCAGCCAGACGACCAACGCCATCACCAGACTCGCGGCCAGCGCCTTCAAGGCTACCGTGAGGCTGCCACGGGGCCAGAGTGTGCGAGGGATAAAGAAGAGGAAAGGCCCAATAAAGAGCAGCTCCGTCAGGGACGTCACCAGAGCAGCCCCATCCTGATGGTAGAGCGGGATCAGGAGCAGATTGAGGCCCAGATTAAAGACCAGAGCCACACCGGCCATGAGCGTCATCTTCTGCTCCTGATGGATACTGACCAGCACAGTACTGAGCACCATATTCACATAGAGAAAGACCAGACCGGGGGCCAGAAGCTGCAGCACCCGGAAAGTATGGGCGAATTCGGGACGGTGATAGAGGAAGCCGATAATGTTGGGAGCCGCCACGACCATCAAGGTCGCCATCGGGATGCTACAGAACAGCAAGAAATTCAGCGACTTCCCGATAGCTAGACGGAGCGCATCCAGCGACTGTACGGCCAGCTTAGAAAAAACAGGATACATGATGGCAGCAATGACCAGGCTTGGCAGAAAATTCAAAGTATCGAAGAGGCGATAGCCAGCGCCATACCAGCCCACCATTGCCTCATTGCCCAAGAGGGAAAGCAAGACCACGTCGAGGCGATAGTAGAGCACCCCCAGCACGCCGTAGATCAAAAAAGGCAGGCTGGAGCGCAGCAGCAGGCAGATTGTCTTGCCGTCCAGCAGCAGGCTGAAGCCGACCCAGCGCAAGAAACAGAGCGCCTGCCAGAGCATATTTAACAGCGCGCCGCCGCAGAGCACCCAGGCCATTGCCACAACCCCAGCGCCATGTTTGAGGAGCAGGTAGCCAAACAAAGCAGATGAAGCTTTCTCCAGAATAGTGCCCACGACCGGCGCCACATTGCGCTCAAAGGCATAGTGCGCCGCAGCGAAGGCCGTCCCCATACCTGTAAAGAGCAAGGTCAGCCCGCTGATCATCACCAGCGTACGCACTTCAAGATCGTAACCCAGCAGCCAGGGAATGGCCAACAGCAGCGCATAGAGCAGGCCCCAGGTTACCGCCTTGATCAGCAAGGTATTGGCCAGGTAGCGTACGGCTCGCTCTGGCTCCTGAGCCACATCGCGTGTCAACTGCTGATTAAAGCCCTGCTCCATCGGGAAACCAACCAGCAGGGCCAGCGTTATGGCAAAATACAGCTCTCCAAACTTCACATCGCCTAAGAAGCGCCCGTAGGCGATCGTCAGCAGCAAAGTAGAGGTCCAGGTGATCACCTGACCTCCCAGCGAAATGAGCGTATTATAGACCACACGGCGCAATCGCTGCATACCCAACTCCCTGCAAAGGACTTGCCTTCAGGAGACGCATAGGCCTGCCAACTGTGCGGCAGCGCTTTTCTGGACGATCCTCTTTTAAGGTATAGCCGCCAGGGGTGATGATGGCATGCTGATGGCGGTAGAGAAGCAGTGGTCTTCTCGCCGGGAACCGCTCGCTAGCCGCGCTAGGCAGCAAGGACGGCCAGGCGCGCCATCTTCGCTTGGAGATCAGAACTAGACAGGGATGCGCTGGCTCTCTATAATGAAGCTCGCCCGGCAGAAGATGGACGGCCCAGGCAAGCAGAAAAAGGACGAGTAGGACAGCTACGCTGACCAGCCTCCGATCTCCTTGAGGAGATAGAGGCGAGCAGGAAAGATCAGTACGGGTCCTGAAACCAGCAGCGGCCTAATTGCACGTCAGAAGTGTCTGAGGCTCCTCTGCCAACACGAGCAGGACGGCCTCACTCGCGGAATGGCTTTTCATTGGCTCTGCTTCTTGTGTGAGTGATGCCTGATGTCGATCAATACTGTAGAGCGTGAGACAATCCTCTCCGATGAGGCGCTGGTGCGGCGCTGCAAAGAGGAACTGCCACATGTCACGAGCAGCTTTGAGCTGCTGGTGGCTCGCCATATGCAGCGCGTCTATACCCTGGTCTTTAAGATTGTCAATGATCACGAAGAGGCCGAGGATCTGACTCAGGAGGTCTTTCTGAAGGTCTACCGTGCTCTGCCCCGCTTCGATATGCAGTGCGCCTTTACAACCTGGCTCTACCGTATTGCTACTAATACCGCTTTAGATGCTATGGATCGGACAAGGCGCACACGTCAGCAAGTGATCCACCTGAGTCGTTCTGTCAAACCTTCCCAGGGTGACCGGCAATGGCGCGAGCCAGCGCTCAGTGAGCTGCCGGCCCCTGAACCGCTGCCGGAAGAGCAGGCGCTGCGCCGTGAGTTGCGCGAGTGCATTCATCGCGTCTTGCGCCGCCTGGACCGCGAACAGGCCAGGGTCTTATTGTTGCGCGATCTGGAAGATTTGAGCTACGAGGAACTGGCTCAGGTGCTCCAGGCCGGACTGAGCGCCGTCAAGATGCGTGTTCATCGCGCACGCCTGGCCTTTAAAGAGCTGTTCGGCGAGTTTTGCGGGAAAATTTATCAGGTCTTATCGATGGCTGATCAAAAAGAGAAAAAAAGAAAACAGGGAAGCAATGGAAAGGAGTCTCATCTTTAGATGAATTGTGAAGAATTGTCGCAACTCCTGCCGGATTTGGTAGAGGGCACACTGCCGCCAGCCTTGCAGGCCGAGGCCGAGGCGGCTTTGCCTTTATGCCCAGAGTGCCAACGCGAGCTTGAGCTAGCGCGCCAGGTGCGGACCTTGCTGAGCACTCTGCAGGCCGAATATGTGGGCCTGCACCTGCCTGCCGATTTTGAGCGGCGCTTGTTAGCGCGCATTCATGCGGAACAAAGCAGCCTGGAGCTGCTCGATCTCTCCTCACAGACGCTGTTGCAGTGGCTGATTGATCTGATCAACCTGATCGGCGCGCTGCTCGACCCGGCCACGGGCACGCTGCGCCTGCAGACGCAGCCGTCCGCTTAATTGAAGAGACGGCGCTTTGTGGAGGTGGTCGCTTGTTATGAGTTTGCAACCGTTATGGCAGTCATTAGTGAGTGTTGGCAGCAGCCTATTGGCCTTCATTCCTCGTCTGGTGAATGGTCTCATCGTTTTTCTGGTTGGCTATCTGATCAGTTGGTTGGTCCGCTGGCTGCTGCGCTTTCTCTTTCGCCAGACACGCCTGGAGCTGCTCTTTGAACGCATTGGGCTGAGACGCTCGCTGGCAGCACTTGGTATGCGCATTCCTTTGAGCGAGTTGCTCGCGCAACTGGTCTTTTTCTTTCTGCTCCTGAGTTTCTCGATCCAGGCAGTAGAGCTGATGGGGCTGACACCGGTAGCTGCTCTGCTGCAAGCCGTCCTGCTCTTTCTCCCTCGCGCCATCAGCGCTGCTCTGCTGCTTTTGCTTGGCTCGTTGCTGGCGCGCTTGTTGGGCAACACCGTAACGGCTGTCGCGCGAAATGTCAATATTGCTTATGCGAGCGCGCTGGGCAGGCTCATCGAATATACGGTGGTGGCCTTCCTGTGCGTACTGGCGCTGGCGACCCTGGGAGTCGAGACCACGCTACTGACCACCAGCCTGACCATTGTTGTGGCGGCGGCAGGCCTGGCAGTCGCACTGACTTTCGCTCTGGGAACGCGCGAAGTGGCGCGCCATGTGATCGCTGGCTACTATGTGCGCCAGCAGTTCCGCCGTGGTCAGCGGGTTACCTTGGGGGAATATAGCGGTACGGTGCAGGCTACGAATGGAGCCTATACGACGCTGGAAGTGGCAGCCGAAGATGGAGGTCGTCGGCTGATCGCCTTGCCTAATGCTCTGCTCCTGCAGGGCGTGGCCATCAGTGAGGAACCTGCCCCAGCCAGAGCAGAGCCCAGACCGCCGGCTGAGCCTGGTAGAGACCAGACCGCGTCAGGAGATGAGCCGCCTTCTCCTCCCGAAGGGCAACAGGAGCATGGGCAAGATGGGGATCGTGATCAGCAGTGAGGAAGAGCGGGCTGACGGACAGCGCGACTGACCTGGCCCGCTCTCTGGCTGGGAAGCTTTGGTAAGCCTGCTCCGCTAAAGGAACTGGAGGCCACTTGTTCCTCCTCTTAGGAAAGATTGGCTGCTTTAGTTGTTAGAAAGAAGGCGTATTTCACTATGCAGTTTGGGGTAATTGTTCCACAGGGCTGGCGCCTGGACCTGACGGGTTTTTCTGATCCTGTGACAGCCTATGAGGCGATGACCAGGGTGGCCCGCGAAGCTGAGGCGCTTGGCTTCCGCTCGGTCTGGCTCTACGATCACTTTCATACGGTGCCTGTCCCAACGCAGGAGGTGACTTTCGAAGCTTGGATGTCTACCGCGGCTCTGGCCCGCGATACGCGGCGCGTGCGTATCGGCCAGATCGTGACTTGCAATAGCTATCGCCATCCGGCCTTACTGGCGAAGATGGCAAGCACGGTCGATGTGCTGAGCCACGGTCGCTTGATCCTGGGGATCGGCGCCGGCTGGTATGAGCATGAGTATCGGGCTTACGGTTATGAGTTTCCTTCCACGGGGGAGCGCTTGGCCCGCCTGGATGAGGCCCTGCAGGTGTTGCTGGCTATGTGGACACAGGAGGAGGCCTATTTTGAGGGCCGCTATTATCAGGTGCGCGGCGCGATCAATCAGCCCAAGGGCGTGCAGCGTCCGCATATCCCCATCTTGATCGGCGGTAGCGGTGAAAAGGTGACACTGCGCCTGGTGGCCCTCTATGGCGATGCCTGTAACTTCGGTGGCGATGTCGAAACAGTCCGACATAAGCTGGCAGTACTGCGCCAACACTGCGAGGCTGTGGGTCGTGATTATGAGAGTATCTGGCGCACAGTGATTATTGACGAGTGCGCTGTCGCAGAAAGTGAGGCGGAGGCGGTGGCCAAGCTGCGCCCTGAGCAGCGCTCCAATCTGGAGCACCTGCGCCGTACCCAACTGATCGGCACGCCGGAGACTATTCGCTCCCGTATCGCTGAGTATGAGGCCTTGGGTATCCAGGAGTTGATTATTCATTTTGTGGATGCCGCTACTAATCTCGAAGCGTTGCGCCTCTTTGCTCGTACTTGCCTGTCTGTCTGACCAGACATCAGATCTGATCGACTTGTTCTCCTCCCCAAAGGCTGACTACTGGCTCTTCGAGAACACATCTATGTCGCCGAGCCTTCTTGCTTCCAGCCGGATGATAAGAAGAGCTTGGCGACCTCTTTTGCATATCTTGCATTGACAATGATCTCCTCTGAGTGCTATACTAT
>NZ_JADGHT010000008.1 GCF_019683755.1 Thermogemmatispora sp. | reverse complement strand
CTCCAGAGGTGATCAACAGTAAAACTCTCTTAGGAAGCAGAAGTCATTTGCGCCTGGCTTGACAGAAGCCACATCCCTATATTATCATACCGTTAAATTGTATGACAATTGTGGAGGCAGATGGCGAGAACCTTCCGTTCGCTCAGGCGGCAGAATCTATCCGCGCAGGTCGTGCGGGAGATTGGGTTAAGCATTATGCGCAGGGAGTTTCAGCCAGGAGATGCCCTCTTGAGCGAACCAGAGCTGAGCCAACAATTCAACGTCAGCCGTCCAGTCTTGCGCGAAGCGCTCAAAGTGCTGGCGGAGAAGGGGCTGATTGAAGCGCGACCACGTACGGGAACGCGTGTGCGTCCCCGGACGGACTGGAATCTCCTCGATCCTGATGTACTAACCTGGCAGTACGAGGTGGGGCCTGATCCAGCTTTTCTGGAGGCAGTCTGCGAAGTGCGCCTCATGTTTGAGCCGATGACGGCGCGGCTGGCAGCCTCACGCGCGACTGCTGAGGAGATAGAGATCATCGAGCGAGCATGTGACCGGCTAGAAGAGCTGGTCGAGGAGGCCGAGCCATATATTGAAGCTGATCTGGCCTTTCACAGCGCTCTGTGTGCAGCGGCCCATAATGAGCTGTTACAGCGCATTGTAGCCACGCTAGCGGCCCCGCTGCGCGCCAGTCGCCTGGTAACAGCGCGCCTGCCAGGAGCTAATCAGCGGGCTATGCCGCTCCATCGGCGCGTCGCTGAGGCCATTCGTCAGCGCCAGGAACTGACCGCCGAGGAGGCTATGCGCGACCTGATTGTGCTAACCACAGCCGATGTGCACCAGGCCCTGGGCTATACCAGCGCTGGCTCTGCCCTGCTGGTAAGCGCTTGCCCTGGCCAGGGCGAGATGCCAGCCCCCCCACAAGAAGGAGGTGAGTAACTCTCTCTACTTTCCTGGGTTCGTTCTCTTCGCCCGCCAGCTTGATAGAGGACAATCAATGTAAAAAGCGAAGCGCCGACCTACCCGAAGGAGATCGTAGGCAACCGCGAGAAAGACCACGAAGACCGCAGTTGATCGGTACAGCCAGCACAGCGACTGAAGCGAGGAAAGCAAGCCAAGGGCAAGGAGGAAGCTCTCCTTGTGAAGTTTCGTCGCTCGCTCGGAGTGAGGTGAGCCTTTTCAGGCCATTGCTCTGTCTGTCAGGCGACTAGAAGGAACTGGAGGTCCAGCCGTGGCAGGATCAAACTTCTCGGCCTATTTCGAGCGTCTTCCTCTCAGACGACGGCGTCTACTGCAAACGGCGCTAGCCGGCGGGGCCGGGGCGACGCTGGCCTCGGCGTTGGCGGCCTGCGGAGGCCAGCAATCGAGCAGCTCGCCCACGGGAGTGGCGGGCAACTTTCCCAGCCATCCCAAATGGAACTTTGTCTTCATCAACCATGTGACCACCAACCCCTTCTTCGTCCCCACCCAGTACGGCATTCAAGACGCCTGCGCCCTCGTCGGTTGTACCTATCAGTGGACAGGGTCGGCCAACAGTCTTGTTAAGGAGATGGTCGACGCCTTCAACGCTGCCATTGCCGCCAAGGCCGACGGCATTGCCGTCTCTATCATCGATCCCACAGCCTTCGATGAACCCGTCAATCGCGCTCTCGATGCGGGCATTCCCGTTGTGGCCTACAATGCCGATGCGCCAGCCGGCAGTAAGAACAGGCGCCTGGCCTACATCGGTCAGGACCTCTACCAGTCGGGCTATCGCATGGGGCAGCGCATCGTCTCCCTCGTAGGCAGCGGTGACGTTGTTGGCTTCATCGCCACTCCTGGCTCGCTCAACATCCAGCCGCGCATTGACGGGGCCAAGCAGGCCATTCTTGACTCTAAGGCGCCCATCAACTTTGTCGAGGTCGCCACCGGGGCCCAGGTTGAGGAGGAGCTATCGCGCATTGAAGCCTATTATCTGGGCCATCCCAACATCAAGGGCATGTTTGCCGTCGACGCGGGCAGTACCCAGGGCGTTGCCCAGGTAATGGAGAAATATAACCTGGCGGCTAAAGGTGTACATGGCGGCGGCTACGATCTCTTGACCAAGACACTCCAGGAGATCCAGGCTGGTAACCTTGACTTCACGATTGATCAGCAGCCTTACTTACAAGGCTTCTATCCGGTCATTCAACTCTTCCTTTACCTGCTCTCGGGCGGCCTGATGGTGCCTTCCGACACCGACACGGGCCTGCTCTTTGTTACCAAGGAGAACGTCGGCCCCTATCTGCGCACCCAAACGCGCTTCGAGGGCAGCTCGTCTAAAGAGCAGCTTGTCCCACGCTCGTGATCTCAGTCTATCACCAGGGGGCCAGCCGGCGGGCTATGGCCTTGACCCTGACCATCTTGCCACTTCGCCTGGCCCCCTGCTAGACTGGTGGCTAACACCAGATGGGCTGTCAGCCTGATCTGTCAGTCTGGCGCGCTGGATGTCCCTTTGATCTGGCATCTGGCTCCCAAGCCAATGCAACGGGCGACAAATTCTTCTTTGCTAAAGAGAAGTGAGAAGGCAGCGAGGCTTACAGATTCGTTATGGGGCATACTGTCACGGCCCGCTCCTTCGAACACATCTATAGAGAAGAAGCGTCGCGCTAGCCGCTCGTGCAGTGACGTCGCGCCAGGTGAGCTAGCAGAAGGAAGGTGCTAAGGCGGGCGCTGGCGGGAGACGATAGGATAGGTCCGAAGGCAGTACACAACAGGAAGGAGCATCGCAATGGCCGAGAATGTTCTTGTTGCTCCTCCGATGGAGGAGGAGCCGGAACCAACGCCGGAGCGGCCCAGTCCCTGGCTAAGGCTGGCCCGTCTCTTTCTAAGGCAGCGTGAGGCCAGTATTGTGGTCGTGGCCATAGCCCTCATCATTTACTTCCAGCTCTCTAAGCCGGCCTTCCTCTCAGCGCAGAACATCAGGACGCTCTCCCAATTTGTGGCAGCAACTGCCATCATCTCCGCTGGGGAGGTCATGCTGCTCATCTGCGGTGAAATTGATCTCTCGGTGGGCCAGGTCTATGCTTTGGCTCCTTTTATCATGTACTTTGCCAAACAGGAGGCTGGTCTGCCGCTTATAGTGGGGCTGATCCTGGGGCTGATTGTCTGTGCGCTTGTCGGGCTGTTCAATGGCCTGATTACCGTCGCGCTCAGGGTACCTTCTTTCATCACTACGCTGGGCACCCTCTTTCTGATCAATGGCCTCACCTTGACCATCTCGCAGGGCTTCCCTGTCTTGACGCCCTCGGAGGGCCTGGTGGATGAGGTGCTGGGCCATGCCTCCTACTCGGAAATTATCTGGGCCATTGCTATCGCCATCGTCATGCAGATCGTGCTCTCCTGGACACGCTGGGGGCTGCATACGATTGCAACCGGTGGCAACTTGCTGGGGGCGAGCGAGGTGGGGGTGAATGTAGCTCGCATTAAGATCGGTAATTTCATGCTCTGCAGCGTGCTTGGTGGCTTTGCCGGAACGCTAGAGGCCTTTCGCATTACCTCGATCGATCCCCAGGCGGGCGGCACCGATATCATGTTTCTGGCAGTGGCGGGGGCTGTCATTGGCGGCACAGCTCTCACCGGTGGCCTGGGGACGATTATCGGGGCCTTCCTGGGCACGCTGGTGCTCTCGATTCTGCGTGATGGCTTTACCCTGCTCGGCGTGAGTGCTTTCACCTTCGATATTATCCTGGGAGCGGCGATCCTCGTGGCCATGATTTTGAATGTTCGCCTGCGACTATGGCGAGAGGCAGGGCGCGAATGAGCGAGTTCACAACGCCAGAAGTGATCCGTACGGAGGGACTGGTCAAGCGCTTTGGGGCGGTGACGGCTCTCAATGGCGTCAGTCTCTATCTGCGCCAAGGTGAGGTCTTGGGCCTGGTTGGGGATAATGGCGCCGGCAAGTCGACCTTGATCAAGATTCTGACGGGCTTCCTGCAGCCAGACGAGGGCCGCATCTTTATCGATGGAACAGAGGTCCGTCTGCACTCCGTCTCCCATGCTCGTTCTCTGGGCATTGAAACCGTCTATCAGGACCTTGCCCTGATCAATGAACTGAGTGTTTATCATAATATGTTTCTTAAACGAGAATCGCTGCTGAAGCCTTTCCCCCTGCTCGATAATCGGCGCATGCGGCGTCTGGCGCGCGAGTATCTGGAGAGCATGGGGGTCAATATCCCTTCGGTTGATATCGAGGTGGCCCGGCTCTCAGGAGGCCAGCGGCAATCGATCGCCATTGCGCGCGCAGTCTACTCGCAGGCGCGCATCTTGCTGCTGGATGAGCCACTGGCAGCGATGGGGGCGAAGGAAGGCAGCCTGATTATGAATCTCATTCGCACACTCAAGAATGAGGGCCAGGTCTCGATCATTATGATCGCCCACAATTATGCGCAGGTTCTAGAGATCTGTGACCGGGTCAATCTGCTCCAGCACGGGCGTATTGTGCTGGATAAGCCGGCGGCGCAGACCTCTGTCGAGGAACTGACCGAGCTGGTGATGCGCGAGTACCGGGCGGGAGTCAACCAACGACGGCAACCAGCGGCGGGGTAGGTGCCGGCCCGTGCCTGCTCTGATCGCTGGCGGGGACCGGGCCGGCGAAAGTGGCTTCGCGGCCTTGGGCGCCTTCTTTGCTTGACAGGGCGGTGAGGTGGGTGCTATGGTGCATGGCAGGAGAGAGCCTGTCGGGGCTGCTCTCCTCTTGCACAAGTGCTGGCAGCGATCGCGAGGAGCTGCCAGGTAAGAAAGGAGGGAAGCCCTATGCACGAACAGAATCCTGTTGCGGCTCACGAGTCTGAGAGAACTGAGAGGCCAGCCCGTGAGCGTGTTGGCTTAGCGCTCTTTGGGCACACCAGTGGCTCTCATATGCTGGCGAGGCTGCAGCAGGCGGAGAAGGCTGGCATACGCCAACTCTGGATGACCCAGTTCCCGACCACAGTAGACACCCTTACGTTGTTTGCCGCAGCCCTGGTGCAGACCCAAAGCATCCGTCTGGGTACGGCAATTGTGCCGACCTATCCTCGTCATCCTCTGGTCATGGCCCAGCAGGCCTACACGCTGGAAGAGCTGGGACCGGGGCGCCTGCGTCTTGGCATAGGGACAAGCCATCGCCATGCCATTGAGGGTGTCTATGGCTTCTCAATGGTTGAGCCATTGGAGCAGCTCCGCGAGTATCTGACCATCCTGCGTGCGGCGCTGTGGGAAGGACAGGTTGACTTTCAAGGGCGGTTTTACACGGCGCACGCTGCTTTTGCTCAGCCGCGGCGCGTGCCAATTCTGATCTCCGCGCTGCGCTCGCGGGCTTTCCGTCTGGCGGGCGAGCTAGCGGACGGCGCCATTTCCTGGATGTGCCCCCATCCCTATCTGCTAGAAAAGGCCAAGCCGGCCCTGGCCGAAGGGGCAGCCTCGCGCGGACGGCCTGTGCCACCATTGCTGGCCCATGTCCCCGTGGCGCTTGGAAGCGACTGGGGCCAGGTGCTAGAGGCGGCACGTCGCCATCTGGGTTTTTATACGCGCGCGCCTTTCTACCGCAATATGTTTGCTGACGCCGGCTATCCTCTCTCCGATGACGGTCTCCTGCCTGAAGAACTGATCAGGAACCTGGTGATCTGGGGAGACGAGGCGACTGTGGCAGCTCGCCTGCGCGAGCTACTGGCGCGTGGCCTCGATGAGCTGGTTGTCGCGCTAGTGCCGCTGGTTGACGATAGACGCGAATTGGAGCAACTTATGGCCCTCTTGGGCAGTCTCTAGCAAGGACGCCGCTAGAGCGCGCGAGCAGCCAGCAGGCTGGCCTGGCTACTGGCTCGCTGGAGTTGCCGCCCCGGGTCAGGCGCATCTCGCTTACCTGGTGCCTGGCCTGTTGGCTCTGCCCGCGCTTGCTCTGCGGGCCTGGTGTGACCCGCTGTGCTAGCTCGCCCTGACGCTGAACCGGGACCAGGCGCGCGCTCTGCCCCTTGAAGCGTGTATGTGATACAATAGGAAGCAATCTCATTGATTCGCAGCCTCGCACGCTCGGCGAAAAATGGGGTTCCACAGTAGAAAGCGCGATGGCAGCTATGATGGAGACAGAAGAACGCGATGCACAGGCCCTTGATGCCTATTCGCGCGCCGTCACGACGGCGGCGGAGCGTGTCGGGCCGGCAGTCGTGCGGATTGACGTTGAGCGCGGCGGGCTGCGCTGGCCGTATGTCCCTCCAGGGTATGGTGGCCCTGGCTTCGGCGCGACCGGTCTAGGCTCGGGCTTCCTCTTTGCCTCCGATGGACAGGTGCTGACCAATGCCCATGTAGTTGAAGGGGCGCGGCGCATTCGTGTCACGCTGGCCGACGGGCGCTCCTTTGATGCCGGGCTTGTCGGGGCTGATCCTGATGCCGATGTTGCTCTGCTGCGCATCGGGGCCGAGCGCCTCCCAGTCGCTGAGTTCGGACGGGGAAAGTTGCGTGTAGGCCAGCTTGTGATTGCCGTGGGCAATCCGTATGGGCTGAACTGGACTGTGACCGCAGGGGTGGTCAGCGCGCTCGGGCGTACGCTAGAGGGACGCGGCGGGCGTCGCCTTACCAACCTGATCCAGACCGATACGCCCATCAATCCGGGTAACTCAGGCGGCCCTCTGGTCGACAGCAATGGACGGGTTGTCGGCATGACGACGGCAATGGTGGCATTGGCCCAGGGACTGGGCTTTTCTATCCCTCTCGAGACTCTGCAGGGGGCAATTGCTCGTATCACGCACAGCAACACGGCGCGAACTGGAAGCGTGGCCCTGGGGGTAGGGGGGATGCGCATTCTGCTCGATCCTGAGCTGCGACGGAACCTCCAACTCAACCAGGTGAGCGCTATGGAGCTACTGGAGGTGCACCGCGACAGCCCGGCTGAGCGAGCTGGCCTGCGCCGTCTTGATATCATCGTCGCTGCCGACGGTGAACCGGTCACCGAGCCACGCGATCTGCAGCGCATTGTCAGACGCCATCTGCCTGGCGATCGCCTGATTGTCAGCTTCCTGCGCGATGGTAAGCTGCGCCGCGTGACAGCTCTTCTCTAACCGTCACCGCCTGGTTCCTGATCACTGGGGGCAGCGTCGCTGCTTTCTCTCCGCAGCTCGATGCTGCTCTGTTCTCTTGCCTTGGTCGGACCTGGCGACACCACACTGGCCCCCGGACGAGGCTGGACCGCCTGGCCTGCTGGCTCAACGCCAGGCACCTGTCAGCCCCCCGGGGGCAGCTTTGTGACCTTGCCTCTCTCTATCTCTGCCTCTCTGGCAAGCCTCGGCTCGCTCAGCTCTCCTTAACCACGGGCGCGTACTCCTTCAGCAACTTCTGCACCTTCGGAGCAATGACAATCATACAATAAGGCTGATTAGGGTGGCGATCGTAATAGTCACGGTGGTAATCTTCGGCAGGATAAAAGTTGCTGAAGGGAACGATCTCGGTGACGATCGGATCGCGGTAGATGTGGGCCTGTTCAAGCGCCTCCTTGGAGGCCAGAGCGATGCGCCGCTGCTCATCGTTGTGATAAAAGATGGCCGAGCGATACTGCGTTCCGATATCATTCCCCTGGCGGTTGAGCGTCGTCGGATCGTGGATGTGCCAGAAAATCTCAAGCAACTGCTCGTAGGAGATGACGCGCGGATCAAAGCGGATCTGCACGGCCTCGGCAGCGCCCGTCTGGCCCGAGCAAACCTGCTCGTAGCTCGGATTGGGAACCCGTGAGGCGGCATAGCCCGGTGTGACGCTCACTACCCCTTTGACGCGCTTAAAGACCGCCTCAGTGCACCAGAAGCAACCACCAGCAAGGGTCGCTTGCTCCAACTGATCATCCTCACTCATGACAGAGCACCTCGTCTCTCTAAGCAGTTCTCTTGGCGTCCCTGTACTGTATCACAGGAGCCAGGGCTATCACAATCTCAGGTATATAGATAGACATCGAGAGGGCTGACTGTCACCTTGTCAATACCTTCTTACGTGAGTATCTCCAGATTGGGTTCCTTTTCACGTGGCCTGCGGCAGAGCGTCCATATAAAGTGTGGATAGTGAAAGCGTGTCCCTGGAATAAAAAGAGCGCGCATGTGCACCATGCAGAACAAAGGAGCGCAACACGATGCTGGCCCTGTTCATCATGATCATCTGTATCCTTTTGCTCGGCGGCCTGGTGGTGCTGTGCTATCTCTACCTGCGCTGTGGCCTGGGTCGGCCACGCCTGACCAACTTCAGCCAGTGGCGTGGGCGTTGGCCTGGCGGCGTAGGCGCGCGCAGATCGGCCTCAATGCCGGAGCCAATCCAGCCGACTACCAACGATGAGAGTCTGCTACTGGCCGTTGACGTCCTCGCCGAAACGAGCCGGCAAGCCCGTCTCGTCGTTTTTCTCCTGCTCACTGGCTTTCTCCTGAGCATCCTCTTGCTGCTGCTGGCTCTTGGGACCCAGCCCTAACCGCAGAGCAGAGCAAGTTAAGGCCGGGCCAAAGAGCCAGAAAGAGTGCTTCCTAGGTGGAGGGTGCCGCAGGCTTCTGGCCCCAGACAGTCACCAGCGTCCAGAGTGCGCAGAAGTCATCTCGCTGCATTTCTGCCAGAGCTTGCTGTATCTGTCTCTCTAGCTCATCTTGTTGAATCAAGCCGGCGCGCAGCAGGAAAGGGCGGATCAACTCCAATCCCATCATGCAGTCCTTAAAGAGGCTATAGTAAGCGGGGGTATCGATCGACCACTCAATAGCGCTCGCGTGGAGGCGCACATCTAGGAAGCCGGTCCGACGCAACAGGCGCGGCAACACCGGCGTGATACCGACATGGCGCCCATCTGGTGAGAAGCTCTGGCCAGCCAGCTTCAAGGCGCGTGTCCCTAGCTCATGCAGCGCGCTGAGGGTTGGACTAGTTGTGAGCGAGAGCTCTCCCTCAGTCAGGCGTAGCACGCCGCCCGGCTTCAGCAGGCGGTAGCCTTCAGCCAGCAGACGAGGCCAGGCCGCAGGGAGCATAAAGCCCGCGAGCAAGCGACCATTCACCAGGTCGAAGGAAGCGTCAGGGAAGGCCAACGGCTGCATGACATTCATCACCTGAAAGCTGGCATTGGCCAGGCGGCGCGTTTGAGCCTGGGTAGTAGCGTACTCTACCACGGCCCGACTGATATCGACACCGATCACCTCGGCGTCGGGATAGGCGCGGGCCAGATCCAGCACCCAGCCGCCTGGGCCGCAAGCCAGGTCCAAAACCCTGGCCATCGGAGGTAGTGACTGGCCCTCCGGGAAGAGGCCGCCCATCCCTTCGGTAATGATGCGTTCCTGCATCATCAGGCGGGCCAGCTCCCCTGGATTCTCGGGATCAATCACATAGGTATGTTGACGCGAAGAGAAGGTCTCCGCAGGCTTATCCTGTGCAGATTGCTCGGAAAAACCATTCATCGTCTGCGTATCCCTCATCATTGCCTGGCGCGGCAGAGGAGGGAAAGAAGGGCCGCTGATCTCCACCGCTCAGGCGACGGGGCATCATTGCCGCGCCTGGGCTGCTCTGACGAGGCTGTCTCCCCTCTTGCCTGCCATTCTCGCTCTGCCCTATCAGGATAGCATCACCATGACCTCGGCGCCAAACTCAGCAATGAAGCCAGTGAGCGGGAATAATCGGCAGGCTAGAGCAGCAGACGGACGGAGCCGGCGAACGAGCACAGGGGGGCAAGCCGTCTTTGAAGCGCGAGCGCGGTGGCAAGCAGTGAGGCCAAAGTGGCCAACGTACCGCCGCGCTCGCCTGGTTATCGAGGTAAGCAGTCAGGCGCAGAAGGATCAAGAGCAGGAAAGTCCTAATCCATCAACATTCCGCCATTCACATCCAGAATCAAACCAGTGATCCAATTCGAGGCAGGAGAAGCCAGGAAGAGAATCGCCTCAGCAATATCGCGCGGGTCGCCCAAGCGGCCCAAAGGAGACATATCATCCCGATACGGGTGGCCAATAGTCATATCGGTCCAGACGGGGCCGGGAGCGACCGCGTTCACATAGATGGCGTGGGGGGCGCCGGCCTTAGCCACCCACTTAATGAAAGAGTGAACGCCGCCTTTGGCGGCCACATAATGCGGACCAGAGATCACGCCGCCCACTTTCGCGGCGACCGATCCCACACAAACGATCTTCCCGTAGCCACGGGCCTTCATATGAGGATAGACCGCCTGCACACAAAGGAACGTCCCGCGCAGATCGATGGCCAAGACCCGATCCCACTCCTCGACGGTCATTGCCTCCAGATCCGTCCGCGAGACCACGCCGGCGCAGGTCACCAGAATATGAGGGGGACCGAGACGGGTCACGACCTCATCGAGAGCCTGGCGCACCTGCTGAGCATCAGACACGTCGCACTGGACACTCAGCGCGCGCTGACCCTGAGCTTCTACCGCTTGCACCGTCTCCGTGCACGGCAGCACATCCAGGGCAGCCACACTGGCCCCCTCACGGGCCAGCACGCGGGCAGTGGCCTGACCGATACCCCGGGCTGCACCGGTCACCACCGCCACCTGACCATTCAGGTTAATCCGATCGCTAACAGGAGCTGCTGCCATAAATAACCGCCTTTCGCTGCATCGCTTTCTTTCTTACTTCACACCGTATGAACGAACGGCAGAGCTGACGTCGTCTAGAGCGTGGCAGCCGCAGCGAGCGCTCAGGGCCAGGCCCTGCGCTTGGCTAACGGCTAGGCTACCTGTCAGAGCCGACCGCTCGTCGTCCAGTCCAAGAGATCCATGAGAAAACAGGCGAAGGGTGCAACTGGCCGATGTCATAATCGCTCAGCCAGCTTATGGGCTAGCCGGGGCTGGCGGAGCCTGACCCTGGACCTCGCCCGGTCCCTGTGCGATACCGCGCAAGAAAATCGAGCTAAAGATAGCGGCGATCTCCTCAGGGGAAAGGCGACCCTCGGGATTGAGCCACTGATAGGCGTAGTTATGCATACCCAGAAAGCCCAGGCAGGTCACCGAAACATCCAGGGGGCGAAACAGGCCCTGCTCGATACCGCGCTGCAGAGCGGCGCGGATATAGCCCTCGAAGCGCTTGCGCTTCTCCCGAATCGCCGCCGCGCGCTCAGGAGAGAGCGCCCGCCACTCATTCAAGAAGACAGTCACGTAGGGCCGATAGTCAGCGATGACGCGCATCAGAATACAGCTCAAAGTGCGCAGCGCATCGCGTGGGTCCATCTCGGCGCTCAGGCGTCGCTCTGTCTCCTCCAGTAAGGGATTAATGAACTGCTCATGCACCCAGAACAGGAGTTCGTCCTTGCTCTCGATATGGTGGTAGAGGCTGGCCTTACCGAGCCCCAGCGCCTCAGAGAGATCACGTACGCTGGTACCGTGGTAGCCGTGCCGGGCGAACAACTGGGCAGCTACCTCGATGATATCGCGCTTACGCGCCACGGGAATCCTCCTCTCTCAGCGCGGGGCGAGAGGCAGGGGGCCGGCCTCTGCTCCCTTAACACAAGTCTGTCAGTCACCATCAGCGTGCCCCAAGTTGATTTTCTGCCCTGCAGCAGACAAAGGCGGCTTGAGTTTAGGGAGGACGGGGAGAAACCGCAGCCGGGGCGGAAGCCGGAACCGCAGATCGCAGACCTCGCATGCTCCTGCAGATCGCAAAGTGCTGGCCCATAGAGTCTCACCTTTCACATGCAGTACAGATTATAGAACGCCTGTCAATGGCTCTGGCCGGCGGCTGCGCTGCGCCGCGCCTGCGTTGCCTCATAATCGATCTCAAGACCCTCAGGATCGTGGTAAGGATCGCCCCGAATCACAACACCATACAGCTCTCGTGCTGTCTCAATGCTGATATACTCATCACGCACATCGCGGAGAACCCGCTCAGGGGGTCGCTCCAACGGATTGCCCCAACCCCCGCCGCCGTTAGTCAGATAGCGGAACATAGTGCGGGGACGTGTGCGCCAGATCGGCACGCGGGCGAAGTGGAAATAGCGTCCCTGACGATCGAGGGCGTGGGTCTCAGGGTTAAGAACTCCGGCGACCGGCGTTGCCTGGCGATAGACGGCTTCATCAAAGCCAACCAGCCCGGCTCGTTGAACCTGCTCATAGGCCTCGGGTTCCCAGACCCAGACTGCCCCCACTGCCCCATCCTTGCCCCCGTAGACACCGAAGCCACTAGGAGCCTTTGTATGCAGCGGCATCGAATAATGCTCAGCCTCGGTCAACCACAGCGTATCTTTCACCACAGCCGCTCCGCCGCGATGCTGACCGGCACCGGCGGTATCGGTCGCGTATTCCTTGCGCAGCACCACGCAAGGAAAATCGGATTCAATGGCCTCAGTTGCCGGATCAAGATTATTCGCCAGATAGAAGACCATGTAGCTATCGGCATCGCCGTCCTTGGTCGCGCCCCAGGGACCATGTTCACCGCCGCACTGCGCCATTGTCACCCAGGGGATACCGTTACGCACCCCGTTGGCATTATGAATATTGAGCGAACAATAGTCGCCGCCGACCGCGTTCGGCCCCAAAGCGTCTTTCAGAGCGCGGAAGATCGCCAACAACAAAGGCTGTGTGCTTTCCCAATAGAGGAAGATCGCGCCATCGGGGGGCATAGCGCTGAAAAACGTGCCTTCTGGCAGGACAATATCCACATTGCGCAGTGTGCCCGATGTAAAGGGGCTGCGCGGGTCCAGCAAATACTTAAGAGCGACTGCCACCGCCGTCTTAGCGTCCAACCAACCGCCATTAATGCTGGTGCGGGCCTGCCGTGAGCTGCCACTCAGATCCACCTCAGCGCGATCGCCGCGGATGCGTACCTTGACTTTGACATGATACTCCTCACTATCGTCGATGCCATCGCAGTCGATGAAATCCTCGCCCTCGAACTCGCCATCCGGCAGACGAGCCAAGGCCTGGCGCATGGTCTCTGCGGACAGATCGCAAGCGTAGCGGATCGCTCCCAGATAGCTTTCGACCCCATAGCGCTGGATGGTCTCCAGTAGCAGATTCTCACCCAAACGCAGGTTCTGGTAGATTGTCTTAATATCCGGCAGCATGAGATTGCCAAAGCGCGCATTATCGAAAATCAGGCTCCAGGCTGACTTCACCGGACGATCGCCGTGATAGAGCAACTGGGGTCCGATGACTAGGCCATTCTCATAGACATTGCGCTTTGTGCCACTGAAACCAGCCGGAACCACGCCGCCCATATCGAGCATGTGGGCCTGCAGGTTGACAAAACCGACTAAGCGGCCTTCGAAAAAGACCGGGCGGATAAAGCAGACATCGTTAACGTGAGTGCCGATGCGATAGGGATCGTTGCACATCAGCACATCGCCTGGCTGCAGATTCTGGGGTCCGAATTCCTCGACAGCATTGCGCACCGCATCGGTCATCGTCCCCAAGAAGAGAACCAGACTATTGCTGACCGCCGGTGTCGGATAGTCCAGCTCTGGTGGACCAGCAATCGTGCTCGCGAAATCGTACCAATCACGTAGAATTACTGAAAAGGCATTAGTCAGCAGGCCGGTGCACATATGCTGTACAATATAGCGCAGGCGGCTAGAAAGCACTGTGGCTGTAAAGCGATCACAGTGGTAGCGCGCGCGGAAAGCGTCCTCGTCCAGATCCTTAATAAGCACCGGTGGCTCAACGCGCACCATCGTAGGAACCTCCTCAAGCACTAAGCAGCATACAACAAGCGATCAGTCGAGCAGAACAAAGCGGAGGCGGCAACGGACAGAGGCCGACGGCAAAGCAAGCGAAGCGTAGCGTACTCAGCCAGACGGCCCCTCCCCGTTGCGCCTAGAGCAGAAGGTCCTAGGAAGCAACAGGCTCAATGATAACCTCGCCCCATGAACCAACACGGGCCACCTGACCGGCGACCACGTGAATAGTAGACGTTGGTTCACGGATAATCGCCGGGCCACGCACAATGGCCCCACTTGTCAGGTGGGCCCGCTCATATTCGGCGACCCGCAGCTCACCATTGCCGAGATAGCGCAGCGTCGTCCAGTGCTCGGGAGCCACCTCATGCGGCTGGCCCTCTCCCAGGAAAGGATATTCTACCTTCTGAGAAGGAACCACGACCTGCACGCGATAGGTCACACTCTGGACCGGAATCGCCTCGAAGCGATTGCCTGAACGCTGCTCATAGACGCGATGGAAGTTCTCGATCATCGTCGCGATCGTCTCAGCCGTAATCTCGCCAGCAGGCACCTCCACAAAGGGGGTCTCCCAGGTCTGGCCAAGCAAGCGCCCGTCGAAGCTGCGCAAGATGCGCACCTGACTTTTATCGCCCGGAATACGCGCCAGTAACTTTTCCTCCATGGCGTGATAGATCTGAGCGATGGTCGGGGCAACTTCCGGAGTCAGAACCATATAAGCGCTGCGGCTGTCGGAGTAGACCAGATCGGAGCTAAGCAGCCCGAGCGCCGAGAAGAAGCCGGGATAGGGAGGAACAATCACCCGCTTAGCCTTGATCTGCTCGAGGATCGCCGGCAGGAAGAGCGGGCCGGCTGCGCCGTAAGCGATCAAACTATAATCGCGTGGATCGATGCCCTGCTTAATCGTGATATCCAGCAGGCCCTCGGCGATATTATTGAGACCGATCTTATAGGCGTACTCGATGCGCTTCTCCAGACTCAACGAAGTCGGCAAGCGCTCGAAGGCCGCGCGCGCCAGATCCACATCAAGACGCATCTGTCCGCCGAGGAAGCGCTCGGGATCAAGGATGCCGATCAGCAGGCAGGTATCGGTCAGAGTGGGGGCCGTGCCGCCCTTGCCATAGCAGGCCGGGCCAGGATCGGCGCCGGCGCTCTCTGGTCCGACACGCATCTCGCCGGAAGGAGAAATAGAGACGATGCTCCCGCCGCCGGCCCCGATGCTGGCGATCTCGATCGAAAGGGCATTCACCAGCAGATCATGCTCCAGCTCGAAGGTCTCATTCACTACTGGTTGCCCGCGCGTGACCACGCTGATATCGCAGGATGTTCCGCCGATATCGCAGCAGATCAAGTTCTCCTCGCCGATCAGGCGTCCGAAGTGGGCACTAGAGACCGCTCCCGCGGCTGGCCCGGCGAAGACAATGCGGAAAGGCTGCTCCATCGCAATCTCTGCCGGACGCAGCATCGCAGCGCAGTCGGCGAAATTCACCTGACCAGCGAAACCGGCCTCACGTAGTCCGGAGAGCAGATTATGCGAATACTGTGAGAAAATGATCTTCATCAGCACGTCGATCAGGGTCGTCGAAGCACGGGCATACTCCTTGGCCAGAGGAGAGACCTCGGAAGAGATCGAACAAGGGATATCACCCAGCTCCTCACGCACTAGCTCGCGCAGGCGGATCTCATGCTGAGGATTCACGTAGGCGTTGAGCAGGCAGATAGCCACGCCCTGAACATGGCATTTCCTGAGAATGGCTAGTTGCTCGCGGGCCTGAGCCTCGTCGAGCGGGATCAGCACACTGCCATCAGCGGTGATACGCTCGCTAATCCCTCGGCGCAGATAACGAGGAACCAGGGGAGCAGCGGCATCACCAAAGGGACGACGCCAGCCAGGATCTGTCAAGGCATCAAGCGGGCGCCACGTGCGTCCCATGTCCAGGATGTCTCGATGTCCTAGCGTCGTCAAAAAGGCCACCTTGGGCAAGCGGCGGGTAATAATGGCGTTCAGACCAACAGTACTGGCGTGGTTGAAGATCGGTTTACGAGCGACATCGAGCAGACGTGCGCCTTCGAGCACCGAGCGCTCCGTCTCCAGAGTATTGGTAGGGACCTTGGTCACCTTGATCGTGTGGTCAGTGAGGGCCACAACATCGGTGAAGGTGCCGCCAACATCGACTGCAAGCATAGGAAGACTCCTCGGAAGAAATACTGAAGCGAGGCGACTCTACTCCCAGTGAAGTCAATCAAGTACAAGGATGAGACGCCGCTCACCATGAACAAGCCAGCTAGAGTGTCTCGGAGAGAAGCTGAATGGAGCCGAGGCGGCCCCAGCGCTGGCGCTCAAGGCTATAGAGGCAGTCTTGGCATTTCGTCACCAGCCACCAGCCGCCTTCGCTCAGCACGGGGTAACGCCGCAGGTTGTGGCTGCCACACTCCGGGCATTGGCCCTGGACAGGCTCCTTGTGGACGAAGAGGAAAGGCTCACTGGACCGTGGGTAGACGCTCATTCTTACTTAGACCTCCCTTGAACGAAGGCCGCACGTCCTCTCTGTGCGGGCCAGGCCAGACGAGACCAGGCCGACAATACGCTACCCTGACGTCAGCGCTCAGACGTCTGCCCTCCTGAAGAGCAGGCCGCTCATGAGCTGCGCAGCGCCAGATAGCAGCGTCTACTGTGGGCGCGTCGCCGCTATGCGACCGACCAGTCGGTTGGAAGTATAGCATAGGCGAAGAGCCCCCGTCAAGAGTCTATCAGACATAGCACTTTTAAAAGTCGTCCAGTATCAGTTTCTAGTGCAACATCCGTGTCAGATAAAATCTAGCTCAATGCGATCTTAGCCCGTGCGAAACTTACACTAACTCTTGACGCCAAATTGCAGGCTATGTTATACTTCCGCCAAACAGACCGATTGGTCGGTCGGCAAGCAGCGCATACGTGCTTGCCAAGGAGCCAGACTATCCTCTCTGTCAGCGGGCTGGCGGAGAGGCGCTGCGCTACGTTGTGAGGCCTTCTCCTCTATCTCTGCGGTCCAGCAACCTGGAAGGAAGGTGCTTGCCGGGTATCAGCGCGCAAAGGGGCGATCTACCTGCTGAGCTGTGGCCTGGCGAGCTGGCAAAGGAGCGCGTCATGACCTTCAATTTCAGCAGTGTAATTGAGCACTACGCGGAACGGCATCCTGAGCGAGAAGCCATGATTTACGAGGGGCGGCGGCTCAGCTATGGTCAGCTTCAGGAGCGCTGTGAGGCCCTTGCCTGTGCTCTCAAGGAGCGTGGCCTGGAGGCTGGCGATATTGTTGCTATTCTTCTCAAGAACTGCCCTGAGTTTCTGGAGACCATCATTGCTGTGAACCGGCTGGGGGCAGTAGCGCTGCCGGTCAACTGGCGGCTTGTAGGCGAAGAGCTGGTCTATATCCTCAATCACAGCGAAGCCAAGCTCCTTGTGAGTGAGCGTGAGTTTGCCCCTGTCGTTGAGGCGGTTCGTGGGCGTTGTCCGGGTCTGCACTCTGTGCTTGGCGTGGGAGAGGACGTCCCCGCTGGCTGGCTGGTCTACGATGAGCTGGTCGCGGCCCATCGGGGGCGACATGTGCCAGCAGTAGAGGTAGGGAGCGATGATTTGCATCGGCTTATGTACACCTCTGGGACGACGGCTTATCCCAAGGGGGTCATGATCTCCTATGGCAATCTTTATTGGAAGAACATCGCTCAAATCACGCTCTTCGGCATCACGGCGGCGGATCGTACGCTCATTGTGGGACCGCTCTATCACGTAGGGGGGTTAGATCTGCCGGCGACCTCGGTCCTCTATGCAGGTGGCAGCGTGGTTATCTTGCGCAAGTTTGAGCCATTGGCCTTGTTAGAGGCCGTGCAGCGCGAGCGTGTCACCAATATGTGGCTGCCGCCATCGATGATCAATATGTTGCTGCAGGCTGAAGGCATCTGGAATTACGACCTCAGCTCGGTTCGCTTCATCATCGATGGTGGCGAGAAAATGCCCATTCCGCTCATTGAGAAGTTGCTCTCGCTCTTCCCCCAGGCCTGGTTTGCTGATGCCTATGGTCTGACCGAGACGGTCTCGGGCGATACCTATCTCGATAAGGCCAAGACCATTGAAAAGATCGGCTCGGTCGGCAAGCCTTGTCTCCATCTAGAGCTGCGTATTGTTGATGAGAACGATCAGCCACTGCCACCGCGCCAGCCGGGGGAGATCGTGCTACGTGGTCCGAAGGTCTTTAAAGGTTATTGGAAGGACCCCGAGGCCACGGCGGCGGCCCTACGCAATGGTTGGTTCCACACTGGTGACATCGGCTATCTTGACGAAGAGGGCTATCTCTACATTGTTGATCGCAAGAAGGACATGATTATCAGCGGTGGCGAGAACATCGCTTCGCTCGAAGTTGAACGGGTGCTCTATGAGGACCCGCGCGTTTTGGAGGCGGCGGTCGTGGGAATGCCGCATCCGCGCTGGGGTGAGGTGCCGGTGGCCTATGTGGTGGTGAAGCCGGGTCAGACGGTGACTGCCGAGGAGCTGCGTGCTGCTTGTCAGGCTAAGCTGGCCCGCTTTAAGGTCCCGCATCATATCTTTTTCATCGAAGCGCTACCGCGCAATCCTTCGGGCAAGGTGCTGAAGCGAGAGCTACGTCTGCGTGTCGCTGAGGATCTCGCCGCCTCGGCCAAAGGGGCCAGTTCCAGTCAGCCTGCCAGCTAGCCTGCTGGACGACTGACTGATAGGGTAGAACGTCTTGATCTGCTTGCTCGCCTCCCAAGGTGTGTCGTGTCAAGGGCTGATGCGGCCCAGGGCGAGCAGGCGGATGCCACTGCTCAGGGGTGAGCAGGTGACTGAGTGAGTACCCAAGGAGAGGAGGGTCTCAATGGAAAGAACGCTGAGCGCGGAGCTTGCGCAGTTTGTGACCAACCTCAGCTATGAGGCGTTGCCTGCCCAGGTGATTGATAAGGCCAAGACCTGCTTATTGCATGGTCTGGCAGTGGGACTGGCCGGCTCTGAGCTGGAGTATGCCCAGATTGCTCGCCGCCTGGTGAGGCTGGCCGAGCCTGGCACTAGTGAGGTGAGCGCGCCTGTGATTGGCTCGTCGCTGCGGGCGAGCCTGGCGGGAGCAGCCTTTGCCAATGGGGTGATCTTGCATGGGCGCGTCCAAGAGGATACGCATGGGACAGCCCACCCGGGTACAATGATTATTCCTGCCCTGCTGGCGGCGAGCGAGCTACGTCCTCTGGATGGGCGGGCCTTCCTGACGGCGCTGGTGGCTGGCTATGAGGTCTTGGCGGCGGTCAGCCGCGATTTCACGGCGTTGACAACGCCGCGCGGCTTTCGCGCCAGTGCCATCTATGGGGTCTTTGGAGCGGCGGCAGCGGCGGGTAAAGCGCTGGCCCTGAGCGAGGAGCAACTAGCAGCGGCCCTTGGCTTTGCCTCGGCTTTTGCTGGGGGGACGACGCAATCGTTTGCCTCGGGTACCATGGAATGGCACTTTGAGAATGGCGTGGCGGCGCGTAATGGTCTGCTGGCTGCTTTGCTGGGGCGCGAGGGGGCGCGAGCCTCGGCCATCGCCCTAGAGGGGCCTGCCGGTTTCTATCAGGCCTTTGCTGGGACACGCGAAGGATTGGAGCGCGTGGTGAGTCATCTGGGACGCACCTGGGAGATTCTCAATGTAACGTTCAAGCCTTATCCGGTCTGTGCCTTCAATCAAAGCCCGATCACGGCGGCTTTGGCGCTGGTGCGAGAGCAGGAGCTGTCTCCAGAGGCTATTGCGCGTGTCGAGCTGGAGATGAACTCCTACGAGGCCAATTATCCAGGGATGGCCTACACCGGGCCCTTTACAACGGTGGAGCAGACGCAAATGAGTGCGCCTTTCTGTGTGGCCTGGGCCCTGGCTCATCGCTCGTTCTCCTTCGCTGCACTTAGGCATTTTGATGATGAGGCCACGCGCGCTCTGATCGACAAGCTGGAGATGCGTGCCCGTCAGGATATGCCACCGCTCTCGCTGCGCCTGGCTGTCCATCTTGTCGATGGTCGTACGCTGGAGCAGGAGCTGCGGATTGATGCCAGCTACTATGCCTGGGACTTTGCGCGCGAGCTAGAGCTGATCAGGGAGCTGCAGCCTGACCTGCCTCTGACACCAGAGGCGACCCAGCGCCTGATAGAGCTGATTCGCTCGCTAGAGCAGTGCCACGATGTTCAGGAGCTGATACGCTTGCTAACGGTGCCGACTCCCAGTTCCGTGGGCAGTTAGGGAGGGTTACGCTGCCCTGGTTGGGCTTGGATAGAGGAACAGGCGGCAGACGGCGGGCAGAGGGGCGAGCGCCCTCTCCTTCCTGCTGCTGCCCGTCTGCCCTCTGGGGTCAAATCTGTTTCTTTGGATTGGAGAGGAGGCGAGGTCTTGCCTGCTGAGCAGCTTGATGGAGAAGTAGCGCGCCACCTGCTGGCGACCATGCTGATAATTCGAGCTTTTGAGGAGGCAGTGCGTGATCATTTTGCCGCCAAGCATATTCCTGGCTTTATTCATCTCTCTATCGGTCAGGAGGCAGTAGCGGCGGGGCTGGCCAGCGCCCTGGAGCGCGATGACTATCTGTATGTCACACATCGGGGGCATGGCCATGTCATTGCCAAGGGGGCCGATCTGAAACGGGTGGCGGCGGAGATTTTCGGCAAGGCGGCTGGCTATTGTCGGGGACGGGGTGGCTCAATGCACATTGCTGCTTTTGAAGTAGGGGTCCTGGGAGCCAATGGTGTTGTCGGGGCCGGCCTGCCCCATGCGGCGGGGGCGGCCTGGGCCTTGCAGTTGCAGGGACGGCAGCAGGTAGCGGTCGCGGTCTTCGGCGACGGGGCCGTCAATACCGGAATCTTTCATGAGACAGCCAATATTGCCGCTCTCTGGCGCTTGCCACTCCTCTTGCTCTGCGAGAATAACGGCTATGCCGAATTTACGCCTCTGAGTGTACACGCTGCTGTCGAAAGCGTGACTGAGCGGGCCGCTGCTTATCGCCTGCCGGCCTGGCGTGTAGACGGGCAGGACCCGCTGGCCGTGCGGGCTGCTGTATGCGAGGCGCTCAAGCGGGTCCGTGCTGGTGAGGGGCCGGCTCTGGTAGAGTGCCTGACCTGGCGTCTGCGTGGCCACTACGAAGGTGATCCCCAGCGCTATCGTTCGCCAAGCGAGCTGCAGGAAGCGGCGGCTCATGATCCGCTCCGCCTCTTTGCGGAACGTCTCCGGCGTGAGGCTCTCCTCAGCGAGAGCGAAGAAGCCGCCTTGGCAGCTCAGGCCCGTGAAGCAGTAGCCGAGGCCATTGCCTATGCTCAAGAGGCGGCCTTTCCTGATCCTGCCTCAGCGCTAGAGGATGTGCTTTACCAGCCATCTGAGGCAGGCTGAGCTACTTCGCGCTAATTCAAGCTCAACTACTACCTGGGTTAGCAAAGGAGCAATTGCTGTGGCCGAAAAACGCTATGTGCGTGCGGTCAATGAGGCCCTGTGTGAGGAAATGGAGCGTGATCCGGCGGTTTGTCTCCTCGGCGTCGACGTCGGGGCGCCTGGCGGCCCCTTTGGGGCCACGCGCGGCCTGCAGGAACGCTTTGGTCCGCAGCGTGTTCGCGATACGCCGATCAGTGAGGCGGCGGTCGTTGGGCTGGCCATCGGCGCCGCCACGCTCGGACTGCGCCCAGTTGTTGAAGTCATGTTCATGGATTTCCTGGCGCTGGTCATGGACCAGCTTGTCAACCAGGCGGCCAAGATGCGCTACATGACAGGAGGACAGGCCAGGCTGCCGCTGGTTGTGCGCACTCAGACTGGTTATCGCGACAGCGCCGGCCCGCAGCATGCCCAAAGCCTGGAGGCCTGGCTGACCCATGTGCCTGGCCTCAAAGTCGTCATGCCCTCTGGTCCCTACGAAGCCAAAGGCCTGCTCAAAGCAGCGATCCGTGATGACAACCCGGTGATTGTGGTCGAGAACCGAACCCTGTACGGTCTGGCTGAGGAGGTACCAGATGAAGAGTACGTCTTGCCGCTGGAGCGCGCTGCTGTCAAGCGTGAGGGTCAGGATGTGACCATTGCCAGCATTGGCATCATGGTGCGTGAGGCCCTGGCGGCAGCGGAAGCGCTGGCCACGCGCGGAATCTCTTGCGAAGTCATCGATCTGCGCAGCGCCAATCCTCTGGATCTGCAGACGGTGCGGACCTCGTTGGAGAAGACTAGCCGCCTGGTAATTGCCCATAGCGCTACACGCTGTGGTGGGGTGGGGGCTGAGTTAGCGGCCGCTCTTGGTGAGGAGGCTTTCTACTTGCTTGATGCGCCTATCACACGCGTTGGCGCGGCCTTCGCACCGATCCCTTTTTCGCCACCACTGGAACGGGCGATCGTTCCTGATCGAACGGCTATCATTGCCGCTGTCGAGCGCGTACTCACACCATGAGGTCAACGGCTTCATCTCTGAATGGGGCGAGCTGACCGAGCACAGATTTTCAGGAGCAGCCATGAGTGAGGCAAGTGAGGGAGTGCAATCCGAGGTCATGATGCCTCGCCTGGGCTTGACTATGCAGGAAGGCACCATTGTCCAGTGGGCCAAACGCCAGGGCGAGCGAGTCAACGCCGGAGAGGTCATCTGCACAATCGAGACCGAAAAAATCACCCATGAGATCGAAGCTCCCAGCAATGGCTACTTACAGATCCTTCAGCCCGAGGGCACGACGGTCGCCGTGGGGGCCATCATTGCCCGCATTCTGCCACGGCAGGAAGAGCTGACGGCGGAGGCCGCACGTTCGCGCCAGCTCCAGGCCCCTGAGTCGGCACGGGGGCAGCCGCAACCGGCTGGGGGGGGGACAGTTGTTCCGAAACAGGAGACCGCTGGTGGAGACGGGCGAAGGCGGCTTGAGATCTCGCCTGTGGCTTTACGCATGGCGCAGGACCTGGGCGTACCGCTAGAGCGTGTCGAGGGCAGCGGCCCCCGGGGACGCATTCATAAGGCCGACGTTCTACGTGCCTGGCAGCAGCTCCGCTCGGAGGGTGCGCCGGCCTCGGCTGCGATGCCGCCGGCGCAGGACGTGGCGCGCAGATCATCGGGTGAGACGGAGCAGCAGGGACGCCAGCCAGCCTATGACCGTGAGCCATTGACGCCTATGCGCCGGCGCATCGCCGAGCATATGCTGAGCAGCTTACAAGGAACAGCCCAGCTCACTCTAATGATGGAGGCCGATGTTACACAAGCTCTTCGGCTCAGAGAAGAGCTGCAACAGGAGCAACAGCGCCTTGGAGGGACGGCCATCACCATCACTCATCTGCTGGTCAAAATTGTCGCCTGTGCCTTGCGAGAGCATCGCCGGCTCAATGCGGCCCTTGTGGGAGACGAGATTCGCCTGTATCGAGAGATCAACATCGGTGTTGCCACGGCCCTGGAGGATGGCTTGCTTGTCCCAGTGATTCAAGGAGCGGACCGCAAAAGCCTTGCAGAGATCAGCGCGGAGCTACAGGTCCTCGCTGAGCAGGCTCGCAGCGGTAGACTGCTGCCCGACGCCCTCGTGGGGGCGACCTTTACCATCACCAATTTGGGAGCGCAAGGAGTGGACTACTTCACGCCCATCCTGCCCAGGGGACAAGGGGCCGTGTTGGGCGTAGGGCGCATTTGCGAGCAGGTGCGGGCCGGCGCCGATGGCTTCCAGCGCTATAGCCGACTGGGTCTAAGCCTGACCTTCGATCACCGTCTAATCGATGGCGAGCCGGCGGCGCGTTTCCTGGCACGGATCAGATACCTGCTGGAGCACCCTGCGACGCTGCTCCTTTCTGCCCACTGAGAAGAGAGCGTGCCTTGATCCTTCCCATCCTATCTTGTCTTGTACAGGGAGAACAACGATGGATTTTCAGACCTCAGAAGAGCATACCCTCATTCGTGAGAGCATCCGGCAGCTCGCCAGCCGTTATGGCCTGGAATACTGGCGCGAGAAAGATCGCCAGCATGCTTTTCCCGAGGAGCTATGGCAGGAGCTGGCTCGGGCTGGCTGGTTGGGAACTATTGTTCCCGAGCGCTATGGGGGGGCTGGCATGGGGTTGCTGGAAATGGCGATCGTAGTAGAAGAGATGGCCGCCAGTGGCGCAGGCGCCACTATCGCTCAATTATTCATGATGACGCCGGTTTTTGGGGCATTGACCATCTTGCGCCATGGTTCCGAAGAGCAGCGCGAGCGCTACCTGCCAGCGCTCGCGCGCGGCGAGTTCGACTTTAGCATGGCTCTCACGGAGCCGGACGCTGGCAGTGATACCCTGGCCACCAAGACCCTGGCGCGCCGCCGCGGCGATGAATATATCATCAGCGGCCAGAAGGTCTGGATCTCAGGCGTTGATCGCGCCGGTGGCATGCTGCTTGTCGCGCGCACCACACCACTGGAGGAGGCGCCGCGTCGCACCTTTGGCCTCAGCCTCTTCCTCGTTGATCCACGGGCGCCGGGCATCAGTCATCAGCCGCTGGAGAAAGTCGGGACTCACTGCGTGACCTCAAGCATGGTCTTCATCGACGAGCTGGTCGTGCCCAAGACGGCCCTCATCGGCGAAGAGGGTGAAGGCTGGCGATATCTGGTCGATACCCTCAATAGTGAGCGCATCGTCACAACTGCGGGCTGCGTAGGCGCCGGAGATCTGGCTATCAAGCTAGCCGTCGACTATGCCAATACGCGCGTCGTCTTCGGGCAGAAGATCGGTCGCCATCAGGCCATTCAGTTCCCGCTGGCGCGTCTGAAGGCCGAGATCGAAATGGCCCGCCTCATGAACTATAAGGCCGCCTGGTTGCTCGATCATCACCTGCCCTGTGCCACAGAGGCTAACATGGCCAAAATGGTGGCAGCGGAAGCCGCCTTTAGCGCCTGTGACCAAGCTATGCAGACTCTAGGTGGCTACGGCTTCTCAACGGAATATCACATCGAGCGTCTCTGGCGTGATGTGCGTCTTTTCCGTCTGGCCCCGATCAGTCAGGAGATGGTTCTCAACTACATTGCCCAGCATGTGCTTGGGCTGCCGCGCTCGTATTAAGCTCCTGGGAACGCAGCAAAGGAGGAAAAGATGAGCTACCGTTATTTGCAGATTGAACGTCCTCATCGGCAAGTGGCCCAGGTGACTATTACGCGACCTGAGCAGCTCAACGCCATTGACCACGCTGTGCTCGAGGAGCTGCGGCGGCTGGTAGATGAGCTGGAGCAGGAGCACGAGCTGCTGGTTGTCATCCTGACAGGGGCGGGGGAAAAAGCCTTTGTAGCTGGTGGGGATGTGGCCTATATGGCGGCTATGAGCATGACCGAGGCGCGGCGCTTTGTCTATGCGGGGCAGGATCTGCTACTGCGGCTTGAGCGCAGTAGTAAAGTGAGCATTGCGGCCATTAACGGCTATGCGCTCGGGGGGGGACTGGAGCTGGCACTGGCCTGTGATCTTCGTCTGGCTGCCGAGGAAGCCCAGCTCGGCTTACCAGAGACCTCGCTTGGCCTCTTGCCGGGCTGGGGTGGCACTCAACGTCTGGCGCGCCTCCTCGGGCCGGGTCTAGCTAAAGAACTGATCTTCACAGGACGTCGCATAGGCGCTGAGGAAGCGCTGCGGATCGGCCTGGTCAATCGCGTTGTACCGCGTGAGCGGCTCTTAAGCGAGGCACAGGAACTAGCGCGACGTATCGCGCGTAACAGTCCAATCGCCGTGCAGCAAGCCAAACGAGCCATCAATCAAGGGCTGCAAACCTCCCTGGATCAGGGGCTGGTCATCGAAGCGGAGGCCTGGCTGGTCCTCTTCGGCACCCATGACCGCCAGGAAGGCACACGCGCCTTTGTGGAAAAGCGCCCCCCACACTTTACCGGTGAGTAACAGCGACCCTGCCGGAAGAGAGAAGAAGGCTCCTTAAGCTGTCCATCGTGGCAGCTAGCGCCCACGGGCCTTCATCCTCCTCCTCTTCCTCTCATTATGACAAAAAGAGGGAGTGAAGAGCAGTGATCGGTGAGGTTGCTCCTTATATCAGTGGAAGCTGCAGGCAGTACCTCCTCACCCTTGGACCTGGCTGATGCCTCTACGCCAGCTTGGAATGCTGGGCATCAGACCGGGATAGCGAACTGGATAGCAATCAGCATCCTTCCTGTCTGGGCTGGGGTGGTAATCCGCATCTTCGGAAGGATGCTGGAAGGCAAGAGAGGGGGAAGTCTGCTCCGGCTGCCGGCCCTCATCATAAAAGAGCCGCGCAGTTTCCGCCTGTCTGGTAGCGTGGGGAGGGGGGCACCGGAGGACCAGGGCAGCAGCGAGCAAGAAAGCTCTTGATCCTGACGGTGCTGGCCTCCCCTCAGAGGGACTGATCGAGGAAAAAGGAGTAGCCAGGTCGCTCTGTGGGCAGCCAACGACCCTGGCGAGCGAGTCGAGAAGCCTCAACTATTCAGAGCTACGGGCCTCAGACGGCGGTGAAGAGATCTGGAGAGGCGCGACCCTGACTGGAGCCTCTCCCGTGAAGCAAGGCCCGTAGCGTCGACGAGAGGCGCTTCACCCCTTCGCGCAGTTGCTCCGGGGGCTTATCGGCGAACGTCAAGCGCACACTCGGGCAGCGCCGCTGACCATTCTCCAGACGGAAAAGCTGACCAGGTACCAGCAGCAGACCGCGATCAGCAGCCTTCTCAATCACATCATATTCCTGAAGCTGAGGCGGCAGTTGCAGCAGCAAATTGAATCCTGCCGTTGGCACTGTCCAGCGGCACTCAAGCCCGGCCAGCTCCTCCTCTAGCAGATCCAGAAGCACATCGCGCCGACGTCGGTACTCTTGCCGATACAAACACAGCTCCTCCTCGAAGGCTGGATCGCTGAGATGCTCCAGCAGAGCGCGAGCGAGAGGCAACGAAGTGCCACGCGCAAAAGCCTGTTTGCCCTCGACCAGGCGCGCCAGAATGGGGGCTGCGGCCACAATGCAGCCGAGGCGCAGAGTTGGAAAAATCAGCTTATTGAAGCTCTTGAGGTAGATGACACGCCCCTCGCGATCAAAGCTACGCAGGGCTGGCGGCGGCTCACAGCCCGTCTCAGCGTAGTACAGCTCGCTGCAATAGTCGTCCTCAACGATCAAGAGATTGTAGTGGCTGGCTAGCTCAACCAGGCGCCGACGACGCTCGCAGGACATCGTAGCGCCAGTAGGCGCATGCGCCGTCGGCACCACACAGAGCAAGCGGGGACGAGCCGCCGGAGCCTCAAGCGCCTGCTCCAGCAGATCGAGACGCAGCCCTTCCTCATCGACAGGGATCGGATGACAGGCCACCCGCTGCTGCTCAAAGATATCCAGTGCCGCCAGATAGGCTGGTTCCTCGAGAAAGACCAAGTCGCCGGGGGAGAGCAAGACGCGCGCCACCAGGTCCAGCCCTTGCTGATTGCCGCTCGTAAGCAAAATTTCTTGCGGCTCAGGCTGAAAGCCACAGCGTCTGAAATATTGACAGAGATAGCTGCGCAGCGCCTCATCGCCCAGCGTCGAGCCATACTGCAGCACCTGCAAACTGGAGGCCTGCTTTGCCTCCTCAGCAAGGAGCCGTCCCGCCCGAGCCATCGAACGCTCCCAGCGTTCAATTGGAAAGAGATTGACATCGGGGTAGCCGCTGCTCAAATTCAGCATCGTAGCAGGATCACCCCAGCGCTCGAGAGCGCGCTGCGTCAGCCACTGCAGTTGGCCTGCTCGACTTGCCTGGAACGTTAGGCCACTCAGCCAGCCTGCTGCCCAGTCCAGTCGCTTGCTGGTCGAGGCCAGGCCGCTGGCCTGAGACTCACCCCCAAAAGGAGCGCGCGCGCGGGCCAGGGCCGTCAGCGGCGAAGAAAGAATGTAGGTACCACGTCCGACGTGACCGCCAATGACTCCCTCAGTGGCCAGTAGATCATAGGCTTGGGCAACCGTTGTTGTGCTCACACCCAGCTCCGCCGCCAACCGGCGCACCGGTGGCAGTTGCATTCCTTCGGTTAGCTCTCCTCGTACAATGGCACTTTTGATCTGTTCGGCAAGCTGCTGATAGAGCAGAGTGCGCGTGCTCTTGTCTAGTGAAAAAGTGATACTCATAGTCCCTGGCTTCATCCTAACTGCTACTTTATGGGAAATACTCTAAGCTATAGATGGGGTTCATTTCGCCATTTGAAGCCTTTAAGGATTATATAGCCTAGTATATGCGAATCCACAATCCTTGTCAATTCAGCAGCTTGCCGCTCTCTCCCCTTACACAAGGGAGAGATTGTCCACAGAAGACCATCATTAGACAATTGGTAGAAGGGTATAGAAGGAGATTGTATCGATCGATGATACAATTATAACACTCAGGCCGGCCAGGCGAGGAGGAGGCAAGCGGTGCTGATGGTATAATATCCTCTGCCGGCCAATGAAGGCAGGAAGCGAGGAGGAGCCTGCCATCTCATCCTCAACCCGGTCGGTGAAAGGCGGGAATCTACTTGGCATTGCTACCTGAGCGCATCCAAACGCGCTTTACCGAGCTAGTCAACATTCGTTATCCGATTGTGCAGGGAGGTCTCTCCCATCTTTCCTTTGCCGAACTAGCGGCGGCGGTCTCCAACGCCGGCGGTCTGGGACAGATTGGCTGTGCCTGTTTTGCGACACCCGAAGAGTTACGGGCTGAGATCCAGAAGGCCAAGCGACTCACGGACAAGCCCTTTGGCATTAACTTTCCCATAGGGCATATTCCCCTGGAGCCATTTCTTGACGCTGCCCTTAGCGAAGAACCGGCGGTGATCAGCATCACCGGGGGAAATCCTGAACCGCTGCTGAAGCGTATCCAGGCAAGTGGCGTCAAGGTGCGCACGATGGTCCTTGTTGCGGGTGTGAGGGCGGCGCGCAAAGCGGAAGCTCTGGGAGCCGACGCTGTCATTGCCGTTGGCTTCGAAGGTGGGGGACACCTTGGGCGCGACGATATTGGAACGCTGGTCCTGACGCCGCGTGTTGTGGAAGCTATCAAGATCCCCGTGTTGGCGAGCGGTGGCATCGCCGATGGGAGAGGACTTGCGGCGGCGCTGGCCCTTGGCGCTGAGGGGGTTGAGCTAGGTACACGCTTTGTAGCTGTGCGCGAGAGTAATGCCCATCCCCACTACCAGCAAGCCCTGCTTGAGGCCCAGGAGACGGACACCATGATTATTGAGCGCAGCATTGGGCGCCCGGCGCGGGTTCTCAAAGGCGGAGTGGCCGAGCGTATTCGCCAGGTTGAGGAAGAATTAGAGCGCGAGGGGGCGAGCGCTGAGGAGCGCCTGCGCCGGCTCCTGCCTCTCATCAGCGGGGCTGTCAACAAGCGAGCTGCTCTAGAGGGGGTGCTTGATGAAGGCTTTGTCTGGGCTGGGCAGGTGGTGGGTCTTATCCATGACATTCCGACTGTCCAGGAGCTGATCGAGCGGATGGTCCGAGAAGCCTGGGAGATCAGTCAGCGTCTGCCCCACCTCTTTATGATCCCTCGCTGAGCCAGCTCGTGCGTAGCTGAGGCAGGGAGCCGAGGTCGGGGGCCAGAGCGGCGCCGTGCCGCCGCCCCGGCAGCGAAGATGAAGGCCGAGCGACCCCCGACCTGGCTCAGCCTGCTCACGTACCTGGCTCCTGGTTAGTGGTGCGAGCGGCCATACGGGTTAGAAACTGACCAATCTCGGCCAAGGCGGCCATGGCGCGACAGGTGATCTCGATTGACTCGTAGTAAGGAATGCCCTCCGTGCGTAGGAGCTGGAGAGCTGGGATATGTTGATCGTAGCGAGCGTAGATTGTCTGCACCAGGATGGGCTTACCGTACTGGCGCACAAGGCGGCCCAACTGGCGGGCGGCCTCTTCTTCGCGGGCGCCGAAGGCCTCTGAGAGCAGCCAGCGGTAGCCGCCAAAGAGGCCTGTGATAATGACGCCGTCGACATCGGGATCAGCCAGGCAGATTTCGCTCAGACGGGCGAAGGCCAGCGGGTCCTCATCGGCGGCCCCAGCGACATCAATCGGGTTAGTGGCTGTGGCCCGGGCGGGCATCAGAGAGCGCAACTGCTGCTGAGTTTCCTCTTTAAGAATAGGCACCTCCAGGCCACAGCGTAAGGCTGCATCGCCGGAGGCCACGACGCTACCGCCGCCATCGCCCACGATAGCAATACGTCGACCTCCCTGGGGGGTTGGCGGCTGCAATGCCAGAGCGCGGGCCACCGGGTAAAGCTCATCGGAGCGGATGACGCGCACCACGCCGCTGCCAAGCAGGGAGGTATCATGATCTGGGCGTACAGTTGCCAGGCTGCCGGTATGGGCCAGGGCGGCGCGCACGCCGACCTCGGTTGCCCCACTGAGCAGGATCACCACCGGCTTGTACTGTCCCTGGCGATAGAGTTGCTCGGTTACCTGCTGCAGGGTCGCCTCATCAATGGCTTCAACGTAGCCAGCGATGACCTTAGTCTCAGGATCGTTGGCCAGATACTGCAGGTACTCGGGAAAGCCCACATCAGCGCCATTCCCCATGCTCAGGAAGGTGGTGAAGCCGAGGCCATCAAGCTGAGCCTGAGCGTAGAGATACATTCCGAGGTTACCGCTCTGAGAAACCAGGCCGATCGGTCCCTCTGGCAGCGGGAAGGCCATGCCCAGGGCGTTGAGTCGGGCGCGTCGCACGTAGACGCCCATACAGTTGCTGCCAAGGATACGGATGCCATGTGCGTGGCAGCGAGCGACCAGCTCCATTTCGAGGGCGCGGCCCTCGGGGCCGGTCTCGCTGAAACCAGCGGTGACGATCACGATACCCTTAACACCGTGGGCGATGCAGTCGTCGACGGCGGCGGGCACGTGCTGGAAGGCGGTGGTAATGATGGCCAGATCGACAGGGTGAGGCACAGCGCGCAAGCTGGGATAGGTGCGCTGGCCAAGGATCTCGGGAGCGCTAGGCGTAATCAGGTAAACCTCGCCCGGAAAACTTGCCAGTAGCTGGCGGGCGGCGACATGCCCCCACTTCTGGGGCGCGCGCGAGGCGCCGATGATGGCGACAGAGCGCGGGTGCAGCACTTCCTCAAGCGTGTACAGCCGGTTGCTCATTCAGCCCTCGTTCTTAGAATCGTCATCGGTATCGGGTGGCCCCTGTTCTCGCTCACGTCGCAGCAGCTCCTCGACGCTGCGAATGAGCACATCCGCGCTCGGCAGGGGGCCAGTGCCGGCGGGGCGATCGAGGTCGGAGGAAAGCCCACGAGGCGCGTCATCCGTCTCGGGAGGTTCCTCCTCGTCCTCGTCCTCATCCTCATCCTCCTCGTCTGTCAGGGCTTGAATCTGTTCCTCCAGACGGCGGACATAGGCGCTGGCCTCGGGATCACGCGCGACCAGCGCGGTGATCTGCTCTTCGAAGCGCACGGCGTCCGCCTGAATCTCGTTAAGGTCGAGGTCGAGGGAGAGGAGGCTGTTGACATAGGTCAACAGGGCCGCGGTCACCTTGATATTGGGGGTGGCGGCCAGGTAGTGAGGCGCTGCCGCCCAGAGGCTAGCCGCTGGGATACTGGCGCGGCGGCAGGCATCCTGCAACACGCCAATCATGCCGGTAGGTCCTTCGTAGCCGGAGCTGTGAATGTCCAGCTCGCGCAGCCGCTCCTGTAGCTCGGGCGTTGATGAGCTGCCCGTGATCGGAACGGCCAGCGAGTGAGGGATATCTGCCAACATGGCTCCCAGCAGGATAACCTCTGAGACGTGGAAGTGACGGCAGATCTCCAGAAAGCATTCGGTAAACGTGCGCCACTTGAGTTGTGGCTCCACTCCCAGGTAGAGAATGATGTCGCGCTCTTGCTCGGGAAGACCGTGGGCAGAGAACTGGTTAGCGGGCCAGATCAGGGAACGTTGCATACCGTCGACAATGCGTACGATGGGCCGCGTCTCGGTGAAGACGTAGAAGTCTTCGCTATCGATTTCGGCAACCTTCACCGGCTTCCAACGGTTGATCAGGAATTTGATGGCGGTCGTGGCCGAGTCGGCGGCGTCGTTCCAGCCGGCCAAGGCGGCAATCAGCACCGGGTTGCGTAGTTGCAGGTGTTCGCGATAATACTGGATCAGAGACATGCTCGTACCTCTCTCTGCCTTCCCTGGACCGTATCCTACACATTCTATCATGTCGCGGAAATAGTGGGCAGTCTTCCTTGCTGCGACTGGGCCGGCTGGTCTGGCACCAGACCGGCTCTTGATCCTCCCCACTACCAGGGCTATAATACCCTGGCAATGCGGCCTTACGGGATTCGCTGGCTGCGCTCGTCTCAGGCAGGGCTGACGGGCGAAAGCAGGACAGGGCAGGTGCTATGAAACCGGTAGTAGGAGGCGGTTTCTGTGATGGAGTTGGACCCGGGGATGATCCTTTATCAGGATCATCATATGTTGGCGGTGCATAAGCCGGCGGGTGTGGTGATCCATCCAACCTATAAGCATAGCGATGATACGCTCTGGAATATGCTGCTGGCCTATTTGGAGCGGCAAGGACCAGAGGAGTGGCAGCCGCCGGAGTTGCCTGATGAGCCAGGCTGGGAGCGGGCGCCTGAGCCGGTGCGTTTGATGCTGCGGGAGCGCCGTGCGGCGCGTTTGCGTAAGCAGGAGGGACCTCTGCCTAAGCCGGTGCTTCTGCATCGGCTTGACAAGGATACGTCGGGCGTGGTCCTATTGGCGCGTACAGAAAATGCCCGTCGCTATCTGGGGCGGCAGTTTAATGAGCATCGCGTCTTGAAGCGCTATTTAGCAGTGGCCTTTGCAGGGGCACCGGCCTGGACACGACCGCTGCAGCCGCTGCTGGTGCAGCGCCTCACAGATGATCAGCGGTGGCTAGCTGACCTGGACTTGGCTGTGAAGGTGGAGGAGATGCCCGTCTCGGCGGCTCTGGCAATCACTGGGAGTGAATCGGAGCCGTTGGCTTTGCCGGTTGGCAGCTTGTGGTTGCTCGATGGCCCCATTCAGCGTGATCCCCAGGATCGTCGGCGGTGTGTGGTAGGACCAGCCGGGCTGCCTGCCCGGACGGTGCTGCGTGTCCTGGCTCAGCAAGGGCCGTTTCTCTTCTTGGAAGCGCGCCCGATTACGGGACGAATTCATCAGATTCGCGCTCATTTGGCCTCTCTGGGCTATGCTTTGGTGGGTGACCAGACCTATGCTCCGCTCCCAGAGGAGGGATCGCCCCAGGCGGCTTTGCAGCGCCAGTTTCTGCATGCCTTCAGTTTGACTGTGCGGCGCTATCCTGACGAGGAGTTGGTGACGTTCGTGGCGCCGTTGAGTGAGGAGCTGCGCCGCTGGCTGTCGGCGTATTTCCCCGCTGCCCTTTCGCTGGTTGCTCATGATCACTAGAGTGGTTTGGCCTCTGCGATACCATGATCCCTAGACCTTATCGGCTGAGCGGCGAGTCTTCTGGGCTGGCTGGCGCATTCTGGACGGTGGGCGCTCAACGCGCTGGGGCTTTGCTTTGCTGATGATACTCGTTGGCTCAAGGCTGCCTCAAGTTGGTCCTCTTGCTCTCCCTCTCAAGACGATAGGGTGATGTTGTTATTTCTTATAGCCAAAGGCCTTTGCCGGCGACAGCTCCTGTGAGGAGGATAGCAAAGGCATAATGCTAGCAGGCTTCTGAACGAAACCTTTTGGCTGGTTGCTCTGTGAGCTGGGGAGCACAAACGGCATTTCCTACGCTGGGAAGTACCGGAAGCTAGATGCGCTCAGGGCTGTTCGCAGGTGGGGGGACAGGTGGGAGGGGGATCTGCACTGGAACTGATAGCCGCCATTGAGTTTCTTATAGTCATAAGCTACAGGAGACCAAGAGACAGAGAGAAGGAGAGACAGCCCCTTCCTCTCACCCTGTTACCTATACTCACCTGCACCGTCCCAACCCTTCGAGAGGAAGTTATGCTAAAAACGAGAGAGCACCCAACAGCCCATTTTCACCAGCCATTACACTCGGGGCAGCCAAGAGCGATGAAAAAGAATAGGCTTGATAAAGGGAAAGAAAGTATTCTCTCTATTGCTATATGTGCATTGATGCTATTTCTAGGAGCATGCGGCCAAGCAAGCGAAGGAAGTACCAGTCAGTCCCCGACCTCAGCGACAGCCATCTCGCACCCAGCAGCAACGCGGCCAGACTGGCAAGGGCGCGACATAGAAGGTGACCGTCGCCTCCTAGCTCGGGCACGCCAGATTCTTGCCGGCATGACCCTGGACCAGAAACTTGGCCAGCTTATCATCGTCGAATATCTGGGCCACGACTATCAGGACAGTGGCCTACAGGAGATGATCCGTGACCAATACGTAGGCGGCTTCATGTACCAGGAAAGCAACCACAACTTTGACCCACCCTATGACAGCATCGGTGCCGTAGCCGCCCTCTCACAGCAAGCCATGCAAGACGCCAAGATTCCCCTGCTGATCGCCACCGACCAGGAAGGAGGGCTAGTCAACCGACTCTACAAATTTCATGGTCCCCTCCCCTCAGCAGAAGAGATGACCGCAACCGGCAAGCCCTCCTACGCCTATCAGCAGGGAAGCCAAGCCGCCGAATGGATGAGACAGCTAGGTATCAACAGCGACCTGGCTCCTGTCGTAGATGTCCACAGCGTTGATCCACCGATTCTGGAGACGCGCATGTTCGGCAGCGACCCCCAGACAGTGGCCACCTATGCCGGAGCCTACTTACAAGGATTGCAAGACCACCAGGTTGCTGGCTGCCTCAAACACTTTCCAGGGCTGGGAGCCATTACCTCGGACCCTCATAACGGCCTGCCAGTGGTCAACCGTGACTTGGCAACGCTCAACCGCATTGATCTGGCCCCCTACCGCCTGATGATTCCCAAATATAAGCCGGCTATGATTATGGCCACCGACGTCTTGATGCCCGCCATCGACCCTCAGTTACCAGCGGAGCTATCACCAAAGGCCATCAACGGCGTGCTACGCCAACAGCTTGGCTACGATGGCGTTGTCATCACCGACGGCCTCTACATGCGAGGCATCAGCGAGCACTGGTCGCTCAGCGAAGCAGCCGTCATGGCCATCGAAGCTGGAGACGACCTGATCGAAGGCCCCTACACACCGAGCCAAGTCGCCGATGTAGTCAGGGCCCTCAAAGCCGCCCTTGAGCAGGGAGAGCTGACAGAAGCACGCATCGACCAATCAGTCGAGCGCATCCTTCTGCTCAAGCTGCGTTACGGCATCATCTCCTGAATTCCACTTTCACGAGGCAGTGCTTTTGAAGCGCTGCCTCGTGAAAGTGGAAGCAGCTCAAGCCAGCCCAGCGGCCTCATCGACGGCCCGCGCCAGCGCCGTCCAGTCTTCCTCACCACGCCCACGGGCCACACCGCTAAGCAAGCGGTCATGAACAAGGCCAGCCAGGGGCATAGGAACCTGAGCTTGATCAGCCGCAGCAAGCACCAGACCCAGATCCTTGAGCGCCAGGCGCTGCGAGAAGCCAGGAGTAAAGCGACGCTCTGCAATCATCCGCCCGTAGTTCTGGTAAACCGAGCAAGCAAAAATCGTCTGAGCCAGCATCTCCATCAAAGCCGTCCGCTCAACACCCTGCTTCTCAGCCAGAGCCAGAGCCTCAGCCAAAGCCTCCAACGCAGAACCAACCAGAAAATTGGCCGCCAGCTTTACAACATTGGCCAAAGCCGGCTCATCACCAAAAGGAAAGACCGCCTGACCAAGGACCTGCAGCAAAGGCAAAACTCGTTGCCTGGCCGCCGGCTCCCCCGCCAGACAGATCCAAAGCTTTCCAGCAGCGGCAGCCTCGGGCCGCCCAACCACCGGTGCCGCCACATAGGCGCACCCACGCTCAGCGTGCAAACGCTGCATCCGACGCGCAATGACAGGAGAGACCGTACTCAACGAAACATGAACTCCCCCGGGAGCCAAACCAGCTAGCAGACCATCATCGCCCAAGGTCACGGCCTCCAAAGCCGCGTCGTCTGCCAGCATAGAAAAGACAATCCCCCCCGGCTCCGCCAGATCGCGAGGACGTTCAACACGCTGCGCACCTTCTGCGACAAGCTCCTGCGCCCGCGCAGCAGTACGATTGTAGACGCGCAGACGATAACCAGCACGAAGCAAATTGCGCGCCATCGGCAACCCCATCCGCCCCAAACCAGCAAAGCCTAGCACATTCGGACTCTCAGTCACCGTGCGCCAACCTTCCTTTCTTTAGTCCTAGCCTTCTCATCTTACCCTCCACGGCTGAGCCAGCACAGCCCGCCCAGGAAAGACCAGCGACTCAACCGATGAACAAGGGCAGGCGGCGAGCACATAGGCCACCAACAAGCATCTTACCATTACAGAGGGGGAGGAAAACCCAGGAGCCCCAGTCAGGAGAGCGAGAGATGAGACAGCTTCATCTCCCAGCCCCACCAGCGCCCCAAAACAGCTACCCGTCTCCCTTGCAAGAAGGCCACACACACCATACATTATGATAATGGCGGAAACCAGAGGGAAACAGGGGAAGAGCCAGAGATAACGGGAAAGGAACCCCGCCAGCACTACCACAGATCACCAAAACAAGCAAGCAGGCAAAGAGAGACATGGAACAGAGCATTCCCCAAACACTCTGCCAGGCCCTGCGCCAGGCCAAAAAGATCGCCGCCTTGACAGGGGCAGGCATCTCAGCCGAGAGCGGCATTCCAACCTTCCGAGACGCCGGAGGACTGTGGACCCAGGTCAAACCGGAGGAACTGGCAACCCGAGAAGCATTCGAGCGCAACCCACGCCGCGTCTGGGAATGGTATAGCGAGCGACGACAGAAAGCTGCCAGCGTCGAACCGAACGCAGGCCACCGAGCCCTAGCAGAAATGGAGCGCTACGTCGAAGAAGTTACCATCATCACCCAGAACGTCGACGGTCTCCACCAACGCGCTGGCAGCAGGCGCGTTCTCGAACTGCACGGGAACCTCTTCCGCACCAAGTGCCTTGCCTACGGCCACCCCGCCAACCCAGACC
>NZ_JADGHT010000157.1 GCF_019683755.1 Thermogemmatispora sp. | reverse complement strand
CTGGCGCACCCCCCGGGGACCCCCCAGGTTGTCCAGCCTATCGGCAGCGGTACCCCCTCAATGGAGCCGTCCCCTCTCCCAACAGTTACCCCTTCATCAGAGGCGCCGAGCGCTCCCTAGCGCAATCAGGCCTTCCGCTCTCTACTCCTCTCGCTGCGCATGCTTTGCCTCCCTGCCCTGATTGGGCAGGGACCTCCCTTTTCTTGACTATATCTACATATCTACACTTGCTTGTCGTAGAGCGTATCCATACTGAGAGCAGGAGAGAAGTGACGGATCAGCATATATGCCCGTTAGGCTATGACATAGACAGGGAAAGGAGTGCATTTTGTGAGCAGAATCATCGTTCAGAGCGAAAAAGTTATTCCAGCTAAGCCGGAGGATATCTACGCTATTCTGGCTGACTATAAAGGCCGGCACCCGCAGATTCTTCCAGCTAACTTTCAAGATTACCGGGTTGAGCAAGGAGCCCGAGGCGAGGGCACGGTGATCAGCTTCCGCCTGCGCGCTGGCGGACGGGAACGTCTCTACCGTATGCGCGTCAGTGAGCCAGTGCGGGGCCAGACATTGACGGAGAGCGACCTGAATTCTTCGCTCGTCACTACCTGGACCGTCACCCCGCTGCCTGATGGGCAGCACAGCCAGGTTCGTATTGCAACGATGTGGGAGGGAGGGAGCGGTCTCGGTGGCTTCTTTGAGCGTGTATTCGCCCCCCTGGGCCTGCGACGTATCTACAGTCAGACGCTGGCCTCGCTGGCGGCTCTAGTTGAGGGCCGTCCTCCAGAGGAGCGCCGCCCCTCTAGTCCGCTCCTGCTCTTGCCGCTATTGGCACTGATCATAGCTCTGCCTTTGATTCTCCGTCTGCTGCAACAACGACGTCGGCATGGGACGTCGCCAGCTCGCATTGTTCCGGCCAGCACACTGCGAGAGGCCCGCTCCCGCGTCCGCGAGGTCCGCAAGCAGGCTGAACAAGCCTGGCCACGCCTGCGCTCGCTTCGGGCCTAGGCGCATGTGGCTATCACCCCGCAAGGCCTCATTGCCATTGAGCATGAGAGGCGTCAGCTTCTTGGTCTCGCTGGCGCCTCGTCGTCTCGCAGTCCCGCCGCTGCCGCTATTTTACCGCCCGCCGCTTGACAATCCTCTTTTCAGTCGCTATCCTCCAAAGCAAATGAGAGCAGAAAAAACATAGGCAAGCGTACTTTTAGAGTATGCTACTCCTATATGCGAAAAAATAGCTCGCTTGCTTTGAAAGCTAGTCCCTGGGGCTCTGGCGCGCTTAGCCTGCTGCTGCAAGGTTGCGGGCTTGTAGGCGGTTCACTCTCTTTGACGTTTTTCCGCATTTCCCTTCTTGGTCGTTAGCTGACAGATTGGGAAAAGAGGGGCGAATCAACGGGGGAAGAGGAGTGTATGATGAGGAGTGGAAAGGTAGTACATAGACGTAGGGGATGCTGTAACAGTACTCGCGCCATCGCTGCTGGCATTATTAGCCGAGGGGCTGCCACTTGCCAGCTCAGCCGATGGCGGGAAGCGGCGTCAATGCTCTGCGTCTTGTCCCTATCTCTCGGGGCCAGCAGCCCAGCTCAGCCTGGGCAGCGTTCCACCCCCGGCGGCATAGCCCCCTGTTCTAGATCTGCCTCCCTTGCCCGCAGCGGCTCAAACATCTGTGCCTCGGCTGCAGGCCCTGCACCCTTGAACCTCGATATCCTCTCATCGATAACCTGGTAGAAATCACAAGGCATGCGACAGCAAATCATGATAGGCTATCGTTACGACGGAAACGCTTATCTTGAATCCAACAACCATTGCGTCCACCGCGGCCTTAGTTGGAGACCGCGCAGCAAGGAGGCATAGCCATGAGTCGGTCAGCATCGTACGCCCATACAGCCACAGCACCTAGCGCAGCCCAGTCACTGATTCCTGCCCAGGGCAACGGGCGCCGCCTGCAGCAACGCCTGAGCATTCTGCAGCAGGAAGTGGCCGAAATTGTCACTGAGGCGGCTGAGACTGGCAATCACACGAATGGGCCTCGGGTTCAGGCCCTGGAGGAGGCCTTTAAGGGATATCTGAAGGTGGCCGATGCCATCGCCGTCAATAGCGGCAGCTCCGCTTTGCGTGCCGCCTGCGAGCTGTTACGCCTTCCGCCTGGCAGCGAGATCATTATCCCAGCCTACACTTTCATTATGACCGCCTACTCGGTCAACGATGCCTTTGCAGTTGATCCCCAGAGCGGCACTTTTACTAAGGGCGGCTTGACACCGGTCTTCGTGGATATCGATCCGCAGACCTATACGCTCGATCCGGCTAGCGTCAGGGAGGCACTCAGCGAGCGGACTGCGGCGATCATCGCTGTCCATATGCTCGGTCAGATGGCCGATATGCGCCCATTGCTGGATCTGGCCGATGAATATCGGCTCTTTGTGATTGAAGATGCCGCTCAGGCTCACGGCGCGACCTACTGTGATCCCCGAACCAATCATATTTACGCTGCGGGGAGCATGGGCGATTGTGGTTGCTTTTCGCTAAGCGATGTGAAAAATATCGGCTCGATGGGCAGTGATGCGGGCCTGCTCACGCTCACCACACGTCTCGGTTCTCGCTTGCCTTCCCTCTCCGCAGAGGCTCGCGCCTGGCGCAATACGGGCCGGCTTGGTCGGCATCGCTATGAGCACCAGACCTGGGGCATTCGGGCCCGCATGGATGAGTATTCGGCGGCAGAGTGCCTGGCCCAATTGCGCTCTCTTGATCGCTGGGTGGCCCGTCGACAGCAGATTGCTGCACGCTATAGCGCTGCTTTGGCCGGCACCTCCTTCACAGCTCCTTACATTGCTCCTGGCCGCCGCCACGCCTTTTTCAACTATATGGTAAAAGCGCCCACGCTGGAAGCCCGCCACCTGCTGGAGTCCCGCCTGCGCGCGGCGGGTATCCAGGTCGCCGATACCTACAGCGTGGTGCCGGACCAGCCCCTTTACCGCCAGGGCCTGCTGCCCTGCCGGATCGTGGCCGCCGAGCGCGCGCGTGAGATTGCACAGTTGCTGGTGGCCATCCCTTGCTATCCCGAACTCAGGGAGGAGGAGATCGCGCGCATCGAGGAGGTACTCAGTCACTGTCCCTAAATTAATGACCTCCTCCTGCCAGGTCCTCCTCAGAGAGGATGGGACAGCGCCGGCGGCAAGGTCCTTTCCTGCCTCTTCCGCCGTCTCTCCTTGCACCGGCGCTGTCTCTCTCCTTAGTCAACAATGGCTTGTTGTCCAGAAGGTTCGCTTTCTCTCAAGTGTGTCTTGATGACTGTCAGCAGTTCCTCCGTCCGAAAGGGCTTGGTGAGATAGGCGCTGGCGCCAGCCAGGCGTCCTTTAAGGCGGTCAAGAACACTATCGTAGCCAGAGAGCATGATGATAACCGGACGTCGCGGGTGGCGAGTCTTGAGAATCTGGGCAATGCGGTAGCCGCTCAGATGCGGCAGAGCAATATCGAGGAGCACGAGATCAGGGAGGAGATCACGTCGCTTTGCAAGTGTTTTGATGGCCTCTAGACCATCTGCATAGGTGAGACAATCGATGCCCTGGCGTCGCAGGCAGACCTCGACGATCTTGCGCACCGGCAATGAGTCGTCGATCACCATGACAAGCTTGCCCATCGCGACCTGCTCTTTCTTCTGAGAAAACAAGACCCGATCGCTGCTATGTTAGGCCCGAGTTGAGCGATCCAGCCGGCTTCAGTCAATATATACAGGCTGGTGACTGCCCTTCTTTCTCGCCTTGCTGGCAGCCGGCGAGAGACAGCGATACCCGTGGCTTTTCACCCCGCCGTATACGCTCGCCTATCCTGAGAGTGCCAGCGCTTTCGCTGCGCTATTTGTCTTTTTTCTTTGTCTGGTTGCCTGGATAGATGGCTGGTTCCAGCTAAGCCAGGAGACTAGCATAAGCTTTTTGCCTGGGCATTCTATCTGTTTGCCTGCCTATCCCTGTCCTCGCTCTGGCTTCCCTCTGAGAGCCTGCTCCTTGCTCACCCGGGGGATCGATAGAGGCAATAGGAGAGGCAGGCGGGCCAGGAGTGATGCGAGGGGTTGGGTCTCCTGGCCCCGCGCGTTCGTGGCTGACCACGTCTGCTCCTTTGGTTAGGGCACTAGGAACTCTTCGAGCATCCGCTTACGACAAGGTTCGGCTAGTTTGCGCAGGGCCTTGGCCTCCGCCTGCCTGATGGCTTCGTGAGTGACCCCTAGTTTGCGCCCAACCTCTTTGAGGGAGTGCTCGCGTGCCCCTTGGAGGCCATAGCGCAGGCAAATGATTCGTCTCTCGTTGGGGCTGAGACTCTGGAGTACCTCCTTGATGTGCGCTTCTAGCATCTGGCGAATTACCACCTGCTCGGGAGAGTAGGAAATATCGTCTTCAATAGTGTCTCTAAATGGGATCTCGTCTTCCGAGCCAGTGGCAGGCGAATCAAGGCTGAGGGTCTCTTCGCTGGCCTGGAGCAGAGCAATCACCTGTCGCTCCGGGAGGTCCAGTTCCTCCGCCAGATCCTCAGTTGTGGGATCACGCTCCAGATCTTGCTGTAAGCGCTGGCGCACCTGGGTTAGACGCTTCAGCTCCTCGCGCTTGTAGAGTGGCACACGAATGGTGTGGGCCTGCTTGGCCAGAGCGTGTGACATGGCACGCTTGATCCACCAGGTGGCATAGGTACTGAATTTGTAGCCCCGACGATAATCGAATTTCTCTATGGCATGAATGAGACCAATGTTGCCTTCCTGAACTAGATCCATGAGGTCCATCCCCAGGCCCACGTAACGCCGTGCTATACTGACCACTAGGCGCAGGTTGGACTCGATGAGCTGGCGTTTGGCTTCCTCTCCCTGGGCAAGAATGTATGGGTCAGGACGGGCTTTCTTGCGTTCCTCACGCGCTCGTTCCATTTGCCGCGCGAGGGCCGTCACTTCTTCGGCAGAGAGCTGCCGCGTGCGGCCAATCTCGCGTTTGTACATCTGGCGGGAATCGCGCAGGCAGAGAATGTCTTGTTCTAATTGCATGGATGTCTTGTCATCCGTAATATCAAAGATTCGCTCTCCGTGCCGCGGCTGCCAGCGCAGTTCCTCATCATCAGTCGGTCCGGCTCCGATAACGACACAGGTGGTGGATGCTGTTCTTGGCAAGAGGCTAACCATGTGCAAGATCCTCTCTTTCCTACATAGCTCCTTAAGAAATAGTTTATGAGCAAGAGTAGCTCTTCAGCTACGATGAAGCAATTAGACAGTTCTAGGCGCCACGTGCACCACGATGGCGCTGATGTTGTCAAGCCCGCCATTATCGAGGGCCGCGGTCACCAGACGGTCGCAGATTTCCGCCGAGGATAGGCCGGGCTGGCAGATGATCGCCAGCAACTGGCTATCGTGCACCGCTTCCCACAGTCCATCAGAGCAGAGCAGTAAGCGATCATCGGCCTGGAGGCTACATTTGAAGCAGTCGACATCGACCGTGGCTCTGTTGCCAAGTCCGCGATAGAGCTGGCGGCGCTCGGGATGATGGGCAGCTTCCTCGGGTGTGATGACGGCTGTCTCAGCCATACGCGCTGCCAGCGAGTGATCACGTGTGATTTGTACCAGCCCCTCGCGCTCCCGGTAACGGTAGATCCGGCTGTTGCCAACGTTAGCAACATAGGCCGTCAACTCAGTGATGAGCGCTATAGTTAGTGTCGTTACCATATATGTGCATGCTTCTATGCTGCGAAGATAGACGACCTGGTTAGCGCGTCTGATGCCTTCGACGAGTAGCTGTGGCAGCTCTTCATCATTGAGCTGGCGGGAGCCTGTCAGGCCGAGGAGCACGAAGTGGAGCACGGCCTGGATGGCCAGTTTGCTGGCATCCCCCTCGTAGGCACGGTTACCCAGGCTCAAGCCATCGGCCACTACGAAGAGGCCGAAGGGAAGTAAACGTCCATTGCGAATACAGGTTCCTTGCAGTGCCATCAGATGCTCGTCGTTCGAGCTAAAGCGGCGCCCCTCGCCCTGATGCCAGGCAGTGCCCACCTCCAGATGCAGCGGCAAGTCGCGCTGCCAACGACGTACCAGCGTTCTGCGCCCAGTGACTTGTCGCTTGAGCAACCCGGTAAGGTTCTGCAGATGAGGCAACAGAGACCTCTCATACTCGGATTGCAGCTGCTCTTTCATAGTCAGCGTCCACTCCTCATCATGTGAGCGCTCACCGCCTACTACCCTACTACTTGGACATAGAGGGCATACATCAGCTGCATGGCCTTCTCTTCGCCTACCTGGCACGCAAGCTGCTGTTGACAGCTCCCAAGATAGTCCATACGCCGCCGGATGAACTCATGGCGGGCACTACCCAGAGCCAGGCCATAGAGACCACGCTGCATGGCCTCTAGCTCTTGTTGGATTTGCGATCGCAGCCGTGCAACCTCGCTCTCGCACATGGGCTATCTTCCTCCTTGTTGCCTGCGCCAGGGGCGCAGAAGAACACATGGATGGATGGACGCGGATGTCATTGACACTGGGCAGTATACCGACCGGCAGTTTTCTCTACCTCCTCAGTATCTTCCGCGTGAGATCTTCTGCGCTGGCTCGTTCTTACTGACTGAGAGCAGAGCAATCCACCGGGAGGTTGACGTCGCGCAATGCTCACAAGGTCCCTGGGTCAAAGAGCGCATGCTCTGACTTACCTCGACAGGCGTCCCAGAATTGCAGGATGCCTGTCCTGCAATTGGGTAATGCAGGCCCCTGAATGGCATGATTTAGGCCCCAGGCTTCTGCTCCTTGATGGGTAGCTAGCTGGTCGCGGGTGTAGAGCAGGCCAGTCTTCACAGGGGAGACTTATGGCGCTGTCTTATACCAGTCTTATGTAAAGAGCGCAGATCTGGCCGGCGAATGATGGTGGCAAAGCGCTGGTGTGCCCGACTTTACTGCAGTGGGTTGGTTGGCTGACTGGATTAGCCTTCTGATGCCGATTTCGCCAGATTGCCTGGTCTGTTGCTCGCTTCCGGCTGCAAGTGCGCTGGCTGAAAGCCCAGGCAGGCGTTAGTGCCTTGCACTCTGCAGGCTGGCCAGGCGCTAACGTTGAGACAGGAAGACAGCGAGAAAGGTGCGCAATCCTTTTCACCCGCTTCAACTGCCAGCTTGCGCACGATGGGGTATAAGGTATAATGAGGGAAGTTAGCCAAAGGTCCTCCAGGCTCCTATAGTGCAGCTCAGCCTATTTCTATCTCCAGTGAAGTGCATGCCAGAGGCAGGTAGGAACCACTGTCAGGGGATCAGCACATGAGCACAAAAGTGACCTACCATCAACAAATCAGCTTCTGTGGTAAGCCGCGCTGCCGCAAATGCAATATGGGCATTGGACATGGCCCCTACTGGTATGCCTACAAGACCGTGAATGGGCGCACGACGCGCACCTACATTGGGAAGGCGTTGCCGCCCGATGTCCAGCCTGAGCAGATCCAGACGTGGATTGCTGGACGTCCCGCCCGCGATGATGATCCTTCGGTGCTCCGTGTCTCTATGCTAGGCCGCTTTGAGCTTGAGCGCCGTGTGGGGCGCAACTGGCAGACGGTCGAAGATGCTCGCTGGCATCATCAACGTCAGCGCCAGCTCCTGGCTCTTCTGCTGCTTAGCCCGGGGCGCAAGTTGGGTCGCGAGCAGATTATGGAGGCGCTCTGGCCAGGTCTTGATCCTGAGACGGCAGCGGCCCGGCTTGACCGTACAGTATATTCGCTGCGTCGGATTTTGGAGCCATCGCTGCCGCGCGCTTCGATTTCGCACTTGCTCCGCACTGAACATGAGGGGCTGGCGTTGGCTGACCAGCATGAGATTTGGACGGATAGCGATGCCTTCGAGTTGCTCTTGATGCAGGCCAGGGAGGAGCAGCGCACGCCTGCTGAGCGGGAGCATCTGCTTGAGGAGGCGGTGGCTCTCTATGCGAATGATCTTCTCCCCGAGATGGCAGATGTCCCCTGGGTGGTGACGCGCCGTGATATGCTGCGCCGCCATTGGATGGGGGCATTGCTGGAGCTGGCTGATCTGCGCTTGGCCCGTGAGGCTTACGCCGCTGTGATTGAGCCTATGGATCGCTTGTTAGCCGCTGACGATACGAATGAGGCCGCTGTGCAGCGCTTGATCATCGCTCTGACAGCGCTGGGCCGCCGGGCGGAAGCGATGCGTGTCTATCATCGTCTGGTGGAGGCGCTGCGGCGAACGCATGATATTGAGCCGTTGGTCGAGACGCGTCGGCTCTATGAGGAGGTGCGTCGCGGCTCGGTCAATGTCAGGGGGCTTCCGCCGGTGCCTCTGACATCGCTCTTGGAGGTGGAAGGGCGTGGCCAGGAGGGACGTGATGGGCGCTCACAGGTGCAGGTCGGTCGTCAGCACCAGAGTCCTCTGGTGGGCCGTAAGGAGGAGTTGGAGACGCTACGCACGGTGATGCAGACTTGTGAGCAGCAGCGTCGCGTCCGTCTGGGGAATCGTCGGCGCGCGCTCCTTTCACCGTTCGATCAGCCTCGCCAACCGCAGTGTGTGTTGTTGGCAGGCGAGGCGGGCATTGGGAAGACCCGTCTGGCGGAGGAGGTGGGACGTGAGGCTCAACAACGTGGTTGGGCCATCGCCTGGAGCCGGGTCTATGCGCAAGAAAGTAATGTGCCGTATCGTCCCTGGACAGAGGTGCTGCGTAATGCTCAGAGCCGTGGTTTCTGGCAAATCCAGGAGATTAGTCATCGTCCCTTGCTTTACCAGCCTCTCAGTATTCTCCTCCCCGAGTTGAACGCTTTGCCCCATGTCGAGTTTGCGAATCCCCTTTCGCCCGAGGATGAACAGCGCCGTCTTTGGGAGGCAACGCTTGATTTGTTGACAATGATTAGCGAGCGTACTCCTCTGTTGATCGTGCTGGATGACATTCATTGGGCCGACCCTAGTAGCTGCGAGCTGCTGGCTTATCTGGTGCGTCACTTGCAACAGCGGGCCATGATGATTATTGCCACTTACCGTGATACGGAGCTGCCGGAGGATCACCCGTTGCGAACCTTGCTGCCTCACTTGCAACGTGAGCAGGTAGCTCTGCGTCTGGAGGTTAAGCCGCTGAGCGAGGAGCAGATTGCTTCACTGGTGGCGCATCTGCCAGAGCCGTTGGTGCACTATATTCAGAAGCAGGCGGGAGGTAACCCGTTCTTCGCCGAGGAGCTGGCGCGGACGCTGGCAGGGGTGAGTCCAGAGACGGTGCAGCAGTTGCTGACGGAGACACGGGGGAAGGGACGCGAGCAGGAGTTAGCGCGGGCGATGCCGTTGCCGGAGACGATCGCGGCAGTGCTCGATCTGCGTCTGCGCCGCCTGAGTCCGGCTTGCCAGCGACTCTTGAGTAATGCTTCGATTCTGGAGGGGGCCTTTGAGTTTGGTGAGGTGCTGCAGCTAGAGCAATTGGGTGGTAGCGCCATCGATGAAGCAAGGTTGCTCGATTTGTTGGAGGAGGCCCTGCGTGAGGGAGTTCTTGTCGAGGAAGGGGCGGGCACGCGTATTAGTTATCATTTCTGGCATCCGCTCCTCGGGTTGCATCTTTATCAGCGTCTGTCGGGGGCGCGACGGGCGAGCTTGCATCGGCGGGCGGCGCAGGTGTTGGAGCGCAAGTATGCGGGACGTGAGGCCGAGGGCGCGGCGACGATTACGCAGCATCTGGTGAAGGGTGGTGGCGAGGCGGCGGTGATCACGCGCTATGCGGAGTTGGCGGGTGATCATGCCTATGCCTTGTCGTCCTATGGGGAGGCCGAGTACTATTATCGCCTGGCGATCCAGTATCTGCAGGAGGCTCAGGGGCGTCCGCTGGCGGCCTGGAGTCAGGAGGAGCGTCTGCATCTGGCGGATCTCTATGAGTTGTTGGCCTATTCGCTGCGTGTGCAGGGCAAGTCGGAGGAGGCCCGCCACTTTTATGAGCGCCTGCTAGAGGTACGCAACTATCAGCGCCAGCCGGCAACGCCTGAGGAGGCCCTCTATGAGGCGCAGTATCAGGCCATGATCTGGGTCGAGATCGGCTGGACTTGGTATGATGCTAGCGATACGGGGGCGGCTGCTCGCTGCTGTGAGCGAAGTGCGCAGATTCTCCGCGAAGCTCACGTTGAGAAAAGCCCCGCCTGGGCTAGTATTTATCGCCAGCAGAGCTACATAGCCTGGCAAATGGGGAATTATCAGCTTGCTATTCAAGCAGCAAACCATGCCTTAGACCTATTTCGACAGAAACTAGAGCACCCGGTTATTCGGCTTCCCCTAGATAAGCCTCTCAGAGGGACTAACATTAACTCTAGCCTTATGGGCGACCAGGTGGACATAGCTTTAACACATCGATTATTAGGATCTATCGCAATTACCATCGGTAATCCAAGAGATGCTCTTTATCATTTAAATATATCTTTAACAATATTTGAACAATATAGCTGTTTTAGAGACATTGCAGCGACATGCTGCAATATTGGCCATACATACCTTACTAT
>NZ_JADGHT010000156.1 GCF_019683755.1 Thermogemmatispora sp. | reverse complement strand
TATCTGAGCAGGCCGGGCGAACCCGGTCAGCCTGCAGGACGTTTCAATGCAAGTGTCAAAGATCCGGCCTCCAGGAGGAATCACAGAATAATACGCTATTCTCATGAAATTTATAATAGTTAGAGAATAATTCCATTTTCCACTCGTTCACTCCGATCTATTGAAGAGATCGAGGTTCTCATGATGGCGTGCGAGAGGATGACCCTGATGGCGAGCATGAAGGGACAAGCCCCGACGGCTGGCACACGAGGGGATACCATGAGTCGATGAGCTGGAGAGCGTGGGTGACAAGGCCCGCTGCAGGTGGCTATGGCCAGGCAGAGGCCGCCGCCTAGGGAGAGGGTGAGACATGGCTAGCGCCTCTTTTTGATTGGTAGCTTCACAGCCATTGAGAGGAGAGCGCAAAGGAGGTCTGACGACAGATGGGAGGCTTCACGGCTTAGGCTGGTCGCTCTGCTGGCTGATGCGCTTTCGCTCCTCATGAACATCGATTTCCTCACCGGCGAACTGGAAGATGAGGCGCATAGCCGTTTCGTCGCTGATCCACCCCTGGCCTTTCGCGGCACTGAGGGCCGAGACCAGCATCTGCACGGCGCTGGCCAGGGTCGCATGATTGGTCACCTCAATTTCGGGAAAGATGATGTCATAGTGCCTGTCAACCTCTGGGGACAACCTGCCGGCACGGCAGGCCTCTTGGAGGACGCGGTCGAGAATGCTGCGCAGCATGGCACGCATGACGTATTGCCGGCGCTGGAATTTGAGCAGGGTTGGCAGGCCCATTTCAGCAGCGGTGGCCCGATTGCCGTAGCTGCCGTCAGCCAGATAATGCTCCGGCAGTTGAGCGCCAACGGCGATCATCAGCTTGATGGCTCGCCCATCTTCAGCAGCCTCGCCGGCGTTGATCTCGGGCTTGATAGCTGACCAGGTCTCGGCCTCGTTATGGATGATCACGCTACCCGGCTCCGGCGGATAACTATATTCCATCTTCTTGCGCTCAATGGTCTTGCGATCAGCTCCCTGCAGGCGTACATCCCACAAGAAGGCTCCCTTGTACTTGTTGATGCGCACACGGTCGGTCAGCCAGTCCTTGTAACGACGCAGCCAGGGTAGCAGGGTAGCTAGATCGCTTTTGCCGCGCTTGGCGCTGGAGACCTTATTAATGGCGAACTGGATCACTTCCTCACCGGCCTTGAACCATTGCCCGTCAAGAGAGGCCGCTGATGGGTCCGCTGCGGTCTCGGCGGAAGGAGAGGGAAAGGGCGTTTGGCTGAACTCGTCGAACAGGCAAAGCGCCGGCCCAATGGGACGCCGATGAAAGCGCAGAGGCTTTTCGATGTCTTCAGGGTCAGTCTCGATCTGATCAATCAGCGAGGGATCTATCTGACGAATGGTGACCCGTCCATCGTAAGGATTAACAAAGAAACGGATGAATTGTTCCCCGTACAGAGCCAGTTCCGTGCACAAGGAGTAGACCCGCGTCTCCATGTGGTTCTCAGGATCATACCAGAAGTCAAGCAGGACAGATTGGACCCGCGGATCACGTGCGGCGATTGTGACGCCTTTGCCCATGACGAAGCTGGTGGTGATTTCGATGATGGCAAAGGCCAGAGGATTGGCGTTGTAGGCTTCGTAACATTGGTTGTGCAACTCGAGGTAGGTGGTGGGCAAGGGGTCCTTTTGATACCAGTTGTCGGAAAGGCGCCGCCAGAAGTAGTCTTCTTCTCCCCCCATGGCCCAACGCCCCCAGTACCAGTCTTCTTGCACAGGGCCAGCGGCGAAGGCAGTCGGACTAACTTGCTCACTGATGTGGTCAAGGGACGGCGCTTCACTAGCAGCAGCCTCGGGACGAGGGCCGACCAGAGCTGGTGCTAAACGGTGACGATGGGAAAGCCAGCTAAGGAAGGGAAATGATAAGGGCATGCAAGCCTCCACTTGAGAAGATGTAGCAGAAGAGGCAGTCACGGTTTGGATAGCGGCAGTGACCGCTCAGGTGACCAGGGTCGCAGGGCCACGCATAAGCTGTGAGCGGAGCGAACGACCAAGCAAGATGCGGCACGGCCAGGGGACGCAAGCCCCGCGGTCTCCCAAGCCGTGCGCGATAGGCGAGGATGTGGCAGATGGCAAACTGCCAGCTAAGCCAAGTATAGGCTATGGCAAGCAACCTGTCAAGGAGGAGACTTGAGCGGCACTTATTCTAGCTTAGCAGGCGGAGGGCAAGTAAGTCGCTAGCGCAGCCAAAACTTGACTTCTAACCAGGCCTCTGCTATACTTGTCAAGCGGTAAGCTCTTCTTGCTTGCCGCCGCACGATGCAACCACGAAACGGCCTCCGGCGTGCCCCCTCACGTTCCGGCAAGGCAGCGGTGAGTGTGCCCTCTTGCGCCCACCTATGATCTGTCCTTTCTTGCAAAATGTGCCTGCACAGCGGCACTCACCCTATCTTCGCGGCTGCATCGCTGATTGCTCTTCTGCGAGCACTGGCTTGCTTGGCAATGCGGTCGCCTTCATGCCCGCTTTGCCCTACGAGCAGGCCAAGCCGTTCCGCCTACTCTCCCAATACCGTCAGGAGGTCCACCATGGCCGCTGATCAGTCCCCCGATTTTACCTTTCCCTCGCTTTCACCTGATGAGCCTGGCCTGCCCGCTCTAACCTTCCCCGACTCAGAGCAGCCAGATCCTCCCAGGCCAACCCTGTTACAGCCAGCCCCCGTCCCGCAAGAGCTATGCCCGCTAGTGCACCCTCTCCCTGAACGCCCTGACCCACCACTGGACGATCTGCTTGCGCCAATTCTTCCTTCCGGTCTGCTACGCCTTCCTCCGAACGAGCACGCCCTTGGGCAGGTCAGTGCGACCCCCATCCTCGGCGAAGTGCCCACTACGCCGGCACCCGATATCGCTGCTCTCGCCGCGAGTAGCCCCGACGCGCAGTCACTGCCATCGGGCTTGCTCTACAACGAGATACGCACTACTCAGGATAACATGACACACCGCCTGCGGCACCTCGCCCCACTGCTGCAGGCATTGCTTTCAGCAGAGAGAGGGCTTTCGCCCGAGCAGGAGGGACCCGATGTCTACTGAACGCCAACAGCCGGACCCTTCTGCAGAGCCAATCTGCTTCCCAACGGACGAGGAAGTCGGCTTAGCCGCCGCGCTGGAGCAAGGCCCTATCCGCATCAATGGCTTTATTCGCGAGGAGCAGGATTTCCGTCAGCAGGATAGCCGTCGTGACCTGCTGGTGACCGCCATCCGCGGCGGGGCCAGTCTCAATGGTTACTACTACAGCGAGGCTATCCTACAACGTCTTGCAGACCTCCTCGATAACGCGCACGCTTACGTCGATCACGCTCGCAACGATAGCGAGAGTCGGGCTCGCTCCGTGCGCGACATCGTGGGCTTCTACCGTGCCCCGCGCTACGTGCCACCCACCACCGACGAGCCTGGGCGTGTCGATGCTACTCTGCACATCCTGGAATCCGCCGATTGGCTCTGGCGCCTGATCCGCGAGGCCTGGACCCTGGGCCAACCAGATCTGATCGGCCTCTCGATTGACATCTACGGCACCTGGCAACTGCGCGAGAGCCAGGACGGCAGCCGTCCGCTGCGCGAAGTCATCAGCGTCAGCGCCCTCAACTCCTGCGATATCGTGACCCGTCCCAGTGCCGGCGGCGGCATTCGCCGCATCCTCTCCGACCGTACTCCCCCACAGGCCGCCATCCCTTGGGTAACAGCGTCAGCTACTACTCTCCAGCGAGGTTTCCACATGAGCGCTGCCAACTCTCATACGTCCCCCAACAGCCTGAATCCGATCAACGATCCTCAGAATAGCCAGCTTCCCGGCCAGCTCAACCTGTCCAGCCCAATCTGTGAGCAAGCGGAAGCTACCTCTACCCATGATCCTCTCTTGCAAGAACTTCACCTTGAACGTGCCCGCCTAACCCTAGAGCGACGCCTGCAGGAAGTTCGCCTACCCGAAGTCATCAAGCAGCACCTGCGCCACCGCTATGAAGGACGCATCTTCGAGGTCGCCGAACTGGACGAGGCCATCGCCGAACAGCGCCAGATCCTCGCCGAGCTGGTCACCGCCGGCCTCGTGCGCGACCACGGCTACGCCCGTCCCGAGATCGGCGAGCAGATTACCGAGGCCGAAAAAATCCAGGCCGCCTTTGACCGCATGTTCGACCTGGAGATCGATACCAGCCGCCTCGGCAATATCCGCGGCTTCACCAGCATCCGCGAAGCCTATGCCCGCGTTACAGGCGATCCAAGTGTCAGCGGCTTCTCTGAGCGCAGCCTGCTCGGCCAGATCCGCATCGGAGAGCATGCCCCGTTGCTGCGCATCAGCGAAGGGGACCTCACTACCGCCTCTTTCAGCTACCTGTTAGGCACTTCCATGAATAAGCGACTTCTCAAAGATTATCAGGCCTGGCCAGCAGAGTGGCAGAAATTCTGTACCATTGTACCTATTAAAGACTTTAAGCAACAGACACGCGTACGTCTTGGTGCCTTCGGCAGTCTCTCAACTGTGGCCGAAGATGCCGCCTACACCAGACTTAGCCTGACCGACACCGCCGCCACCTATGTTCCCATGAAGCGCGGCAACCTGGTCACCATCTCGCGCGAAACCATCATCAACGACGACTTGATGGCCATTCGCCAGATTCCTACCAAGCTGGCCGTTGCTGCCGCCTACACCCTGGCCGAATTCGTCTACGGCTTCCTCTCGGGCAACCCCACCATCTACGACGGCTCACCCCTTTTTACGACAGGTAACCCGCACAACAATCTAGGCAACGCCGCCCTCTCAACCGCGGCCATGCAGGCAGGGGTCACCGCTATGCGAGAACAGACCAACTTTGCCGGCAAGCGGATCGGGCTGCGCCCGCGCTACCTGGTCGTTCCTCCCGAGCTAGAATGGACCGCCATGATTGCAACACGCTCTGCTGGCATCCCCGGCTCACCGAACAACGACATCAACCCCATGATGGGCTATGTCACCCCCATCGTCTCGCCTCAGCTCACCAGCCCAACGCAGTGGTTCCTTGTAGCCGACCCACGCGAGGTCGATACTATCGAAATCGGCTTCGTGGGCGGCCAGGTTAATCCTGTGCTCTTTATCCAAGACCAGCCTCTCTATGGACTGAACTTTACTCAGGATGTCATTTCGTACAAGATACGCCATGAGTATGGCGGCGCTGTAGTTGATTACCGCGGCCTCTATCGCGGCATCTAGCTTTCAAGGAGGCAGCACACATGTCAGGCTACCTCAATGGCGACGGCTCGCTACTGATTGGCGGCTTGAACCCTGCTGGGCTGGGCCAGGCGCTCCAGGTCGACGCCCAGGGGAACCTTAAAACCACTGCTACCCTCAGTGCCGCTGCTGAGCAGAATGTGAACCTGAACCAGCTCAATGGTCTTGTCCCCCAGGCCGACGGAGCAGGGGCCAACCGCCTCGGCGTCAGCCTCTATGGCAAGAGCAGCACCCCCGGCGATACACCTGTCCTCCTCGACAGCGCCGGGCGCCAGATTGTCAGCGTCAACAGTCTGCCAGCGCTCCCGGCAGGAAGCAACCTCATCGGACAAGTCAGGCTGGCCGACGGTAGCAGCAGCAATCTGCTGGCCATCGACAGCAGCGGGCGCCTGCAACTGGTGCCTAATCAGGCCATCAATGTCGCCCAGATCGGCGGCATCGCACCAGGACTGGACAGCAGCAATGAGTTGCGCGTCTCTAACTACGGCAAGAGCAGCAGCGCCGGTGATACTCCCGTCCTACTCGACAGCGCCGGACGTACCCAGGTCAATATTGCTCAGTGGAATGGGGCCGCCCCCAGTGTCAGCAATCCCATTTTTGTGCGTCAACAGTTCAATGAATGGCTGAGCAACGGTTTGGGCTACAGCGTCACTACTGGTAAACAGACAAGCACAGCTACCGCTACCACGGGTCTCAGCCTGTTTAACCCAAGCAGCTCTGGCAAGACCCTGCTGGTTTTCTCAGCACGCGTGGCAGAGGCCGCCTCAAGCTGGCATCAGCTCAACCTGACGAGCAGTGACCCGGCCCTTGGCACTGTTCTCACACCGCTCAATCTCAAAGCTGGCGGCCCCGCCAGCATTGCCAGTGTGAGCATGAGTAACAGCAACCTCACGCCACTGGGCAACCAGCTCGATACGCTACTGCTCGTCTCTAACACTACTATCGATTTCCTCAGCAACGGTACCCTGATCATTCTACCTCCGGGCAGCGGTCTGGCCATCTACGTGGCCACAAGTAGCAATAGCTGGGCCGCCATGCTGAAATGGCTTGAAGTCTAGGGGAGTTTCGGCGCTACCTCAGCGCCGGTCACCGCAAGTGCAGCACCCCAGAGAAGAAAGGAGCAAAGGCTCACTATGATGGATCTCCTTGAATTTTCCTACGGACGCTACACTGGTGGAAGCACAGTGCCGGCGGGTAGTTACTTTAACCCGCGTACCATGTGCATTTTTCAGACGACGAGCGATGCGGTGCTCCCTCAAGATGGCATCTTTTGCCGTGTCGACCCCTCGGGCAGCCAGACTTTTGCTAACATTGCCGCGGCCCTTAACGCCTTGCTCGGTACAAGCTATACGGCGGCTAGCTTCCACACCTGCGGCGGCACCGACGCAACGCCGCAGCCTGGACAGGGCGCAAACGATGCCTAGCCGTTTCTACAGCGTTCCTGCAAGGAGGTAGACTAAATAAAGATGGGAATCACTATCAGGCGTGGCCTGATCCAGGCGTTCAACCCAAGCACCTATCAGGCTTCAGTCCTGCTCTTCGAGGCAACGTCTCACATACTGCAGGGCGTTCCAGTCGCCAATAGTCTTGATGGAAGCAGTGGCCTTACGGGAGCCTTGTGCGCTGTGCTCTTCTTCGATGAGCACAACCCTCAAGATGCCGTGGTCATCGCCACCTATGCCAACGGTCTCAGCGGTCTGCCCATGCCGCCGCCAGGTCGTCTGACTGTGCTAAGCGGTGCGTTACAGCTCAACAATGTCGTGATCAACAACGGAGCCACTACTACCTTTACGCTCACTGGAGGCAATAGCGGCATCCCGGCTGGTGCCCTGGCCGCCCTAGCCAAGATCTCCTTTACCGCCAGCGGCCAGCCGGCTCACCTGGATATCGCTCCTCATGGCGGCAACCTCGCCCAGACGGTTACCTGCGGAGACCTACTCTCTACCAGTGCGCGCTGGCAGGGTCAGGCGCTGCTTCCTCTCGATAGGAATGGGCAGATCGACATACGGGCTGTGGGCGCCACTTGCACGGTCACACTGATCACCTGCGGCTACGTTAGCTAGTCCATCTGCTCCCCACCCGTGGCAACGAGGAGGAGCCAGGCCAAGCCAGGGTGCACCCTCCCGAGCAAGGCTCCTCCTCGTCCGACGTCGCGAGACACTCATCCCCGGAACAGAAAGGGGGCTGCCTACTCAGATGAACCTCTCGGAGATTCTGAACGCTCTGCGCCTTGACCTCTCCGACCCGGCTGGTCCTAATCAGCGCTGGTCGGATAGCGATCTTTTGCGCGCAATCGATAAGGCCGTTATTCGCTACAGCGAGTATTGTCCTAACATGAGCTACTGCGATATGAATACGCGCCCCTACCAGCGGACCTATCCGTATCCCCAGCCTTGGAATCCAGGTTATCCAGTCTGGTGGATTGAACGCATCATCTACCCACTGCAGGCCTACGGCAGCGCCTTCCAGCCACCGCCGGGCGGTATGAGCGCTATCGCGGGCAGCGGCGGCTTGTTGAGCGCTGGTCTCTATCAGTATGCTGTCACCTTCCTCAGCGAGGGCGGGGAGACCACCCCTTCGCCAGTCACACGTGTCACCACGGCGAACAATGGCAGTGTTATGCTGAGCAATATTCCCCTTGGACCGACACCGTCGACTTCTAGCAGTAGTCCTTTGCACAACATCATCGGGCGCAATCTTTACCGCACCCAGGCTGGCGGGAGCACGCTGCTGCTGTTGACTACCCTGGCGGATAACAGCAGTAGCAGCTACCTGGATACCCTGGCCGATAGCGCTCTGGAAGGTCGACCACACGCCCCCAGTGTCAATACCAGCGGCATCATGCTCTGGCCTCCCCAGGAGCGCGATTTCGCTGAGTATTCTAACCTTTTCGAGAGCAGCTCCGCCCTGGCAGCGGGAGGCCAGGGCCAGCCTTTCTCACAGATACCGAGCTTCACCCTTAAGCTCTCCAGTGCAGAACTGCCACGCGATGACACACTGGTCATGCGCATCTTCTATGCTACTAAGCACCAACTCGATGCCAATGGCACCACCATTCCTGAAGTCCACCGCGATCTGATTGTCCTGGGGGCTAGCCTCTATGCAATGGAAGCCTACCAGGTGCCGACGAATGATAACTTCAGCTTCCAGGATGGGGAATTACATGACCAGCTAGACGACACCTCCATTCCCCGGGCCTGGCAGCAGGCTATCGCCGCTCGCCGGGTCCAGTTTGAGACACGCCTGCAGGAGATCCGCAATCAGCGCGACTTTGCCAGCGCGGCCCGCGTCCACTGGGGCGATATCCCAGTCCGTTGGGCACGGCTCTAGCTAGCTAGCCAGAGAGCGCCTGGCCGAACGACCTCATAGGAAGGAGCTGTACAGCCTATGCAAGAGCTGCTGAATTTAACCAATGTGCTTATTACGCTGGCGCTGATCACTGGGGCCTTCGCCGCCTACCATCACGGCTTTGCTCGCACCGCCGATGAGGTCAAGGCGCGTGTCATCAGCGTCATGCAGCATGAAATTGATGCGCTCAAGGATCGCTTGGCGACCCTGGAAAAAGAGAATTTACGCCTGAGCCAGATCATCGACACGATCCGCCTGGCCCTGCAGCAGCGTGGTCTCCACATTACCATCGATGGCGAGCTGGTCAGTATCCATGACCAGAGCGGCTACTGCAGGCAGACCAGCCGCATCATCGAGAAAGAGCGGCCTTCTCCTACGGCCCACTCCGCTGCCAGCTCCAGCAATGAGGAGGATTAGTCTCTATGCCTACCATTGGCGTCGATTGTGAAATTATCCTGGATGGGGCCGGCTACTTCGTGAAACCAGGTAGCTATCGCATGATGCAGCCGCGCATCCGTCGAGCTACCGTACGCGCCGATGGCGGCGAGGCTTACGTTGACCTGGGTCCAGGCCGCCGAACTTGGAGTATGACGATCCTCTGCCTCAATGACCTCGTTGGCTACGATGGTCACCCCACAGGCCTCAGCGGCCAGGATTATCGCAATGCTCTGCGTATAAGCTACCTCTCCTCGACTGGGCGCACGCTTCTCTTCACTGAGCCAACCGGCGGACCCCCCATTGCCGTGCACTTTGATTACTATGCTGAAAGCATTTGCGATCTGTATAGCCAGCAGGTTCCTCTCTCTAGCGGCTTATCAGGCGGCCTCAGTTATGAGGTGGCCATAGAGCTGGTCGAGGCATAGCCTTTCTGGCAAGGGCCTCTGCGTGCTTTCTTGACACATAGGGAAATGCATCCTTACACTGAATAAGGATGGATTTATACACAATCACCGCACATCATAGCGGTCAGGCTCCCGCATGCGGGAGCTATTTTCACAGCAGAATGGCGTACCCAAGAGAGACAGTCGTAGCCTTGCGCGCTACCAGTCAGCAGCTCTGTGAACAGCGCCCGGCGCGCCGAAGGCGGCGTAGACTGCGTTATCTTCGCAGCGGCCTCAAGATCGGCCTGGCTTCCTTCCTTCTAGGGCTGTTGACAGCCTGGCTGCTGGTTGCTATAAGCAGCCACAATATCGCTCAGGCCGCGAGCAGAGAGAGCGGAACGCTGAGCATTAGCCCCAGCTCGGGGCCAGCAGGAACAGTGATTACGGTTAGTGGCTCAGGCTGGACACAGCTGAGTGATGGGAGCCAGGTACTGCTTGGCTACAGCCAGCAGGATTGCTTGCTAGGCTATACGCCAGCGAACAACAGCCAGCCCGGCACGGTCCAGAGCGGCAGCTTCAGCGGCTGGCTGGTTCTGCCGGGCAACCTGGCTGCGGGCACTTATAAAATCTGTGCGCTGATCGGGGCCACTCCGACATCGGCAGGCAGCTATACCCTGCTCTCCAGCGCCTCGCCAGCTTTGAGCATCAGTCCTGCGAAAGTCACAGCGGGCCAGACGGCTACCATCATCGGCAGCAACTTTCTGCCTGGAGGCACGCTGATCACATTGGTTTTGCAAGCTGGCAATACAAGTATCAATTTAGGCAACGTCACAAGCGATAGCCAGGGGAACTTTACGCGCACCATTGTCATTCCGACCGGGCTGGTAGGCCCAGCTCAAATCAAGGCCAGCGTTGGTAGCGGCTCACCCCCTACCCTGAGCGCCAGTGTCTCCTTTACCATCAATCCAGCTCCGGCACTAGCGCCAACGGCCTCCTCAGCCACGGCAGCGGTGACAACGCCCAGCCCGACACCTGTCTCTTATAAACAACTGACGCTGCCGCCGAATTAT
>NZ_JADGHT010000155.1 GCF_019683755.1 Thermogemmatispora sp. | reverse complement strand
CTCCCCTTCCTCCCCCAGCTCTCAGAGATATCTTGTTGCACAAGATATCTCTATAATACTGCTCGCTTGCTATGTGCATTGAGTATATTTGAATGTTTAGCTATAATAAATGGTAGCAAGAAAATTCTAGACACATTAGCCGCCCAGCCGGCATGATGGCTCGGGCCGGCAGTAAGGTTAGATGGCCAGCGCCCCTACGCGGGCCGCGTCCACGATGGCCATGCCTCTGTTGAGCAACCGATTTAGGCCGCGTGTAGGTAGCTGACCAGAGACGAAAGGAGGCTCCATGCTCTTTTCGCGGGCCTTGCCTGGCCGTTTCTCCCTCTCTCCTCTGCGGCTCACTCTGTTTAGCATCACCCTGCTGGAGGAGATGCTCTCGGGTATCCCCACGATCGGTTTGCCCCTGTTGCGCCATCAGGTTCCCATGAGCTATACACAGATCGGGCTGCTCTTCACGCTTGGTGCAGTTATGTCGATGGTGTTGGAGCCTTTGAGCAATGTGCTTAGCGACCTGGGGAGGACGAAAAAGATTTGGGTTATCGGCGGGCTGCTGGTGCTCTCCGGCTCGTTCGTGTTGGCTGGCTTGGCTCACTCGTTCGCGGTGATCCTGCTCGCCTTTGCTTTGCTTTATCCCTCCAATGATATCGCCTTGGGGGCGGCTCAGTCCTCGCTCATCGATGAGAATCCTCATCGGAGCACGCGCACAATGCTGCGCCTGGCCTTCATTGGCAATCTGGGCGATTTCCTGACGCCGTTGACTGTGACCATTATTGCCCTGCTGGCTCTAGGCTGGGCAAGTCTCTGCTGGCTGGCCGCGGCCATCTGGCTGGTCGTGGCTCTAGGGACCTGCGTTCTGCGTTTTCCGCAAGTGGAGCGCGCCGAGGGGAGGCGTTCACGTCTAGGCTTGCTTGTGGAAGGCTTTATAGCCGCGCTGCGCAATCCCTTCATGCTCGGCTGGGTGGTAATCGCCACCTTGCCGGTTATGCTCGACGAGGTCTATCGTTCATTTGTTTCTCTCTATCTTCAAGATGTCCTTCATCTGGCCGATGATGTGGTGGAAAGCCTCATTACATTTGAGAGTGCCTCTGGCTTTGCTGGCCTCGTGGTTTGCGAGTTGCTGCTAGCGTTAGGGCTGAGCGTGCGCCAGCTCTTGGCTGGTTCTGCACTGGTAGCCTTGGGCGCTATGACGGCTCTCTTGCTCACGCGCTCGCTCTGGTTGGTGGGGTTTCTGCTCTGTCTTGTCGGGGCCAGCTCGATCGGGTGGTTTCCGTTGGCTCGCGCTCAAATCTATGAGCGTCTACCGGGTCGCTCGGGCACAGGGCGAGCCTTACTGAGTCTGGGCACTCCCTTTTCCGTCGTTTTGCCCAGTCTAGTGGGACTGATTGCGGGCCGTCTAGGTATTATCGCCGGCGTGGGCTTCCTGGAGCTGGCACCGCTTGGCATCCTTCTGCTGCTCCTGTTGCAACGCACCGAGCCGCGGCCAGCGCACAGTTGACAGTGCTTTCCTACTTTTCTTCGCCTGACTTCTCCTTGACTTGCCGGCCATTCTGCCCTGCGCCTGTGATCATAGGGGCAGAATGGCGCTCCATGACCTGCTCGGCTATGGTATGATGGACGCCAGGAGACTTTGCCTGTGGAGGAAGGAGGCTTCTTGATGTCCGCAACGATCTTCGACAGTCGCCCGCTGGTGGAACGCATGCTGGCTGAGCTACAGCAGGAGGCTGCCGAGTTTCGCAAGCAGCACCGTCGCTCGGCGCGCCTGGCGCAGATTCTCATAGGACGTGATCCCGCGGCTGAGGTATACAGTCGCCAGCTTGTGCGCTCCTGTCGTCGCCTTGGTCTGAGCTGCGTAACGCTGGCCTATCCATACGAGGTGGACGAGGAGGAGATTCGCTCCGAGGTAGCGATGCTAAGTGAGGCCCCCACGACTGACGGGATTGTCTTGCTGCTGCCACTGCCGGAGCATATTCGCCAGCGCGTGGTGACCGAAGTGCTGAAGCCAGAAAAGGATGTCGACGGTCTGGGACCGCGCAATGCCGGTAATCTCCTGCTTGGCTTTCCCAGCTTTATCCCTTCGACCGCCGATGTGGTGCTGACAGTGCTGCGTGAGGCTGGCATCCGTGTGGCCGGGCAGCACGCGGTCATTGTCGGACGCAGCAATGTTGGAGGTAAGCCGATTGCTCTGGCTCTGATGCGCGAGGATGCCACGGTCACAATCTGTCATTCTCAGACGCGCGATCTGCCTGAGATCACGCGCAGTGCGGATATCCTGGTAGTGAGCACTGGCAGGCCCGGCCTGATTACTGGCGAGATGGTCAAGCCAGGGGCCGTGGTGCTGGATGCCGGTATTACGACGGTTGATGGAAAGGTGGTCGGCGATGTTGACAGTGAGAGCGTGGCCCGCGTGGCCTCATTCCTGACACCGGTGCCCGGCGGTCTTGGTCCTCTCACTCATCTTATGCTGATCCGCCATACGCTGCTTGGCCCGCAGTGAGGGCGCCAGGGGCAGGCCGAGGGAGAGAGGAAGAAGACGCTGACTCTCAGCTTGACCCTAAGTAGGCCAGCCCTGCACTGGCTCGCCCCCTGGCCAAGCCAGGCCAGGCTGTCAAAGCCTTAGCCTGGTCTTGAGCCATCTGCTTCCTCAGCTAATAGCCAGCCCAGCAACTCAGGGGCGACAAGCTGGGGAAAGGCCAGCGGACCAGCGCCGGTGCGAGGACTGGGATAGGGATAGTCAGTCTGGTTCTACTGTGCGTTCCCTTGCCTGTCTGATTGGTTGGCGGTTGCTTCGCTGTTGTTACGCTTCTGGTTCGTATTGCTCCAGAAAGCGAATTACTTCGCGTGTAATCTGGCTAGGTGTAGAGGCGCCAGCCGTCACTGCTACGCGCTTCTTGCCCTTAAGCCATTCTAGTTTCAGCTCCGAGAGATCCTCAATGCGTACAGCAGGCACACCGGCCAGCTCTTCCGAGACCTGAACCAGACGATTGGTATTGTTGCTACGAGGGTCACCTACTACGATGGTCAGGTCGGCCCCCTTGGCCTGGTGTACCACCGCTTCTTGCCTCAACTGGGTGGCAGCGCAAATGTCGATGTAGACTTTGACATGGGGATAACGGGCTTTGATATAGTTGACAATACGTTGCGTGTCCCACTGTGAGAGTGTGGTTTGTGTCGAGATAGCTAGTTTCTTTTCTTGTTCGGGCGTAAGCTGCAGCGCATCCACATCAGCCTCATTTTCGATGAGGCTGATGTGGCCTGGGACCTCACCCATAACCCCTTCAGGCTCAGGATGCCCTTTCTTACCAATGTAGAGAATGTAGTACCCTTCTGCCACTAGCTCACGCACCAGCTCATGAGTCTTAGTCACGTCGGGACAGGTGGCATCGATACAATAGAGGCCTCGCTCACGCGCTCGCTCTTTGACCAGCGGCGAGACGCCGTGTGCGGTAAAGATTACTGTCCCCTCCTTCACCTGTTCAAGGATCGCCGCACGATTCGGTCCATCTAGGGTGATGATACCCAGCGCGGTTAACTCTTCAATAGCATGACGGTTGTGAACGATCTGACCAATGATATGGATCGGACGGGGCAGGGTTGGATCTTTGGCGGCCCGACGTGCAATCTGCAAAGCGTCTACGACGCCATAGCAGTAGCCGCGGGGAGAGATCTTGATCACTTCCATGACGCCCTCACTCGTTGCCCTGCGCCTGGCAGCAGGCAGACAGATAGCTTTCCTTCTGTTCGGTCTTCAAAGAGAGATGGATCAATCGATAGGATCGATCAAGCGACGACGCTGGCTATAGCGATTCTTATCTTATGGTACCATATTGTCAGCCTGCTTTAACACAGCTGTTGCGGAGAATACGCTGAAGGTCGGCAGGCGTGTAAAGACAGACGAAAGGCAAGAGGCCGACTAGTTCTTCAACAGAAGGGCTGCGCGCCAGGTCCAGAATGATCAGGGGGATCTGGCGATTGCCACACCCCTGGGCGATGGCCGCCGCGGAGATGAGCGGAACAGCAGGCGTCACAGCGGGAATGCTGATCAACAGTTGCACCTGTGGTAGCAGCCTATCGAGGTGGCTTGCAGTCTCCTCCTCATAGACCGTTTGCATGCCGGCTTGTTTGAGCAACTGCACAAAGGGCCGCCGTAGCTCCTCAGGTCCAATGAGCAGGGCAGAGCGACCGTGCAAGCCGCCCAGGCACGCATCAGCAATTGATACAACCTGTGGCGCGATATTCTGCATGCGATTCTCTCTCCTCCAGAAACATCCTCTTGATCACGAGTGCCAGATGCCATGCTCTGACAGCATGGCTCAAGATGTTCCTGTTTATCGTAGCGTATGGCAAAGGAGCAGGCATCAGGTAAATACCTGATTTTGTCTGGGGCTCCCCAGCGTATTTTTCTATAGGGTTCCGACCGGCCTCGCTTTGATCTGGCCAGGAGCCGAGCCGCTGGGGAGGCGCTGATGAGTCGGACCATAAGCTCCCGGCCCGCCTGCTATCGCTGCCGCCTTGTTGACATCCATTTCAACGATAGACTATACTAAAGAAAGCTCTTGAACAGAGAAAGAACCAGCCAACGTCGACCCTTCTTTTTTTTGCGTGTCTTCCTGTTCACAGAGGAAAGGATGCAGCGGTTGCTTGTTGATAGCCACGCCCACGTCGATGCTCCCCGTTTTCAGAAAGATCGCGATGCGGTGCTGCGTGCTGCATTCGCCGGGGGGATCGGCTACATTATTGATCCCGGCTGCGATCTGGAGTCGAGCCGCGCGGCGCTAGCACTGGCCCAGACCTACCGAGGACAGGTCTTCGCCGCAGTTGGTGTGCATCCGCACGAGGCCACCTCTTATAATGAGGAGGTAGAGGCTCAGCTACGCAGCCTGGCACGTGCGCCCGAGGTTGTGGCCATTGGCGAATTCGGGCTTGATTATTTCCGCATGCTTTCGCCGCGTGATGTCCAACGGGCGGTCTTTTATGCCCATTTGGAGCTTGCTCGTAGCTGTGGCCTTCCCTGCATCATCCATGTGCGCGATGCCCATGAAGACGTGGTTGAGCTACTGCGTGCACATGGCCAGGGGTTGCGTGGGGTTTTCCACTGTTTCTCAGGCGATGTGGCCCAGGCTGAGGAATGTCTTTCCTTTGAGGGCTTCATGCTCTCCTTTGCAGGTCCACTGACCCGTCCGGGCAATGCCCTCCCGGCGGTCGCCAGTATGGTGCCTCTCGATCGTGTGCTGGTCGAGACCGATAGCCCCTATCTTGTCCCCCTTCCCCTGCGAGCCAGGCGCAACGAACCACTCTTCGTGAAGCACGTCGCTCAGAAGCTAGCTGAGATCCGGGGCCTGACCCTGGATGAAATCGCTCAGATTACGACGGCGAATGCTACGCGCCTGTTCGGTCTTGGAGAACGCCATGAAGCTGTTTAATACGCTCACCCAGCGAGTGGAAGCTTTTGTCCCTCTCGAAGGGAACAAGGTGCGTATCTACGTATGCGGGGTGACCCCTTACGATACTACTCATCTGGGTCATGCCTTTACCTATGCTTCTTTCGATACGCTCATCCGCTATCTAGAATTCCGTGGCTATTCTGTACGTTATGTGCAGAATGTTACGGATATCGATGATGATATTTTGCGCAAGGCGCGCGAACTGGGTGTGCCCTGGGACGAACTGGGCAGGCGCGAGACTGAGAGATTCCTGCGCGATATGGACGCGCTCAACGTCCGCCGCCCGACCTTCTACGTGCGCGCAACCGATGAGATACCCCATATTATCGAGATGGTGCAGAAACTGATCGAGCGTGGTTATGCCTACGTAAGTGAGGGCTGCGTCTATTACGATGTGCGCCACGATCCCGATTTCGGCGCTTTGGGGCGGGCTATTGGCCTCCAGGATTACGCAGCCATGCTGGCGGTGGCCAACGAGCGCGGCAATTATCCCGACGATCCGCGCAAGCACGATCCCCTGGATTTTGTTCTCTGGCAGGCCCAGGCCCCCGGTGAGCCGGCCTGGCCCAGTCCGTGGGGACCAGGTCGCCCCGGCTGGCATATTGAATGCAGTGCAATGGCTCTTCACTACCTGGGGGATCAGCTCGACATCCACGGTGGCGGGGCTGATCTGGCCTTCCCTCACCATACCTGTGAGATTGCCCAGTCCGAACACTATACCGGCAAGGCCCCTTTTGTTCGCTATTGGCTGCATACTGGCATGGTTTATCAGCAGGGAGAGAAGATGAGCAAGTCCCTGGGCAACCTGACCCTGGTCAGCGACCTGCTGAAACAGTATAGCGCGAACGCGATCCGTCTCCTGCTGCTGAACCACCACTATCGTCAGCCGTGGGAGTGCTTCCCCGCTGATCTGCAATTGGCTGCCCAGCAAGCTGCTCTTTTTGAGGAGGTGGCCACTCTAGCCGCGAGCTGTCAGGCAGAGAGTACTAATGAGTTGCGCGCCCGCTTTGAATCTCTCCTGGACGACGATCTGAAGACGCCCGAGACCGTGCAGTTTCTGCAGGAGGCTGGCCAAGCCGCCCTTGCTAGCCGCGATGCTTGCCGCGCCGCCGAAATTGTACGCCTGCTACGCGTGCTGGGCCTGCGCTGCTGAAGGAAGAAGCGTGCGTTAGCGCGCAGGCTGAGCTGGCCCACCCCCGTCACAGCGAGCCTCAATTGACTTTTCCCGCTGCGTCGGGAGAATCAGCACTCTCAAATAGGCCTCTGCCAGCTTCAGAGGCTGACACCAAGGAGAGCGGCGTCAACCCGCCGCCGCTCTGCGCAAACTGACCTCCTCGTGTCTCTGAAAGGCACTCAGGCAGGTGGGCCGGATCTGACTGAACAGCGTGGCGTCTGAGGGGAGTCTGATGACTCCATTGTCGATGGTCCGGCCCTGCTTCAGCTCATCGACTCATCCGGTGCTGGCGCCTGCTCCGCCCTCGGGGGCCCTGAGGGCGCTGGTCGCCCACCTGTCATGAGTAACCCTAGCTCCTCCTCGCTGGCTTCCGGCGTGACAATATCCACAATGCGGCCCTCGTACATTACAGCGATCCGATCAGAGAGCGAGCGAATCTCATCCAGCTCAGCAGAGACCAGCAGTACCGCTTTGCCAGCATCGCGCTGTTCAATCAAGCGTCGATGAATGAACTCTATGGCACCAATATCAACTCCGCGCGTAGGCTGTGCAGCAATCAATAATTGCGGATCTGAAGCAAATTCACGAGCGATAATGACTTTTTGCTGATTACCGCCAGAGAGAGCACGCACTGGTAGCCGCGTACTCGGTGTGCGGACGTCGAATTCACGCACCAGGCGCCGCGCCCATTGGGCGATCTCGCGCAGACGCAGGATGAAGCGCGCGCGGGCAAAGCGTGGCCAGCGTTCGCGCCCCAAAATGGTGTTATTCTCGATAGTATCGCTGAGTACGAGGCCACTGCCGCGCCGATCTTCGGGAATGTGTGCCACTCCGACAAGGCGCTCTTCCCGCGCATTCATCTGCGTAATGTCGTAGGTTTTGCCGCGCTGCTCGCCACTGACATGCGTGATGGTAATGCGGCCTGCCGTGGCGCGACGCATTCCGCTCAGAACCTCAACTAGTTCGCTCTGGCCGTTGCCCTCCACTCCTGCAATGCCCAGAATCTCGCCGGCGCGCACTTCGAAGCTGACCCCCTGCAGCGCCTCCAAGCCACGGTCGGACCGGGCATGCAGATTCTCCACGCGCAGCACTACCGGTCCGGGCCGTGCTGGGCCTTTCTCAACGCGCAGCAGCACCTCACGTCCCACCATCAAGCGGGCAATCTCGGCCTGATTGGTCTCGCGAGTCACCAGCTCGCCCACGTTGCGCCCGCGCCGCAGGACGGTCACGCGATCAGTCAATTCGAGGACCTCCCGCAACTTATGGGTAATAAAGATGATAGTCTTTCCCTGGCGGGCGAGTGTGCGTAGCACATCGAACAGCTCGTATGTTTCCTGCGGTGTCAATACCCCAGTCGGCTCATCAAGGATGAGGATATCGGCGGCCCGATAGAGAGCCTTCAGGATCTCGACGCGCTGCTGCAAGCCAACCGAGAGTTTCTCGATACGCGCATCAGGATCGATCGGTAGGCCGTAACGGGCGCTGAGCTGTAGCACCAGCTCCCGGGCCTGGCGCCGATCATAGATAGCCAGCGATCCCCCCGGCTCCTGGCCCAGCACAATGTTCTCTGCCACCGTCAGAGGAGGAATGAGCATGAAATGCTGATGCACCATGCCAATATGGAGGCGGATAGCGTCGCGCGGTCCGCTAATATGAACGCGCTCACCGTTGACATAAATCTCCCCACTATCGGGGCGCACCAACCCGTAGAGAATGTTCATGAGGGTTGTCTTGCCGGCCCCATTCTCGCCGACCAGGGCATGGATCTCACCCCGCCGCACGCGCAGATTCACATGATCATTAGCAACCACGCCGGGCCAGGCTTTGCAGATCTCGCGCATCTCCACCGCGTAGGGCGAGAGAGCAGAGCCAGTTTCCTCTACCTGAGCAAGAGACGCCTTCTCCTGTTCCTGCATGCTTCCTTGACCTCCTCGGGCTTGCAATGCTGGCTATTCGGCGCTGCCCGGCTCATAGGGCACGCCATCAGCAGCCGGGGCCACAGTGCGCCCGACCAGTCCGATGAGAGCAACGATAGTCAAAATATAGGGTAGGGTGGCCAGCAGATTGGAATCAATTCCCGTATCCTGCAGGCGCACACTGAGTGCTAGACCCAGACCAAAGATCAGGCAGGCACCGGCAGCCCCTAGCGGCGTGTACTTCCCAAAAACCACCGCCGCGAGTGCGATGAACCCACGTCCGGCGGTCATATTGGGATTGAAGGTGCCAGCCACACCCAAAGCGAGAAAGGCCCCAGCCAGTCCTGAGAGCAAGCCGCTGCTCACCACGCAGGCATAGCGAAGAAGCCGCACGGGAATTCCCGCCGTATCTGCGGCCTGGGGATGTTCACCGACAGCGCGAATGCGCAGACCCAGATTGGTTCTAAACAGCAGGAATTGCATGCCCAACAGGATGATGAGCGTGAGATAGAAAACAATATTCTGCTGAAAGAGAACCTGACCGATAAAAGGAAGCTGCCCCAACGGCCCCCAGCTCAGGATCGGAAGGCGGAGAGAAGAGGCAAGGCTGGGAATGCCCTGGCCACCAGTCTGCACGATATTGAGGTAATTGGTCAGTCCCAGGGCAGCGACATTAATGGCGATGCCGCTAATGATCTGATCGGCCTTGAAATGAATCGAGACCACGCCATGCACCAGGGCCAGCAGGCCACCAGCCATGATGGCCGCTAACACCCCGACCAGCACATTATGGCTGGCCAGAGTCACGGCCACACTGACATAGCAGCCGATCAGCATCATGCCCTCCATCGCAATGTTCACCACCCCGCTGCGCTCCGAGATCACTCCTCCTAGAGCCGGCAGCAGCAGGAGCGCAGCAAACTGCAGGGAAGCCTGCCAGAGATCGCCCGACGTAATCACGCGCAAAAAGATAGGCCAGAACACGTTCACGCCTCCCCATTCTGCTGATGTTGACGCTCCTGAGCTGACGTCTGACGTTCTTCCTGGGCAGCTTGCCGCTGAGGATCTCCCTGCCGGCGATCAGCCAGAGAAGCCCCGTGAGACTCTTCAATCTCAGGTCGTGACTGGTTATCATCGGTTGGAGTTCCCGCGCCATTGGCCGGTGCTTGCTGATCCAGGTCAACGACCCCACCAGCAAGAGCGGCCACCACCGTTGGTTGACGCGCTGCGGCAAAGCGCTTGACGATAGCCTGGCGTATCACTGGGAGAAACTGCACTGCGATGCTAAAGAGAACCAGAGCTTCGACAATATAGACCAGGTCGCCCGGGACGTTAGCTTTGAGCTGCATCAGAGAGCCGCCCTGGCGCATGCCTCCAAACAGCAAAGCGCCCAGAAAGATCCCAATGGCCGTCATGCGTCCGAGGAGGGCCACGCCAATGGCGTCGAAGCCCGTTGTATCATTACGAAACACCTGGCCAATGACCTCATAAGGATACTGCCCCATCAACTGGAGGGTACCGCCAAGGCCAGCGAAAAGGCCAGCCAGGGTCATGACTAGCACTACGTTGCGCTTCACCGAGATGCCAGCGTACTGGGCCGCCCGCGGATTCTCTCCGACTACACGCGTTTCGTAGCCGAAGGTAGTGCGCGTCATTAGGAACCAGTAGACGACCAGGGCCACCAGAGCAAAGAGGAAGCTAATATCGACAATGTACTGCTCGGGCTGGTTAATGGCAGGAAGGAAATGGCCAAGGGTTTGATTATAGAGTACCGAGAGCTTGGGGAGATTGGTCTGTGGAGGCATAGAAGGCGTCTGATCGGCCTGACCAGGGGCCTGCAGAGGTCCCGAAACGAGCCAATCGCTGATATAGAAAATAATCCAATTCAGCATGATGGTGGTCACCACCTCATGAGCACCCCGCCACGCCTTCAGCAGGCCAACAATCCCACCCCAGACGGCCCCGGCTAGAGCGCCAGCCACGATCATTAGCGG
>NZ_JADGHT010000007.1 GCF_019683755.1 Thermogemmatispora sp. | reverse complement strand
CGTTTCTCTGCCTATTAGCGATATGCAGATCACGGCCCTGATCGGTCCATCGGGCTGCGGCAAATCAACGTTCTTGCGCACGCTCAACCGCATGAACGATCTTATTCCTGAGACCCGTATCGAAGGAGAAGCGATCTTTGACGGGCAGAACATCTATGATCCAGCGACCGACGTCATTCGCCTCCGTCAGCGCATCGGCATGGTCTTTCAGCGTCCTAATCCCTTCCCCAAGTCGATCTTTGAGAACGTCGCTTACGGCCTGCGCATTCAGAGGAAATCCCGCCGGCAGATTCAGGAGGAGGTAGAGCGTAGTCTGAGGGCCGCCGCCCTCTGGGACGAAGTGAAGGACCGCCTAAAGGCCTCCGCCCTCGGTCTCTCGGGCGGTCAGCAGCAGCGCCTGTGTATTGCCCGCGCTCTGGCCCTCCATCCCGAGGTGCTCCTGCTTGACGAGCCTTGCTCGGCACTCGATCCTATCTCAACGCTCAAGATCGAGGAACTGCTGCTTTCGCTCAGTAAGGAATATACTATTGTGATCGTTACTCATAATATGTCACAGGCAGGACGCATTTCACAATATACCGGTTTCTTCCTCAACGGTAGCTTAATTGAGTATGGGCCAACCGTCGAACTGTTCAAACGACCGCGGCGGCGGGAGACAGAGGACTATATCAGCGGGCGCTTCAGCTAAGGACGAGAGCGCACTATGGTCAGAGGTCAACGCGAAAAGATCTTGGTGGTCGATGATGAAGAGGTGCTTGTTGAGACCATCGCCTACAACCTGGAGCAGGAAGGCTATCAGGTGCTGACAGCCCTCGATGGGAGAGCGGCCCTCGAGCTGGCACGTCGCGAGCGACCACACTTAATTATTCTGGATATCATGCTGCCCGAGATCGACGGTTTAGAGGTTTGCCGACAACTGCGACGCGAGCCAGCCACGGCCACTACGCCAATTATGCTCTTGACAGCGCGAGCAGAGGAGATTGATAAAGTTGTAGGTCTGGAGGTTGGAGCAGATGACTATGTCACTAAACCTTTCGGGCGTCGCGAACTATTGGCCCGTGTGCGCGCTTTATTGCGCCGCGCCTCCTATCCCATGACGCAGGCACCGCCCGAAGAGGGCAGCCTGGGTCAGGAGGCAGCCACTCAGCCACGGCGTAGCCCCAGGGAGCTGATTGCTGGCCCCGTGCGTATCGATGTGCCCGGACGACGGGTCTGGTGTCGGGGCCAGGAGATCGATATGCAGCCCAAGCAGTTCGATCTCCTGGTCTACCTCGTGCGCAATCGCGGGACGGTGCTCACCAGAGATCAATTGCTCCATCACGTCTGGGGCTACGACTATGCCGGCGATACCCGTACTGTCGATGTGCATATTCGCTGGCTGCGCGAGAAATTAGAAGAGGACCCGGCTGCCCCTAAGCTTATCCAGACAGTGCGCGGCGTGGGCTATGTCTTTCGTTAAGAAGCAAGCCAGCTCTTTACGGCGAGAGGCCGTGCACTTTACCCCTCTCTAGAGGTGAGCCGCAGCTTGCTCACCTCATCCAGCCTTAGAAAAAGCACTCAGCGCGCATCACCGTGACCGCCTGGCCACTGAGCGAGACCCGCTCACCAGTCAGACGAACCCGCACCAGGCCGCCGCGGGCAGAAGCCTGGTAGCCCGTCAAGGCTGAGCGCCCTAGGCGGTTGCACCAGAATGGCGCTAGTGTGCAGTGAGCCGAACCGGTGACGGGGTCTTCATTGACTCCTACCGCAGGCCCAAAGAAACGTGAAACGAAATCATAGTCTTTGCCCTCAGCACGGCTGGTCACAATGAAGCCGCGCGCAGGGAATGCCAGCAAACGAGTGAAGTCGGGCTGGAGGGCATGTACTGCCTCTTCGCTCTCCAGCTCAACTAGGTAATCGAACTGATTTTTGGCCACCAGGAGAGGGGTAACACCCAGCGCTTCGCTTAGGCCTGGAGGAGCCGGGACAGGCCTGGCTGGGGTGGCTGGAAAGTCCATTTCGATCCAGCCATCCAGTCGACGAGCGGTTAAGAGGCCACTGCGTGTATAGAAACGCGCTGTTTCCTCTGGCCGTAGCAGCCCCTCCTCCCAAAGGACATGAGCACTGGCCAGGGTGGCGTGGCCACAGAGGTCAACTTCAACTGTCGGCGTAAACCAGCGCAGGCGATAGCCATCTCCTTCCGGCAGCAGAAACGCCGTCTCCGAGAGATTCATCTCGCGAGCCACGAGTTGCATCCAGCCTGCGTCACGTGGCTCAGTTAACAAGCAAACCGCTGCCGGATTGCCAGCAAAAGGGCGATCGGTAAAGGCATCGACTTGAATGATGCGCTGTCCCATCTCAGCCTCCTCTCTTTGATGTAAGCAAGCTAGCAGGCAAAGTAGTCTCTCGGCTAAGAACCAGAAGATGTCTCATCCATTGTAGCACGTGATTGAGCCTTGACAGAGGGAGACCAGCGCAGTATCCTCTCTACAGAGAGTGCTGTTGTGACCGATTTTGTTGCGAAGAGTCGGACTTGATGGAACTGTTGCTACGACGTTCAGGTTTACAGCTCGTGGTCTTTCTGCTCGCCCTCGCGGGGATGGGAGATGCCATTTATTTGACCATCGTGCACTACCAAGATGCCCCGCTGGTCTGTCCCGCTTCGGGGGCTATCGATTGCGCACATGTACTGAATAGCAGCTACGCGGTGGTGCCTGGGACACCTCTCCCTATCTCGCTGCCTGGTCTTGGCTGGTGCCTGATCCTGGCCGGGCTGGCATTGGTGAGCCTGTTACGTCCCTCAGAGCCTGGCTGGCTCCGTCCCGTCCAGTTCTTCTGGTCGCTGATCGGACTGGTCACTGTGCTTTATTTGATCTATGTCGAGCTGGTCCGCCTGCACGCCATTTGTCTTTGGTGTACTGTTCTCCATGTCTTGATCGTGGTCGCCTTCCTGATTAGCCTGGCCAGGCTGCTGGAACCAGAACCAGAAACGGAGGCAGAAGCTGTCTCGGGCCATCCGTCGGCCTCTTCAGCTCCGCTGGCTCGCTCCCGCTCTCGCTCCTCACAAGCTAGCCGTTAAATAGATCCAGGCCTCTGCATTGAGGCGCTGCTCTAGGAAGAGGGGAGGCTTGCCAAGCCACTCCGCGAGAGCAGTGGGAGGTAGTGAGCAGGTTAATTCCCATCTCTCGGGCCGCCAGTTGGGAGCGTGTCCTCTCTCTCGTGAGGAGCGTATTGGCGGCGAAGGGAAACTAAGTGAGTAAGCGGGGAAATCGTCAGAAGGGCGAGAGCGGTCTTTCCTCCCGGTTCTCCCCCCGTGCCAGGAAGAGAGAAAGTTGCAGGAAGTGCTCCACACGAGTTTCTGGGGGGAGACGCCATGCAGCAACGCCTATGGTTGCGGCTTCTGACTGGCTTTCTGGTGGCAGCGCTTCTGACGGCGGGCGCGTTCATCGGTATCCAGCAGATACGTCCTGTTCTGGTACGCATACCACCTCCGCGTGTTCAGTTAGTACGTAGCCCTAATAGCGCCTATAAGTACCATCTTTGTGCAGAAGCCTATGCTTACCTTCATGCCACTCCTGATAATCCCTACAAAACTGATTTCACCTTCCACGATCCTTTTCGCAATGCACAAGACACGATTATCCCTCATCTCATCGCCTTCGACGCGCATGACCACAGCCTCAGCTTTAGCGTCACGCTTATCCTGCGTCAAGTGGCTACCTTCGAGGCGACCATCACACGCATCCATGAGCAGGACGGGATCGGCATCCAGCTCCCAGATCAACAGAATCGATTGCAAGCCTCCAGTGTTCCTCAATTCGTTGTGGTGGCCATTGCGGACCCTGGGACCGTTGCCGTCCTTGACTACACCTGTCCTCAGCAATGGCACTGGTCTGCCGTCAGCTCCCAGCGATCGTCAGAAGCGAGATGAAGGCAGTCGCCAAAACCCGCTTGACAAAGCGAGTCCCATACAGTACAATCCAGATGACGTAGACGCGATCGCACTCCAGTGCCTTACAAGGTGCTGGCGCGTAGCAGTCGTTGGGCCTCGTTCGTCTAGTGGACTAGGACGCCGCTCTTTCAAGGCGGAGATCACGGGTTCGAATCCCGTACGAGGTACCACAGCAATCGCAGGAAGAGCCTGGCAGACTTTAGACATTTGTCGGTTTGCCAGGCTTCTCTACTTTTTGGGCTGCGTCGCTGATCGGCCAGCCCTATGATCATTGTCTTCCGCCTGCTCTCCTCGCCATAGCTGCGGGGAACGAGCCTAGACGAAGCAGAGCAAAGGAATAGGGCCTATGATGAGTGTAGAGGAAGCGCAGGAGCGCATGCTGGCCACGATTCAACCCCTTCCTACCACGACCGTCCCTTTAGCAGAAGCTGCGGGTCTGGTTCTGGCAGAAGACATTGTCGCCGAGGATGATCTGCCACCTTTTGCCAACTCCGCAATGGACGGTTACGCTCTCCGCAGCGCAGACACCCATATGGAGCATGGTCGTCCGGCCCGGCTGCGGGTGATAGGCACAATTGCAGCCGGCTATGTGACTGAGCAGAGCGTCGAGCCAGGCACCGCCATGCGCATCATGACTGGTGCACCAGTCCCGCGCGGGGCCGATGCTGTCATCCAGATCGAGCTGACGCGCAGCGATCCTGCCGATAGCAACTGGGTCGAGATTCTGCAGGAGGTTGCCCCAGGCAACAACATTCGTGCCGCCGGCGAGGATATTCGCCGTGGGCAGTGTGTCTTAAGTCAAGGCAACGCGATCGGCCCCTGGGAGATCGGCGTGTTAGCGACAGTAGGACGGGCCCGCGTGCGGGTCATTCGCCGTCCGCGCGTTGCGATTATCAGCACAGGGGACGAGCTGATTGACGTCGATGAGCCGCTCCAGCCGGGCAAGATACGCAACAGTAACGCTTATCTGTTGGAAGCGGCAGTACGACGAGCCGGGGCCGAACCTCAACGCCTAGGAGTAGCACGCGATACCGAGGAGAGCTTACGAGAAATCTTTCGCCAGGCGATGCAGCACGACCTTATCATTACCTCGGGAGGCGTCTCCGTCGGCGAATTCGATCTGGTCAAGCGCATCATGCATGAGCAAGGCAGTATCGATTTCTGGCAAATCAATATGCGTCCCGGCAAGCCACTGGCCTTTGGGCGCATCGGGCAGGTACCGCTGCTGGGGCTACCCGGCAATCCTGTCTCAGCCGCAGTCACCTTCGAGCTATTCGGGCGCCCATTGATCCGTAAGCTGCTGGGCCATGCCCACCTGTGGCGCCCCCAGATCGAGGTCACGGTTGAGGATGGCGTGAGCGAACGCACGCCGCGGCGCCATTATGTGCGTGCCCATGTGCGCCGGGAACAGGGGCGCTTCGTGGCGCGAACCACCGGCAATCAGGGGTCGCATATTACCACTTCTCTGCTGCATGCTAATGCCCTGGTGATCGTGCCTGAAGGAGGTAAAACCCTGAAGCCTGGTGAGACAGCCCAGGCCATCATGCTCGACTGGCCAGAAGAGCAATAAATAGAGATAAGACTCCACCAGGTAAATGCCACTTGCGACGAGACCCTCTGAACAGCCCGGTAGATGCCGGACGTGAGTGTTGTCCGTGGGCCCAGGCCGAGCGGACACTTAACCTAGCCAGAGCACGGGTGCAGCCTGGAAAGACCCGTGCTCTGCGCATGTTCTCGGCTCTTAGCTCCGCTGCGTGCCAGGCGATAGCGCAACTGATCTCTTGAGAGACCCAGTAAAGCCGCAGCTCTCACCTGGTTATAGTTACAGCGCTCTAGCGCCTCGCGGATAAAGCGCTGCTCAATCTCAGCAAGAAACTCCTCCAGTTTCACCCCCTCGGGCGGCAAATGCAGCTGATCTTTGAGTTCCAGCAAACGTTGTAGGGCACCACTACTAGCAGATCGCAAATAGGCGGGGAGATGCTCAACACGAATCTCATCACCTTCGCACATGATCTGTCCATGCTGGACAACGCTGCGCAGTTCGCGGATATTGCCCGGCCAGCTATAGCGTTCCAGCAAGGCCAGGGCTTCGGAGCTGAGGCGTTGAGCGCGTCCTTCTTTGTCTCCCTGCTGGCGCAAAAAGTAGTCGACTAGGGGGACGATATCTTCAGGATGCTCGCGCAGAGGAGGAATATGAATGGTAAAGACTTTGAGTCGATAAAAGAGATCCTCACGGAACTCGCGGCGAGCGACCGCAGCCGCAAGATCGACATTAGAGGCTGAAATAACACGCAGGCGGACCTGGATCTCATGAGTGCCTCCGACACGACGGAAGGAGCGTGTTTCCAGGAAGCGCAAGAGCTTAGATTGGAGTACAAGGGGCATGGAAGCAATTTCATCGAGGAAAAGGGTACCGCCATCAGCTCGAGCGAGATAGCCATCGCGCGTCACGCGAGCATCGGTATAGGCTCCGGCCTCGACGCCAAACAGCTCCGTTTCCAACAAGGTTTCAGGAATGGCGGCGCAATTAATAGCCACAAACTGGCGAGAGGAGCCACCACTGAGGGCATGGATTGCATAAGCAATCACCTCCTTGCCAGTACCACTTTCACCTTGGAGCAAGACCGTCGTTGTTGGGAAAGCCGCAACTTGTCGAATGAGGCTAGCAATAGAGCGCATCACCTGGCTGCGTCCGATGACCAGGCCGAAGCGTTCCAGAGCAGTCAGCAATTCATCATGGGCAGCGAGCGAATCCGCCTTAGCGGCTTGGGCGCTCTCACGATGAAAATCTGAACCCTGCAACATCATCCCCACCCTTCCAGTTCAACCAAGAGCCGAAAGCTAGGGCCTGGGGGCCAGCGCGAATCAGCAGGTAATCAGCAGGTAATAACGACCAGGGGAAGCCAGGCCACCAGACGAGCTGAAGGCCTCCTCAGTTGAGAAGGCGCCGCCAGTGGTCGACCGGGCTTCCTAACAGCTCCTCCTATCTACCAAGCTGGGAGCCCGCAACTGAAGCAGGATAAGGGGATTGCGCGGCATTGCTCGGCGGGAGCGGTCTGGTTGGCTGCACTCCCCAGCCACGTCCCACAATGAAGCGGGCGCCATTACCGCCATTCCCCCACTGCGATTCAGTTTCCACATAGAGCGGCGACTGCGGAACCGAGGTCGAAGCGGGGGCAGGAGCGAAGGTCCCTGTGGTCTGGGCTGGTGCCTGAGGCGGGACCGGCCACGCCTGAGCGGGGGTAGGGACCCAGGGCTGCGAGCCGGCCACCTGCGGCTGCGGCGCATAGGGGCCACCCATTGGAGGCAGTGCGGCAGGCGAAAGCTCCTGAACAGGATACGGCGTCTGCATATAGGGATGCTGGACCAGCCCCAAAGCCATCAGCTCCCCAAGCAGAATATAGACATGCTCTAGCGGCATGCCCAGGGCCTGGGCAATCTGCAGAGGGGTCTTTTCTCCTTCCATACAGACACCGAAGACACGCCACTCATCTGGCGTCAGTGGGATCTCCACACTGCCAGAGCGCAGTGGAGAGAGATCAGCCGGCTTCAGACGCAGTTCAGGATGCATAAAAGAGACATCAATGCGCCGCGGTGTATAGGGCATCATAATTGGGCGGGGAGCGGGCAAGCTACTGGGCGCAGTGGAAGCCGAAGCGGCCTGCTGGGGAGTAGAAGGCTGCCGCTGCCCAGGAGCAGCATCAGCCCCTGACGAGGAAGCCGCCGAAGCGACCTCCGAAAGGCGAGCCAGAGCATCAGGATCAAAGAGCGAGCTGAGATCAATGCGTCCGCGCCCCTGACGCTGAGGGACCGGAGCCGCGCCTGTTTCAGGCAGGGCCTGCGTCACTCGCGGCTGAGGAGCCTGTTGAGCAGGCGGCTCCTGGCTCGCTGGCTGCACTGGTTGGGAGAGCTGGGAGGGCGGCACCGGAGGCAACGGCTGCGAGAACGACGACTGTTCATAGCGCACCTGAGAGGGTCCAGCGCCAGGGTGAGCGGGCACAGAGACAGGATTAGCCATAGAAGGTGGTACCTGGCTTTGAGCAAGCGATGGAGAGACCGACTGAGCAGGGGCAGCAGGCAAGAGAGCAGAAGGAGAGAGGGAGACGAGCAGGCGAGATGGTGGAGGCGTGCGCCCCTCTTCGAAATAGACCTCACCAGAACGCCAGGAGAGCAGCACCTCAAGCACACGTGAGGCCTCGCGCGCCGCCCAGGCACGCAGTTGCTCACGCGTTGCATAGCCCAGCTCCATCAGGAGGAGAGCAATGCGGGTCTCACCTGGCTCCTCGCCGCGTTCCCGCAAAACAGCCATCACATGGGCAAGGGCGGCCTGGGAGATCACCCCGGCCTGCACTAAGCGATCGCCCAGCGTCAACTGAGCCCGCACTGGGCCAATACAAAGCAAGCGCCCTTGGCTGAAATACAACTCCACCCAGAGGGAGCCTTGCTTTACGACCAGCATCCCGCTTTTCTCATGGGCCTCTAAGCGGCGCAAGAGATCAGCTAGATTGACCCGATCTAATGTCGTCGCGAAACTCACCGTAGACACAGCAATTCACCGCCTGTCGCCATGCCCCTGCTGCGCGTGTGCACCTCTGTCGCCTCCAGTAAGCACAGCATGCGTGAGAGACATTAGCAATATCTACAAACAGAATACGACCCGAGTCAAGTTTAACAGCGTTGAGCAGCGTTGGCGTCAAACACCTCTGTTCGACAGCGTGAGAATGACCCTATCCACCGGTCACAGCCGTACAAACACAAAATTGCGCCGTATCCACAGCGCCCCCCGCGCTATGGATACAGGCCAGCCGCTTCCCATCAACGCAGAGCGGAGGGGGGGGGATTCGAACCCCCGGGGCTCATCGCCCGGCCGTTTTCAAGACGGCTGCATTAAACCACTCTGCCACCCCTCCGCTAGATAGTTTACCACAAGCGCTTTCAATTTGGAAGATTGGGGCCGCTACGAGCATGCCATTTGGGTCATTGTCTCATGCATTGCATCACAAGGATGAGCGACATCGTCAGTACTTTGTCATGGCCAGGAACGAACATTTGTTAGAATCGTGTTCTTCAGGGAGTGAGCAAGGACAGGCCTACCAGGGGACGGAGCACCTTGGGTATGACGACACTTCCATCGGCCTGTTGATAGACTTCTAGAATGGCGGCAAGCGTCTGCTCAATGCTCAGAGCGCAGGCGCCCAGGCTATGGGGATACTCGAGCTGGCCATCGGGGGTTCGATAGCGGACATTGGCACGCCGCGCCTGAAAGCTCTCATAATTGCTCACTGAGGCCAGGGGCAGAAAGCGGCGCTGAGCTGGCAGCCAGGCATCAACCGTAAGGGTCATTGCTGCTGCAAAGGGCAAGTAGCCGCTACAGAGCATGACGACACGATAGGCCAGCTCCAGGCGCTGGAGCAAAGTTTCAACTTGCAACAGCAATGTTTGCAGGAGCGCATAGGATTCTTGAGGCCGGACTAATAGCATCACCTGTACCTCGCTGAGCTGATGCCAGGGCAGGCGGGCAGTGCTCGGAGGTAAGGAGGCTGGACCGCCATGGCGATGGAAGACCGGGGTCCAAGTGACCACGCGTAGGGGCAAGGCTTCGGCAACGAGCACACTATCGCTGTAGAGGCTGATCAGAGAGGGTTCGCCGCCTGGGTTTAGATAGAGTTCGTCGGCCTGGCAGCTATAGCTCTGCGGCTCCAGGGTCGGAAACTGCCCAGCAGCCAGTAAGGCGCCGTATTTCAACAGAAGAGGTAGTTGTACCTCCTTGTAGCCCCACTCGCGCGTGAAGACATCAAGGGCAAAGGTCAGCAGCGCTCTCCAGAGGCGTGCGCCGGCTCCGCCGACGACTGCAAACTGACTACCGCTCAGGCGGCTGCCGGCACGGCCATCGATTACTCCTAGTGTGCTGGCCAACTCTCGAAACGAGCGTGGGGAGAAATAGAAGCTCATGGGTACTCCCCAGCGACGCAGCTCGCGATTGGCTGAACGCAGAAAGCCGGTGGGGACATCGGGGTGGGGTAGATTAGGCAAGGGCCAAAGCAAGAGACGCAGGCGCGTTTCCAGATCGGCGATCTGCAATTCCAGGCTGCGGATCTCCTCACTGATGGTTGCGCTCTGCTTGTCAAGCTTGGCACGCCGGTTGGCAGGAGCTGCATGACTTTGCTTCCGCAGACGCTCAAGCGTGCTGTAGAGTCCCTCGCAGCGCCTGGCCAGGCCATCACGCTGTTCTGCCAGACGTAAGATCTCCTCCAAGGCTACCGAGACCTGACGTTTCTGGAGTCCTTTCCGTACCTGCTCGGGATGCTGACGAAGTAAGTCGAGACTAAGCATACGCCGTTAGTATAGCATAGCGAGTGAGTAGAGCAAGCCAGGTTAGTCGTTCTCTCAATGCGTGCTTCCTTCAAAGGAAAGCAGAAGCCGGCTAGAGCGCAGGAGTCTTGCCTTTCTGGCATGCGCCGTTCAGGATGTTGGCTTCCTCCTCTTTCTTGTGGGAATGCCACCTTGTGCCACCCGAATGCTTTCTAAAGCGCTTTGGCGGCTTTCTCATCTGGCTCTCTCGCCACTTGACAAGGCAGGCTCTTGCTGCTACCCTTCTCCCAGGACGGATGAGTCATGCAGGCAACGGCCTAACCCGTCTGGGATTGCCGCGGGGATTGCCAAAGATGATCACCATCGTTAAGAAAAATCCGCAAGGTGAAGCGCTCTTCTCCTACCAGGGTGAAGTGCTTGCTGCTACCTCGCGTGTCTGCATCATCCGCGCCTTTTGGACGTGGCCCGATCGGGACCTTGGCTACGCGCGCTTCGAAACGGGTGACTGTTTTACGGAGTATTATTATACTGATCGCTGGTTCAATATCTTTGCAATTGCGGGGAAGGATGGTGAGCGCAAGGGTTGGTACTGTAATATCGCCGAGCCAGCGGTCTTCCTGGAAGACCGTATTGAGCAGGTCGATCTTTTTCTCGATGTCTGGGTTGATCGCCAGGGCAATGTGCAGGTGCTGGATGAAGATGAGTTTCAAGCGGCTACTAACTTGAGTTCAGCTCAGCGTCGCGCTGCTCAGGAAGGCTTACAGACTCTGCTGGAGATGGTTGCCCACCGTGAGGGACCGTTCGCCGAAATAGAGCCATAAGTCTGGAGTGGCTTCCCTCCCTGTCTTGGCCGCGCAGTCAGCGATTCGCCTGGTGGTGCCAGAACAGAAGGGTTGCCAGCCGCTCCCGTCGCTTAGGGCCTGTATCTGTTTCGTAGGTGGCCAGTCATTCTATGTCTGCTTGAGTATGCTTGTCCGGCCCAGGCTGCCAGCTTGACCCGGCCTGCCTGCTGGAGAAGAAGGGCAAGCTGATGACCATCGGTGACTTCAGTGGCCTTAGTGGCCGCCGGGCTGACTACCTCTCTCGCCTGCTCGCCTGTTCAGCAGGATCACAGTGGGGATCTGTCTCTCCACCGTTAGCGTAGCTGGCTTGCTGTTCACCTGATGGGGAGCGAACCAGGCCCCTCGTGCTAGATGCCAGCGAGGATTACGGGAAGCAGACTCGGCACGCTTGCCGAAGGCGCGCCGAGCCGGATGGCTCCGATGACGATGCGGGAGGAATACCTGCGGGTTGCTCTCCTCGCTAGCAGTCGGTTGCTTCATCCCTCTGCTGCTCCAGCTTCTGCCCCCTGGCCTGGCAGAGGGCAACGCGCCTGCGCAGCAGCCAGCCCTATCATTACTCTGAGCGCTATTATGTCTTCAGTTGATAGAGATGATCAGGATCGAGATTCCACAAAGAGAGACCATTGAATTAAAGCACGCTGTCTTTGACATCAATGGTACCCTGGCCCTCGACGGAAAGCCGTGGCCTGAAGCAGTTAGCCGCTTGAAGCGCCTGACGAGTTTTCTCTCCATCCATCTTCTGACAGCAGCCACGCATGGCCAGGTGGCCGCCCTGGAGCGGAGCCTGGGCCTGCCCCTGCACGTTATCAGTACAGGAGAGGAAAAAACCCGCTATGTCGAGGAGCTTGGCCCAGCCAATGTGATCGCCTTCGGCAATGGGGTCAATGATGCCGGGATGCTGCGCCGAGCCGCTATCGGTGTGGCGATTCTGGGACCCGAGGGCGTGGCACGTGAGGCTTTGCAAGCTGCTGATGTACTGGTGCGCAACCCCATCGATGGGATCGACCTTCTTTTTTATCCCAAACGCCTGATCGCGACTTTACGTCCCTAGAGGCCCTAGGGCATGATACGAGCCAGTCCCCCTGGAACTGGTTTGGAGACTGGCAATGATGCTGTGAGCGAGCGCCGGCAGCGGTCAACGCCGCTCTAGCCACTGCCAGGCCTCGCTCAGGTCGGCTCGGACGGAGGCCGGCGAGCGCTCTGCAAGACGCGACCATGCGTAATGGATGAAACTAATGGCTGCCGGCCCGCTCGTCTCTCCCCTTATTTGCTCGTATCTGCTCGTGTCACCCCGTGGTGATTACCTCGCTATCGAAGGTTGCCTGACTAGGTGGTCGGGCTGCGCTAGGAGGAGCCTGATGACGTTCCGTTCTTCTTCTGAAGAAACTAGCAGAGATGCCACTGTCTCCAGCAAGGCCAGTACGCCAGGCTATTCGTGGCCAGGCCTGTTCTATGCCTGCCTGGCAGTTTTCTTTTTTTCGACAAGCCCCGTCTTTATTCGCCTGGCAGATCCTTTTACATCGGTTGAAATAGCTTTCTGGCGTCTTGCAATTGCTGCCCTGCTCGTACTGCTGCTGGGACTGATCACACGCCAGTCCTTGCTGCTCTCTCCTAGAGAGCTGATGCGCTTCCTCTTCTATGGTCTGGTAACTGCCCTACATTTTCTTTTTTACATCGCTTCTCTGAGCTTTACGACAATTGCTCATTCGCTGGCGATTGTCTACACTTCCCCTATCTTTGTAGCACTCTTTTCCGCCCTGGTATTGCGTGAAACACTCCCATTACGCAAATATATCGGTATCGCTGTTGCTGTGATTGGCGTGGCCTTTATGGCTGGCTTTGAGCCGCACTATACGGCCTGCCAACCTCAAGAAGGACACTGCATGCTGCTGGGTGACGGCCTGGCCCTTCTCTCAGCGATTTGCTACGGGATCTATTCGATTGCCGGACGTGGTGAGCGCGATCGCCATCCGCTCTTTCGCTACACCTTCTATGTCTATGGCCTGGCCGCGCTCTGGTTGCTGCCAGTGATGCTCTATTTTGCTTTCCGCCACGCTTATCCGCTGCCGGCGTTAGGCGCTGTTGTTGCTCTGGGAGTCTTGCCTCTCGGGCTGGGGCATACGCTCTACAATGCCTCGCTCCGGACGCTGCATGCGACCTATGCTAATTTGATTGCCACACAGGAGGTCACTGGCGGTATTCTACTAGGCGTTCTCTGGCTGCACGAGATCCCTTCATTGACGGCCATCATTGGAGTGATCATCACGCTGCTCGGCATTATTAGCGTTCTGCTCTAATCTGAGGCCTATCCAAGTTGCAGTCAGAGAAAAGCTGATCCCTCGATACAAGCATGGGCAGAGAGCGCAGGATCGTAGATCCAACCTTCGTCAGGATTACAGGCCGGCAGGAGCGCACAGAGCTGGTGCTGCATTTGTTGAGGGGTAGCGGCATGCACAGCACCGCTGGCATGGGCAGCCCAGGCAGCCTGGACCGCACAGAGAAGGGCATCGAGGTGATCTCCACGCGCATCAGTCAGACAGGCCAGGCTATAGGTCTCGGGCAGAGCGAGCGTCAGGCCATAGCTCTGACTGAGGGCAGCCGACGTCAAGGTAGCTAGCAGGCGAGCACGTGCCTGACGGCGGATGACTGCCTCCTTCCCGCCACGTTCGTTTTTGTAAGGCTGGCGTCCTAACCAACGCCGCGCTACCAGGGCGGGATAGCCCTCTAGAAGAAAGCGCGCCTCCTCCTTCGGGCAGCAGGGAAGTACACAGGCCCCGCTAGCTAGGAGACGCGGCGCTCCCTGCCAGAACATTCGCGCCAGAGGGACACCGTGGAGCATGAGGGGACTCAGCGCCCCAGCGAGCACATCCGTTTGTCGGCGTGGGAGCTTTTGGCCCCTTGGTTGCTGAGCGCTATAGCTCTGGAGCGCCTGCAAAAAAGTGGGAAGCGCTAACCGGGCCACGCGTGTCACGTAATCCGTCCAGTTTGAGGGCCAGCCCAGGGCAGCTACTACAATGGCCGGCAGACCGAAAGGGAAATCAAGGGCTGCAATCCAGGGGCCAGAGAGATGAAGGCAGGCTTCGAACGTGGGCCAGTCCTCGCAGTCTTCAAGACCAAGGATGTTGAGACAGAGGCCCTCTAGCTGTCCGATGGCCACCACGATCGGCTTACGACGGCAGGGAGCACTCGTGAAATCAATACCATAGATATACATACATATTGCGGGCCGCTGCAATCAGTCAGGAGCGTACCAACCAGTGATGTGTCTGATGACTTGTCGCTCTCCTTAGACCCTCCCTCCTCCTCAGAAGCTTTCGTCACCCGCTAGCTGCGCTCTCTTCTGGCATGTCTCGCGGCGGTCACGCTTCTCCATGCAAAGCGCCAGAAGGGAGAAGACAGGATTGCGCTGATCACAGTCGCGCGCGCCGGAAAGCCCATAGGGAGTTATCAGCTCGCCGCCGCGGCACCGCGTCGAGCAGCGACAAGCGATGCAGCCCATGACCAATCACCCCCTCAGAGCTGGGCGATGACACTCTTACTAATAGCGCGCAGCGTAGCGAAGACGCCAATTCCACTGGAGGCAACCGCCTCAAAAGCCGGCACCCGTCGGCGATTCAAATAACGGTCGAGCACATGAACAGGCAAAGCCGAGGGAAGATCACGTTTATTCCACTGCATCACAAACGGGAAATGGCTGAGGTCTTTGCCGAGACGACGCATATACATCTCCAGCTCGGCAATGCTCTGGACATTCTCCTCAAACTTCTCCGCTTGCGAATCCACAACAAAGACGATGCCATCGGCGCCATTGAGGACAGCCAGACGAGTACGCTCGTAGAGAATTTGGCCAGGCACCGTATACAGATGGAAGCGAGTGCGGAAACCATGCACAGTACCGAGGTCGAGGGGGAGGAAATCAAAAAAGAGCGTGCGCTCAGTCTCAGTCGCGATTGAGAGCATTTCGCCACGGATAGCGGGGTTAATGCTCTTATAGACGTACTGCAGATTGGTAGTCTTCCCACAATATCCAATGCCGTAGTAGACAATTTTGCAATGGATCTCGTGAGTAGCAATATTGATAAGAGCCATAGAAACCAGTTACCTCGGAAGCAGGCCCTAATCGCGGAAAAGCAAATCGATCGTATCCTCGACAGAGGAACGGAACTCAACATTAATCACGGACGTCTTGCGACGAGACGTATCGGCTTTGACACGAGCCAGGACGCGCACCAGCTCATCGCTAGCTTTTTTAGAGAGCACCTTGACCAGGCCGATATGAGTAAGTTTATCGAAGACGATCACCAGCAGCCACTGCTCTTCAACCAGGGTGGTATAGATATTCTCATGCATACCTTGCTGGAAAATAGTGCGGAAATCCTTCTCCCCGAGGAGTTCAGCCACCTGGCGAGAGGAGGAGAAGGCGCCGGCCAACAAGGCGCCCAGGGAGGTCACATTGCGGCGCACCCCATTGCCGAAGTTAGAGATCACCTGGCCGCTTTTATCGAGCAACATCACAGTGGACGCGCTGGTATCGTGCAACAACTTGCTGAGTGTTGCCCGGATAGCCTCAAGTTCATGATCCGAAATAACCAGATTTGATAATTGCTCCATGTACGCGCCGCCTCCGGTCCGGTACAACAAGCTTAGCGTGCACAGCACAGGCACAGCTTCATGAGCGCCAGCGAGCAGCGGGCGTCATGAAAAAACTGAAGAAAGAAAGACAGAAAGATAGCTAAACGAGCAGCTTAGCCACAAACAAGCGGGCAAGCTCGTGAGCGAGCGGCGAGCGAAGGCGCCTGATCAAGCGATATCGAGCGCTTCGAGGATCTCATCGCGGCTGCTTTTGATCAGATGGCGGACCCGCCCCAGAGCTGAAGCGGAGTCGAAGACCGTCACGATCAGCGCGAAATCGCCCAGGGGGTCAGCGCTCACCAAGCCATGTTCGAACTCGACGAGAGCGCCAACCAGCCCACCGCGAGCGATCTCCCGTCCCAGAGCCTCCGCGGCGCTCAGGCCACTTGTCATAATGGCTCCCACGGCTTCGAGATCCTCCTTGCTATCGCGGGGGACCCCCTCGATCAGCAGGCCGTCTCGTCCGACGAGAATAGCCATCCTTACACCTGGGATGGTCAGGAAGCGGCCCAGCGCCTGCTTCAGGTCAACCATGCTCTCCTCCGTCTCTCACGGAACGCACCACCGCAATGGGTTGGTCGGTTGATCGGTCGCACAGACAGATAGAACTACCCTGCTTTGCTACCTCGTAGCTAGCGAGCGAAAGAAGCCAGACGAACATACGGGTTGCGCCTCGCGGCAGGTGGATGAAGGGAACAGCGGTGTCACTTATCCAGCGTGTTCCCGCCTATGCTCTGCCATACGGGGACTGCTGGTATTGTATACGATACGGCTTGGGAGCGCAACTAGATGAGACTTCTTGGCTAATGGTTATATGTAGATGTTTGAGGAAGGCCGTGGCCTCCCATCACTGTTCTTCTCTGTCGGGCAAGTCGACAAGACGATGGTGGGCCTGGCTTCTGCTGAGTCAGCAAGGGAGGAGCTTGCGATGGACGAACCTGGAGCGCTGTGGTGCCCGTCCCCCAATTACTTCCCCGGTCGACGTGGGCAGCGACCGCGCTGGATCATCGTGCATGGGACCGCTGGTTTTGCGAGTGCCGAGGAGGTTGTAGCCTTTTTCCAGCATCCTGAGACGGAGGCAAGTACGCATTATGTGATTGGACGTGATGGGCGCATCTTTCAACTTGTGCGGGAGGCTGACGCGGCCTGGGGCAATGGAGTGGTGAGCCGCGGGCATGATCGTTGGTGGGAACCGCTGGGCAATCCCAACTACGTGACGCTTTCTATCGAGCACCATAAGCTGAGGCGCGATAATGGGGATGAGCTGACTGCGGCCCAAAAGCGCGCCAGTTTTCTGCTGATTGCCCACCTTTGCGAGCGACACGGCATTCCGCGACGTTGGGCCGATGCTCAGGGCGGCATTACTGGTCATTTTTCTCTCGACCCAGAAGGACGCAGCTATTGTCCGGGTCCCTACCCCTGGGACGAACTCTTTAGCTACCTGGCTGGCTCTGACCCACCCCATCAGATGGGTCCGGCCAGATCTCGGGCTGCTGAGCAGACCCTCTCCGACCGCGATCCGACTGGCGCCGGACTTCGGCAGCAGCTCGCGGAGCTGCGCGAGGTGGCTGCCGCTTTTCAGCGGCGCTTGATTAATGTAGAGCTAGAGCTGGCCCGGCTGCAAGGACAAGAAAGACCACCTGGCAGCAGGACGATCAAGCGTTCGCCGAGGCGCTGAGAGCTGCGCACCAGCCCTACGCCAACGGCTAGCTATCTGATAGGCAAGCCGGGCCAGGGCAGGGTGACAGGGGCGGGCCAACGGCTGGCAGCGAGCGCCCGCCCCGCCTCTGCCATTCGCTCTTAACGGAACTTGGTCCCGTAGTTGGGCGCTTCCTTGGTGATCATGACATCATGGGGATGGCTTTCGCGCAGGCCGGCGCTGGTAATGCGCACGAAGCGCGTGCGCGTCTGCATCTCCTCAATGGTGGCGCAGCCGGCGTAGCCCATCGCTTGACGTAAACCACCAACAAGCTGATGGACGAGTGGGCCTAACATACCCTTGTAGGGGACGCGTGCCTCAATACCTTCGGCGATTAGCTGGGACTCGTCGCCGACTTCGCCTTGGAAGTAGCGATCTTTGCTGTAGCTACGCTGCTTCATTGCGGCGATCGACCCCATGCCCCGGTAATCCTTGAAGCGCTCGCCGTGCGAGATGATCAGTTCGCCGGGGCTTTCATCAACACCAGCCAGAAGGCTGCCAAGCATAACGGTGTCAGCGCCAGCGGCGATAGCTTTGGCGATATCGCCTGAGTACTGGATACCGCCATCGCCAACGATCGGGATACCGTAGCGGCGAGCCACGCGCGCACACTCATAGATGGCGGTGATCTGCGGCATGCCCACACCGGCAATGACGCGCGTCGTGCAGATGGAGCCAGCACCGATGCCGACTTTAACAGCATCTGCGCCCGCCTGGATCAAGGCTTCGGTCGCTTCACCCGTGACCACGTTGCCGGCCATGATCTGGACCCGCTCGCCGAAGAGGCGTTTGAGGCGCGCTACGGTGTCCAGCACCATCTGTGAGTGCCCGTGCGAGGTATCGACGACCAGCACGTCAGCCCCCTCTTCAACCAAAGCCCCCGCCCGCGCATCAGTGTCTGGTCCAACGCCAACAGCAGCCCCGACCCGCAGACGCCCGTACTCATCCTTAGCGGCATTAGGATAGAGTATCTTTTTCTGGATGTCTTTGATCGTAATGAGGCCGCGCAACATACCATGTTCGTCAACAACGGGCAGCTTCTCAATCTTGTGACGATGGAGAATGTCGCGCGCTTGCTCCAATGTCGTGCCTACTGGCACAGTGATCAGGTTCTCGCGCGTCATCAGTTCGGAGACGGGTCGGTCCAGGTTGGTCTCAAAGCGAATGTCACGGTTGGTAAGGATGCCGACCAGTTTGCCATTTTCAACGACAGGAATGCCAGAGATGTGGAAGTGCTGCATGACCTGCAACGCTTCGCGCAGGGAGGCCTGTGGCCCCAGGGTGACAGGATCAGTGATCATGCCCGACTCGGAGCGCTTGACTTTATCAACCTCTCGCGCCTGGTCTTCAATCGAGAGGTTGCGGTGGATGACTCCAATTCCTCCCTCACGCGCAAGAGCAATGGCCATGCGCGCTTCGGTGACAGTATCCATAGCGGCGCTGACAATGGGGATGTTGACGCTGATGGTGCGCGTGAGACGGGCCTTGGTTGAAACGTCACGAGGTAGGACCCGCGAGGCTGCTGGGATGATTAGGACGTCGTCGAAGGTCAATCCTTCGCCAACAAATTTCTCTCGGCCATCTAGTTCAAACTCGGCTGGCACAATGGCAGGATGCGCTTGCAGGTCGTCAATGGTCTCTGCTGTATGAGCCTCGGCCATAGCTCTCCTTCCTTTCCTCCTTCAACATACGCGAACGCCCGGCACGTGGTCCCGCGTCCTCCAGGCTGTTGGAGTCCGGTCGGTCTGTTGTGCCGGGCCACTCGTTCCTCTTCCGCAGGTAGACGAACACGCGCTACGGGATGCCTTCCCGCCTGGCTTGCTCCCTCCTCGGCTGGCTGGCTGCCTGGCCAGCCCGGTGGCAGCAGGACGAAGCACGCCACTGCGAGGTCGCGCGCTGGCTCTTCCCCTCTGGCTTGCTTAGGGGCACGCATGTCGCTTTTCAGGGGTACTCTTCCTGGGTTTGCCTGCCCTGCCTTGACGCTGGCTCTTGCAGGCAGTCTGGCAAGTAGTATGCCTGTCCTTCTGGCGCTGTATCACCCGACCGCCTCTCGCGCCTGATGAACAATCGTAGTTCGCCTGTATCTCTGCTCGGCTTTGCTCCCCCTGACCAGGTCCATATCTTCCGTGGCTTAAGGGGTTAGCTGGCCTTTGACAGAGACAATCGCTCAGGTCCAGTGAGACGTCGGGTTGATACCTTCGGCTATTTGTTCCTTCTATAAGAGCACATCTTTCCCCCCTCTGTCAAGGCACGGCGAGCAAAGACAGCTCTCATATGCTTCTGCTGCTTATACTTTCTTCAGTACAATATGAATGAAGGTGTTTCTTGTGTAAAATACGGGTCTGACCGTGCGGCGAGCTGCTCGCTCGCCGCGTTAGCTCGTCAGATCGCTCTCGTCTCATCTGTCAGCACCCGGAGGCGCACGCAGGGTGGAAGGAGAAGAGGAAGGAGGAATAGGTTATGAGAGGGCAGCAATTTCTTGGCAGGGATGCCTACGTTCGGATTGGGAGTGGCGGCGTACCGAGCCGCGTTTCCCAGCTAATCCGCCCGCCAGCGTTCTCCCACTACTACACGAGACGGGCTTTACCGCAACCGATCGGATCGCTCGATCTCTGTCTGCTACACTTCGCAGCCTCGTTTGTTCCCGGTCCACTCTGGCAGTTGGTCAGGGGAGGGCCTCTCACTACACTCGCCGCTACCGTGGGTGCCGGGCTGTTCCTGTTCCCTATGACGCTTGCCGCTGCAAAACTGATGGCTTTAGCCCCCGCAGAGGGAGCACTGTATAGCTGGACTGTACGCCTGCTAGGACCTTATTGGGGCGCAGTTGTGGGCATCAGCGACTGGCTGCCCGGCTTATTGGCTGCTGTCAGCGCACTCATGAGCTTTGTGGTAACGCTGCAGAGCTTGAAAGCGGGCTGGCTGGTCGAGCCGTGGCAGCGCGGCCTGGTGATTCTGGTTTTACTTATTTTGCTGTTGCTCCTGGGCTGGCAACGGCAACGGACGGTACAGCGCGTTGTGAATGCTCTCAGTGCGCTGATGCTGATCATCGTGGCACTCAGCGGGATCTGCAGCCTTGTGCTGCTACAGCAGCGGGCCTGGTCGCTCCCTCCCTCCTGGCGCTCCGGCTGGCCTGCTGACAGGTTTCCACACACGCCCGCTAGCCTGACAGCATTGCTCTACCTGGGATACGGTGCTCCTCTCAGTATGGCCGGCGAGCTGCGCCCAGGCCTTACCCCAGGCCGTCCTTTACTGGGCAGCGCTTTGCTCCTCAGCGGCAGCTACCTGCTGCTTGCCATCTCGGCGCTGCTCGCTCCTGACGGCGAACCTGGCCTTGTGCTGGAGATGGCTCTGGGGCATCCTGCGGGTAGCCTGGCCCTGGTCGGCCTGCTGGCCTTTTACCTCTGTGTGGCCTTTGTCCATACTGCTGCCTGCGCACGCCTGCTCTTGGTGGCCGCTCTCGATGGCCTGGTGCCAACCAAACTGGCTTGGCTGAATCAGCAGCGAATTCCCTGGCGCGCTTTCGCCGCGCAGACGCTCCTCGCCGGTCTTCTGACAACTCTCTTCAGCGTACTCCTCCCCCAGATGCATCTCGATAAAGCTTCTTCATTCATAGCCCTTCCATTACTGTTAGCCACTATGGCTTTGCTGAGGATGTTTGTCGCTTTTTTCTGCCTCTATATACTCATTCTGGCATCTTACTACGGGTCACTGATGACCCCGGACAGCAGAGTGGCAAGCCCCTGGTGGCTCTGGCCGACGACAGTGGCGGGCGTGGCAGGCAGCACGTTGGTAGCTCTGGGAATACTTACCTCTTCTTGGACTCCCATGCTGCCCGATGCTACCTGGACCCTCTTGGCTGGCATCCTTATCCTGGTCTGCCTGGGGACAGCTACGATGGCCGCTTTGCCCGCCACAGCCCACGCCCGTCGCCTTGGTCCTCATCTGCTCCTGAGCCTCCAGGAGGAAGAGACAGCCCAGCCCCAGGAACAGGCCTCTGTGCCCACGTAAGCCCACTTCGGCGGCATGTTCTGCAGAGTCTAGTATCCTCCACCTCCACCACCTCACTGAAGAGGGCTTGAGACAACGGGCAGGACAAACGTGGGCTGCTTGCAAAATTATCATGGAAAAGTTACAATCAATGATTGAGATTGAAATATTCAAATTATCGGTCTCTATCTTGTGTATCAAGAAGAGATGCCACTGAGAGCACAGAGGCTCTCAAATGCAGAAGCGGAAAGGGGAAAGAAGAACAGCATGGCAGCTGAGTGGTGGAGGATCTACGGAGCCTTTGACCCCGAAGACGAGCGCGGGTATTATCCTCATCCTGGTCAGGTTGTTGCGCATTTTCGTCGCCAAAGGGGCTGGTCACAGGCGGAGCTGGCGCGCCGACTAGGCGTTCGTGCCCGCATGATCTACTATCTAGAGAAACAGCAGCAGGGGCTTGACTCGCTGAGGCGACGCCGCCAACTGGTCGAGCTGCTCGCCATTCCTCCGGAGTTGCTGGGACTTGATCCACAGCATCCACGGCAGACCGGCTCGCCACCCTGGTGGATACAGGAGGGCTACCCGGCCTTTCCAGCCGGCGAGGATGGCTATCCGCAGCCGGGGGCGGTCATCAAGTACTACCGTCTACAGCAAATCCGGCGCCAAGAGAGCGGTGAGCGCACATGGACGCAAGCCGATCTGGCGGAGGCTCTGGGCATGTCAGAGCTAGCCATTCGTCGTATGGAGAACCGCAGCAATTACCTGGATTCCTCACGGCGCCGACGCATGCTATCGGCTATTCTGGGTATTCCCCCCCATTTGCTAGGGCTGGCCGCGCAACGTCCCCATCCCTCATCTAGCGGTCACCCTGCACCTTCGCCTTCAGCCTTACTTCTTCCCGACGAGGAGGGTGAGGAACCTCTCCTCGCTAGTTACCAGCGCCTACAAGCAGAGCTGTACGCCGAGTTCCGCCTTAGCCGCCAACCAGAGCTATTGACACGCGCCTCGCGACGCTTCGCTCATCTGAGACGACTTGCTCCCCTTATACGGCCCGATCTGCTAGGGGAATTCTTGCGCTTGAGCTTTAACTACGCCCAACTGGTGGCTGATGGTCTGGCAGACCTCTACGGTATGGCCACGGCCCTACCGTTCATGAAACTTTGCCTGACTGTGGCCCGTAGCTGGGAGGCCATCGACAGCCCCGGGCAGCGACCTCGCTCCAGCGTTCAGCTCGACCTGCTGGCTAATGCTCTCATCGGACAAGCTATCGCCCATTTCGAGCTAGGAGAGCCAGAGAGCGCCCGGCAATACACAAAGGAGGCGCTGGAACGAGTTGCCCAGACTTGCCCCTCTGTCAAGCGCTTTGTATTGGAGGAGGCTGCCCACATCCTCGCCCATCTGGCTAGGGATGAACCGGAGCGCAAACAGGCGCTGACCCTCATCGACCAGGCGAGCCACCTGCTCGGTGTGGTCAGCGCAGATGACGACCCCTACTTTCTCGCTGCCGATCTTGGCTACTACCACCTGAATCGCGCCCGGACGCTATTGGCTTTGGGCCAGGCTCGTCAGGCCCTTGGCGAGCTTGACCAGGCCAGCCAGCGGATCGAGCCGCCCTTTGTCACCCGCCGACTCTTCATCGTGATCTATCGCGCTCTAGCCCACTTGGCACTGAAGGAATATGAGATTGCAACCTCGCTCGCCATACAAGCGGCCAGCAACGCTCGTGAGGTTAATGCCCGCCGAGCGCAGACCTATCTTTGCCTTCTCTATCAGCGCCTTAAGGCAAGTCCCTACGGGAGTATGCCAGCTATCGCCCGTCTCGGTTGGTTACTCGGTGAGTGCTGATGCAAGAGGACCGAGTCACCTAAGGCCACCAGCGAGCTACTCTTTCACATCGCGCTTCCACGTCAGTACCAGTGAAATGCCCAGAAACACCAGCGCATAGACAAACAACAAGAGCCAGATGTGACGAGCATCGATTAGCTTGAGGTTTAACGGGAACGTGCCAAGCGAGAAAAAGCGGAAGTCAGTGAGAGCACTCGCCATGACGTTCAGATTAGGGCCAAGCAGGTAAGCAGAAGCATCCTGCCAAAACGGATTATTCGTCAGCCGAGAGGCAAAGTAGAGCAGGGCAACGAGAAAGTTATCCGCTGGGAAGTAGCCAATCGCGGCACTCACCCCAAAGGCTTGCGAGCGTCCAATGACGGCCAGTGTCACGGCCATCAAGACCGAGAGCAGCATGCTGCAGCCTACACTGAGGACAGCCAGGCCGGCATCATGCCAGAACGTGGCATGAGCCGCTTTGAGGACCTCCAGATTGCCAAGCTTGATAAGGATCAGCAGACACGAGCAGACAAACACCTCTAGGACGCCCAGCAGGAGGACGAGAGCGCTCACAAGCAGAAGCGTCAACAACTTCGCCCAGAAGAGCTGCAGGCGTCCAACACCCCGCGCCAGTAGTACGCGAATCGTGCCAAGCTGATATTCCAGTCCAAAGCAGCGAGCTGCCAGAACAATCAGTACCATGCCGCTAAAGACACGCAAGATGTCTAATCCACGCAATTGCTGGTAGAGATAGACCAAAGGATCTTTCAGGATAGAACTGTCTATCGTACCAAGAGAGAACTCAAGTATATAGAGGCCAGCATTGCCGCAGAAGAGCAGAGCTAACAAGATCCAGGTGGTCCACTGACGTGAGAGCTTCAGCAGCTCGGCATACACCAATCCCCAGAAGCGGGGCCGCAGATGACGAGCCGCCGTGTAGCTCTGCCTGCGCTGGCCTCCCTCGCCAGAAAAGGCTGTTGTTGCCTGTGTTACCATTGTCATCGTCAAACCTTACCTCCCATGAGCGAGATCGTCACCAGTCAATTGCAGGAAAACCTGCTCCAGATCGAGCGTAGCAGGAGTCAACAACTCAGGAATGAGACCAGCTTCTACCAGAAAGCGATTCAGCTCACGCCCGCGTCCGCCAGGAGCCGGTGACACCAGCTCACCGCGCTCGTTGAGGCGGGCGCTTACTCCCCAGGGCTGACTGCGCACCAGGTGCAGGGCCTCCTGTGGACGTTCCACCCGTACGACGAACTCGCCACGCCCACGGGTTAGCTCCTCTACGCTCGCCTCGGTCACCAGCCGTCCCAGCCGAATAATGCCCACGCGCGTACAGATCTGCTGGACTTCGCTGAGTAGATGGCTGGAAACAAAGATCGTCTTGCCCTGGGCGGCAAGTGTATGCAGTAGATCACGCATTTCGACGATGCCAGCCGGATCAAGGCCATTCGCCGGCTCATCGAGGATCAGCAGCTCAGGATCATGCAAGAGCGCCAGGGCCACGCCCAAACGCTGTTTCATTCCCAGCGAGTAGGTCTTGACGCGATCCTTTTGACGACTCCTGAGACCCACCAGATCCAGAACTTCATCAATGCGACGCTCGGATACGCCTCCCAGTGAGGCCGCCACAGCGCGCAGGTTGTCACGCCCAGACATATACAGGTAGAGCGCCGGCGTTTCGATCAGGGCTCCAACACGCGGCAAAACCGAGCTTGCCCGACGCCGCAGATCCTGCCCAAAGATCTCAATGCTACCAGCCGTCGGTGTAATCAAGCCCAGGAGCATGCGAATAGTGGTCGTCTTGCCCGCCCCATTGGGGCCTAGAAAGCCAAAAATCTCGCCCCGCCTGACTTCCAGACTGAGATCAGCCACTGCCAGGCGCTGGCCATAGCGCTTGGTGAGGCCACGGGTTCGCAATGCCAGGCTCTCAGCAGATGCTGTGTATCCTGTCCCAGGAGTCAGAGGAGTCTGTGTCTCTTGCAACATACCGTTTTGTGCTTGCCTCTCACTTAGAAGTATTGATTTGCCATCAGTCAAGAAAGAGAGCTGATGCGCCAGCAGTAAGAGCACATCACCAGCTTCTCATTGCTTGGTGCACTTATTCATCACCGTCTGGGAGAATTTTCAGCTAAGCTGAGTTCGATGTTACAGGCTACCTGAGAGGCTGCCTCTCACCAGCCCAAGAGAAGCAAAAGGGAGTATGCCCAGGTCCGAAGCAGGCTATTCCCCCTCGACGTGAGGTCATATTTCTGCTACCATGTGCGGCAATAGCAGGCGTGACAGCAGGGATGCCCAACCGATGGCGGATGGATCAGCGCTTCAGCAAGTAAGCAATCTTTACAAGACGGAACACGCCCGCACTCCAAAGGTGTCAACTGATCCCCAACCAGGTGAGGTGTACCAGCAGCCTCAAGCTGCCTACTTTCCGGCCAGGAGGTTCTTGGATGTACACGGTGGAAGGACTCCGGCAGCGCATTCGTGTGGCCCGAGGAGACGAACCTGCCGATCTGGTCCTGCGCAATGCCAGACTGGTGAATGTTTGCAGCGGCGAATGCTATCCCGCCGATATCGCTCTTGCTGGCGGGCATGTGGTAGGTATCAGCGAGCCTGCCGGGGGCTATCATGGTCAGCAGGAGCGCGACCTCGAAGGACGCTGGCTTGCGCCGGCTCTCATGGATGGGCACATGCATATTGAGAGCACTATGTTGGTCCTCTCTGAATTTGCTCGCTTAGTTGTTCCTCGCGGTGTAACTGCCGTCATGCTCGATCCGCACGAGTTTGCCAACGTTTTGGGCCTTGCCGGCATTCGCTTCGTGCTAGAGACGGGACGCGATCTGCCGCTGGATGCCTTTGTATTGCTCTCATCCTGCGTTCCCGCTTCCCAGTACGAGACGCCCTATCGCCCATTGCTAGCTAGTGATCTGCTGCCTCTGTTAACTGAGGAGCGCGTGCTGGGACTGGCAGAGATGATGGATATGCCCGGTGTTCTACGCGGCGATGAACAGGTGCTTGCCAAAATCGTCGCCACGCTGAATCACGGTCTAGTTGTTGATGGTCACGCCCCAGGATTGCAGGGGCGCGATCTCTGCGCCTACGCTGCTGCTGGCATCCTCTCCGACCACGAGTGTACGACCCCCGCCGAGGCCCGCGAGCGTCTGCGCCTGGGGATGTGGCTGATGATCCGCGAAGGCTCGGCAGCACGCAACCTGGAGGCTCTGCTCCCCCTCATCAAGGAGCTGCACCCTCCCCGGGCCTTCTTTGTCACTGATGACCGCGATCCGCTGGACCTACTGGAGCGTGGGCACATTGATTCGATGGTACGACGCGCCATTGAACTGGGGCTGGACCCCGTGGAGGCTATTCGCCTGGCGAGCTATAACACGGCCCAATATTTCCATCTCAGTGATCGTGGAGCCATCGTCCCGGGGGCTGTGGCCGATCTGGTAGTGCTGGACGATCTGGCTACCTTCCAGGTGGAGTCGGTCTACAAAAATGGACGGCTGGTTGCCCAGGGAGGGCGCTTACTTGCTGAGCCTCCTGCCAGTGAGCTGCAGGGCCTCAGCAACACCATTCGGATAACCACTTTGCGTGAGGAGGATCTGCGCATCGCGGGGCAGCCAGGGCCAGTGGCAGTGATTGGTATTGAGCCAGGGCAGATCGTCACTCGTCATCTGCAGTTAGAGGCCCCACTGCGTGATGGCGAGATCGTCGCCGACCCCGAGCGCGATCTTCTGAAACTTGTAGTGATCGAACGCCATCACGCCAGTGGACGCCTCGGCCTGGGGCTGGTACAGGGTCTAGGGCTGAAGCGCGGCGCGCTAGCTTCTAGCGTGGCGCACGATGCCCATAATCTAGTGATCGCCGGTGTGAGCGATCACGACATTCTGAAGGCAGCCCAGACCCTGGCGGCAATGGGGGGCGGTTTTGCCCTTGTCGTTGATGGTGAGCTGCGTGCCAGTGTCCCCTTACCGCTGGCTGGGTTGGTCTCCTCCGCCCCGATCTCCGAGCTGGTCGCCCGCCTGCGCGCTCTTGACGAAGCGGCTGCCGACCTTGGCTGCACTCTAGAGCATCCCTGCATGACCCTCAGCTTTCTTTCTCTCTCAGTGATCCCAGCCTTGAAACTCACCGATCAAGGATTGATCGATGTTGAGCGCTTCACACCCATACCACTGCAAAGGTAGCTAATAAGCTAGCAGGCCGGAGCGAGGGCACGCCGGGCTATGGCCTGGTTATTGGCTCGAGCGCTTGCCCAGCCGGGCCTTTGAGGCAAGGAAAGTCCGAGGATTCTAGCATGCTGCCAAACTTACTTGAATATCACTGGGTTGAGGACGTTGATGATGCCCTCATTCTGCTTTCGCGCTCCGACATCAAAACGGTGCCACTGGCCGGCGGCACTTATCTGCTAGGTCAGAACGACGAAAGCATCCAGGCTGTCGTTGATCTACGCGATCTGGGCCTGGCCTATATTTCAGAAGACCAGCATGGGATTCGCATCGGAAGTATGACGACTTTGCAGAGCATGGCGGAGGCGCCACTGCTCAAGAGCTTTCTCGGTGGTCTGCTCGCTCAGGCCGCCCAGTATTCAGCTCCCTCTCCGCTCATTCGCAATGCCGCCACCCTCGGTGGTACGCTCGCGCTTGGAGCCGCTTCGCAAGCTGATCTATTGACAGCACTGGCAGTCGTCGATGCTGAGGTCGTCCTGCGCTCTGGTCAGAAAACGCAGGTCGATCTACGCGGCGGCACGCCGGAGCGCCCGGGCCTCGCCCTGTCTGGAGTAACCTACAAAGGAAAACAGGAGCGACGTATCCCTTGCCAGCGGCTCTTACTAGAGCGACGCCCCCAGGAACTGATCATCGAAGTGCGAATTGCTCCCCCTGGCCGCGGCTGGGGCACAGCGCTGCAGCGAGTCGGGCGCAGCGCTATTGATACGGCCCTGGTCAGTGCTGCTGCCCTGGTGGAGGTCGAGGATGGGCGCTATCGCACCGTGCGCCTAGCGCTAGGTGGGGCCAATATGGAACCACAGCGCCTGCTCACTATTGAGCGGCACCTGGAGGGTCAGCCTGTCCAGGATCTGCGCTTACTGGCCACCGCAGTTCAGGCCGGGCTGGCTGACTTTCGCCCTCCCGCCGATTTCCGGGCTAGCCAGGGCTATCGGCGTGTCTGTGGGGCCAACCTTGCTTACCGAGTCCTCGAAGAAGCTGCCAATATAGCACGCTGGCGCGATATCACCTCCTCGGAAGGGAGAGCCTGACCTGATGGAACTAGAACTGCGCATTAATGGAGTGATCAAGAGCCTGGACGTTGCCCCGAACGAGCTGCTGCTGAACGTCCTTCGGCGCGAAGGTTATTTCAGCGTCAAGCACGGCTGCGATCACGGACATTGTGGTGCCTGCACGGTGCTCATTGACGGCTTACCGCGTCCAAGCTGCATTATGCTGGCCATGCAGGCAGCAGGTGCCACGCTGACCACGGTTGAGGGCCTAGGCTCTTTTCGCCGTCTGCATCCTTTACAAGAGGCCTTTATCGATGCCGGTGTGGTCCACTGTGGTTTTTGCGCACCTGGTATGTTACTTTCGGCTTACGCTCTTTTGCAACGCAACTCCAATCCCAGCGAGGAAGAGATTCGCGAAGCCCTAGCGGGGAATCTCTGCCGTTGTAGCGGCTATAACCGGATCGTACAGGCTGTCCAGCGAGCTGCAGCCCTGCTACGTGGTGAAGATATTGAGCCGTTGAGCATCCCCGACAGTGGCGCGCGTACTCGCCCCTGGGACCTTGGACGCGCTTTGCCGGAGCCGTCCGAGCAAAGGCAGACAGCAGAGCAGGCTGGAGGAGGAGTGCAGCGCATCCATGTTATGATGGGGCGACCTGAGCGCCAAATCGACGCCATCAAACTGGTCACGGGCAAGCCAGCATTCGCCGATGATTGCACCTTGCCCGGTCTTCTGCATGCCCGCCTTCTCACGAGTCCCCATGCTCATGCAATCATCCGCGAGATTGACACCACAGAGGCGCGGGCCTTACCGGGGGTGCATGCAGTCTTAACCTACAAAGATATTCCACGCATTCCCTACACCAGCGCCGGTCAATCCTGGCCCGAGCCTGAGCCACATGATCAGTACAGCCTGGACTATATTGTCCGCTATGTCGGAGACCGGGTCGCCGTCGTTGCTGCCGAGAGCGCAGAAATCGCCGAGCAAGCCCTTAAGCTGATCAAAGTCGACTATGAACCGCTACCCGCGGTCTTTGATCCTCGCCAGGCACTGGAGCCGGGGGCACCTCGCCTGCACCCAGAACCGGAATCGTACCGGATCTACGACGCTGATCGCAACATTGCCGCCCGTGTCCAGTATGAGCAAGGCAATGTCGAACGGGCCTTTGCCAGTGCCGAGCTGATTGTAGAGGGCGAATACATTGTTCCCCAGATTCAGCACACGGCCCTTGAAAACCACGTTGCCATCACCTACTGGGACGAGGACGAGCGCCTTGTCGTACGCACGAGCAGTGAGGTACCTTATCACGTGCGCCGGATCCTCGCCTCCCTGACCGGTTTAGCGCCACGACGCATTCGCGTCATAGCACCGCGGGTCGGAGGTGGCTTCGGGGCCAAGCATGACCTTATCGTTGAGGATCTCTGCGCCCTGCTCACCCTGGCCACCGATCGCCCAGTACGCCTGGAATACAGCCGCGCGGACGAATTCCGCAGCAGTCGCGTCGTTCCAAGCCAAATCATTCGTCTTAAGACCGGACTGCGACAGGACGGAACGATCATCGCGAATCAGATGCTGGCCTTGATTAACACCGGCGCTTATGGCAGCCACGCCAATACTCTCGCCCTTGGGACTGGCTTAAATAGCCTCGCGCTGTATCCCTGTCCGAATGTACGCTACAGCGCCCAGGCAGTCTATACGAATCTGCCACCCGCAGGTACCTTCCGCAGCAAGGGAGCCACGGCAGGTCTGTTTGCCCTCGAAAGCCACATGGATGAAATTGCGCGCCGTCTGGGCATGGATCCCCTGGTGCTGCGGCGCAAAAACTGGCTCAAAGAAGGAGATGCCAATCCTGCCTTTGTGCTGACTGGCGCTGGCTACCAATCTTCGCCAGGCTCGGCCCCCGCTTCCACAGCAGAGAGGCGGCTGAAACACTGTGGCCTGCCCTACTGCCTGCAGGTTGTTGAGGAGCAGCTCAACTGGCGAGAGAAACGCCGATCAGGGCGGGGCAGTTCCCGTCAGGGAGGACGTATCCAACGTGGAGTGGGTCTTGCACTGGCCGTGCACCTGCCTGATCCCCGGCAGCCTTCCCTGAGCAGTGCCACCCTCAAACTCAACGAGGACGGCTCTTTCAACCTGCTGCTCAGCCTTCCCGAGAATGGCACTGGCAGCCATACCATTCTGGCCCAAATCGCTGCCGACGTCCTTGGAGTGCGTCCCGAAGATATCCTAGTCCACGCGCCTGACACCGACTGCACTCCTTTCGAGACGAGCAGCGACCCCTCATCCTCCCTCTACGCCTGCGTTCACGCTGTCAGGCAAGCAGCAGAGCAAGTGCGGCATCAGCTCCTTGCCACAGCAGCCCGTCTGCTCAAAGTGCCAGCGGAGAACCTGACCCTGGCAGACTACACGATTACCGCTCCCAACGGTCAGAGCCTCAGCCTTTCCCAAACCGCTCTGCAGGCCCTCTATGGCGAACAACCCAGACAGATCAGTGCAACCACCTCCTGGAATGAAGCCTGTACCACACCGACCTTTGCGGCCCAAGGCGTAGAAGTCGAAGTCGATACAGAGACTGGTGGAATACACGTGCTGAAGGTTGTTACAGCGGTCGATGGCGGTCACATTGTCAATCCAGTCATTGCCGAAGGGCAGATCGAAGGTGGCATCGCCCAAGGACTGAGCTATAGTCTGTGCGAGGAAATGGTGTATGATCAGCAAGGGAACGTACTGACGACTAATCTGAGTGATTATCGTATTTTGAGCACGCGAGACATGCCAGAAACGAGCATTGTCCTGATGGAGGGTGATGGAGCCGACCCGCTGGACATCCGTGATATTGGCGAGATTGCCATTGCAGCGATAGCCCCAGCCCTAGCCAACGCCGTCGCCGATGCGACCGGCGTGCGTCTGCGCCAGTTGCCGCTGACACCCGAGCGTGTCCTGCGCGCGCTCTATCTGGCCAGGCAACAAGCGACAGGCAGGCCATCATGACAACGATGTGGCCAGGAGCCGGGCGAGAGAGCGAAGCGAATAGGAGGGATAAAAAGGACGATGGATCTGCTGAATGTTTTCGACTACGAGGCGTTGGCCCGTGAGCGCATGGACATCAGTTCCTGGGTCTACTATGCCTGCGGAGCCGATGACGAGGTGACGCTCCGGGCCAACCGCAATGCCTTCGAGCGCATTAAACTCCGTCCCCGTGTGCTGGTCGACGTCAGCCAGGTCGAGATGATCACCACGGTCCTCGGGACTCCTCTGGCGATGCCCATCCTCATCGCCCCGACGGCCCTGCAGGAACTGGCCCATCCCGAGGGAGAGTGTGAGATGGCACGTGGCGCGGCCCTGGCCGGGACATTACTGGTGGTGAGCACCTCGGCCAGCCGCAGCCTGGAAGAGGTAGCTGCTGCTGCTGGTGGGCCCCTCTGGTTCCAGCTCTACATCACGACGCGCCCTACAGCCCAACGCCTGGTTGCTCGCGCCGAGGCTGCTGGCTATCAGGGCCTGGTCTTGACTGTCGACACACCGCGTTGGGGGAACAAGGAGCGAGCGGCGCGGCATCCCCTGACACGAGGCATCCACAAAGCCAACTTCGAGAATGAGAGCGAAGCTGACCTCCCTGATCCTTCCTGCACCTGGGAGATCATCCCCTGGCTGCGCTCCCTCACTCGCCTGCCACTCATTCTGAAGGGCATCTTGACCCCAGAGGACGCGCAGCGAGCCTGCGACTATGGCGTCGATGCCATCATTGTCTCCAACCACGGGGGGCGTCAGCTTGACGGAGTTCCTGCCACCATCGAGGTCCTGCCTGAGATTGTGGAAGCCGTGGCAGGGCGCTGCGAGGTGTACCTGGATGGAGGCATTCGCCGCGGCACCGACATTCTCAAAGCCCTGGCACTGGGGGCGCGAGCGGTCCTTGTGGGACGTCCACCGCTCTGGGGCCTGGCCGTCAATGGGGCCCAGGGAGTAGCCGATGTGCTGGACATCCTGCGCGACGAGCTAGAGCAGGCGATGGCCCTAGCTGGCTGCCCTCGCCTGGCCGACATCGATCGCTCTCTGATCAGGCTCACACATGTGTCATAATAGCAAGCGGTGGCATGAGTGGAGGAAGAGAGTAGGTTTCTCCTTTCTCCCTCTGAGTCCCCCAGAGCGCTGGCAGCCAGTCTGAATCGTGCGCTTGCCAGCCGAGGAAATTACCGATCTCAACTCAAAAGGATAGGTTGTTCTATGCTGTTAGCGAGCCATATTCTGAAGCTAGAATGTGTTCTCTGCGGCAGCAGCTATACACCGGGCAGTGTGAACTACACCTGTCCGAACTGCGGTCCCCAGGGCACGCTACTGGTTCGTTATGACTATGATCAGATTCGCTGGAATTACCATGCTGAAAGCCGTGATCCCTCAATCCGGCGCTATCGCCCTTTTCTCCCCATCCCCTACGGCAATCGCTTACCGCCGCTCATTGTCGGAGGGACGCCGCTCTATACAGCAGAGCGGCTACGTAAGCACCTGAATATGCGTAACCTCTGGGTGAAGGACGAGACACGCAATCCCAGTGGATCATACGCAGATCGCGCCGCCTTTGTGGCAACCAGCCTGGCTCTGCCAGAAGAGCGCAAGCTTGTCTGTGCATCAACGGGCAATAGTGCTCTGGCCTTAAGTCAGCAAGCGGCGGCCCTGGGGCTGAGCTGTCAGCTCTTTCTCCCGTGGCAGAGTGCTCGCAAACTAGCAGGCGTTTTGCAACTGTGCGGCGCCAAGATCTTTGCGGTTGATGGCAGCTACGATGACGCCTTTGACCTGAGCACCGAGGCCACAGGCAAATTCGGCTGGTATAATGTTAACATCGGTTACAATCCCTATATGGTTGAGGGACTCAAAACCGTCGGTCTGGAGATCGCCGAGCAATTAGGGCATGCCGTCCCTGATGCTATCCTGGTGCCGGTGGGCGATGGCGGCTTGATCAGTGGCATCTATCGCGGCTTTGAAGACCTGCGCCAGCTCGGCATTGTGCGCCAGATTCCGCGCCTCATCGCTGTGCAGACAGAAGGAGCAGCAGCCTTTGTGCGCTCCCTGGGGAACGAGGCCTTGACTCAGCCGGAGAGTGTTTCCCCAACCACGCAGGTGACCAGCCTCGCTGTCGGGCAGCCCCACAACGGAGCGATGGCTCTGCGTCACGTGCGCCAGAGTGGCGGCTTTGGCATCACCGTAAGCGACGAGTCCCTTTTGATGGCCCGTAAAGAGCTGGCAGCATTGACCGGTATCTTTCTTGAACCAGCGGGCGCAGCCTCGTACGCAGCCCTGCTGCAGTTGCTGGAGGAGGGCAAGATCAAGCGTCATGAGACGGTGGTCTTGCTGGCCACAGCCAGTGGTCAACGCAGCGGTGAGACGGTTGAACACCGCGCAGAAGAGCTGATCACGCTCGCCAAAGGAGCCGAAGGACTACGGTCCCTCGAGCTACAGGTCAGTGCCTGAGAGAGAGCAGCATAGCAGCTACTCGCCGGCCAGTGGAGAGAACTCTCCAAGGAGGACACCCCTTCAATGAGCAAGCTGGCTGTTGTTGCCATAGGCGGTAACTCACTCATCAAAGACGAGGGAGACAGAGATGGGCCTGGGCGGCTTGAGGCAATATGCAGGTCGGCGCGGTATGTGGTTGACTTGCTAGTCAATGGCTGGAACGTCGTCATCGCTTACGACCACACATACCAGGCTGACCAACCGGACAGGCGTCCTACTCACCAGCCTGCACATTCTTCTCAGTGGCTCCCTGCAAGCTCTCTGCCGGAGCTCCAGGGGAGATCAGGCTATCTGATTCAGCAATCTCTGGACGAAGAGCTGCAACGCCGTGGCTTGAATCGTCGTAGTGTCTGCTTGCTTACTCGGGCCATCCTTCGCCCCAAGGACGAAGAGACGACAGCTACTCGGTCTACCGAGTCTGATGGCGCTAAGGCCCAGGCAAGAGAGGAAGCCGGGGAGATCCTAGAGCAGGAGGCCATCAAAACGCTGCTCCAGGCAGGCTTCACTGTGATCGCCGCTGCCGGGAGCAGTATCCCGCTTGTACGCGACGGTGAGGGGCGCCTGCACGCCGTGGAGACCCGGCTCCACGGCGATCTAGCGGCTAGTATCCTAGCCACCCAGTTGAATGCTGACCTCTTCCTGATCACAATGGCCGCTGAGAAGGTGGTCCTTTCCTCTCAGGAGGCCGGGGGAGCCTACTCATTGGATATGCTTACGCTTGCCGAGCTGCGCCAGTACGAGGCTAGTGGCAGCTTTGCTGGCAGTCAGTGCATAGCGTCAAAGATTCGGGCCGCCATCCGTTATCTTGAGCATGGTGGTGGAGCGGCTTTGATCACCTCTCCCCAGACCATCGGGAAGGCTTTAGCAGGGCGTACGGGTACATGGATTCTCCCCTGAACACGGCAACTACGGGCGAGCATCAATAACTGTCAGCCAGGCCACCGGGTCCGCATGGCATGCCTTGGCTGGCATCGGCTGATCTCCTCGGATGCCCCTACTAAGGCTTGTATCAAGGCCGGCGAGCCAGCCCTTACACCTCCAGCCGTACCGCATTCAATCCATCGCCTGGTTAGCCGGCCTTGATCAATTCGTCCTAACGGCCCCGAGCGATGAGATTGTTCGCCCTGGCCAGGGAAACATCGCTCGCAGGGTAGAATAACAATAGGGATCGCCCTCCCTTGCAGCAGGGGCCTACCCTGCCGGTCCCCTCTTGATAGCCAGCAAAGCGCGGTCTTGCTATAATAGCACCATGCCAAGAGACGGCATGAAGTGAGGGGAAGAGCACCTTATGGCCAGTCGCATGCCTTCACGCCCGCGAGCAAGTGAGACATTTCGCTCGCTGTTGCGTTTTATACCCTGGAAGCTGCTACTTCTCTTAATTCTGTTTGGAGCTGTTGTTACCCCTGTTTTTGACTACAGTTTTCACCTGGGGGACCGCATCATGCCGGCCATTAGCGGCTTTTTTTACGCGCTTGGGGTACCGGCGACGCCGGTGCCGACGCCCTATCCAGCCTTCGCCCGTGGCTTGCCACAGCCAGGCTCTGTGCTGTACACGGTACAGGAAGGGGATAACTGCGACGAGATTCTGACTGTTCAAATGCACATGATGGACGCCAGCCAGATCTTCAGCGATGCCAAACCGGAGACGGTGCAGGCTTTAAGCAGAGCGATTGGCAGAGACTGCCACAAGCTCCAACCGGGCATGGTGATCCGACTCTCGCCGCACTACCCCTTGATGGCTCTTGGGGGGATCATCCTCAAGGCGCGCCCTGCCACGCCGCCCCAAGTGCTACCCACGCCGCTTATTCCTGTGCCGACGCCAGAGAACCAAGGCATTGACTGCTCACAGGGGTGCACCATGCAGGTGCGTATCGCCCCGGGCGTAGAGGTGAATGTTGATGCCACCACCACAGTGCCCGTGCACGATGGTTCCTGGATTTGGGCCTTTGCCACCTATCCCCTGGCCCACGTAGCAGGCATAAGTAACTATCCCTATGCCAACCCCCAGGCTTCGCTCAACGGCGCCACTCTGCACGCCTGCCAGATCCAGATTGACGACACCTACGATGACCATTCGCCTTCCTGCGATGAATTCCAGCCGAATACCATCGACGATGATGGCGGTGCCTGGCTGCTCGGTGTCGTCGGCCCCAGTAGCCTTGATCACTGGAAACTCCCCTTGCATCTTCCCCAGGGCACGCGTGTTCTCCTCTGGCTCACCCTGGACGCTCATGGCAATCTGACCTTTCATAAGGGGAACGAAGTCTTTCGCTATGACGAGCAGCAGCAGATCTATGTCCGGGTGTAAGCTGCTTTTCTCGCAGCTTACACCCGGACAGCCTGGCTTATCCTCTGCGCCAGCGTGATCAGCTCGATACTTTCTCCAACAAGAGAGCTGGCGACGTTAGTAATCAGGAATCCTCTGCTTGTGGATCAGATGCCTCTGACGTTTGAGAGTGTTCCTCCCTTGAATTCTGCCATAAGAGCTGCTAAAGTTAGCATGGATATGACTAGCAAGCATTGATTGAGAAGCAACTGCTGCTAAGAAGGAGTCTCAGATCCCGCAGACAGGCAGCCAAGATAGCTGAGCATAAAGGAGCGGTGGAGCTATTGACGCAATCTACAAGAGTGAGTCACATGACCCTTTGCAGCAACGACCATTGACTCAGGTGAGCATACTTTCATACGAAGGTGGTTCTCACTTTCATTTCAGATTATAGAGCATATTATGGAATATCAGGATGAAGATCGAACAATTTCCGCATTAAAAG
>NZ_JADGHT010000154.1 GCF_019683755.1 Thermogemmatispora sp. | reverse complement strand
AGGTAGAGGCGATGACTATGGGGGACCGCATCGTGGTCTTGCACCAGGGAGAGATCCAGCAGATGGGGCCTCCACAGGAGTTGTATGACCATCCGGCCAATATGTTCGTGGCTGGCTTCATCGGTTCTCCGGCGATGAATTTCTTCCCGGACGCCCAGGTGGTCGATCACGATGGCCCGGTGAGCATCGTGTTGGATGGTTTCGGGCGGGTGCAGGTGCCGGCCCAGTATGCTGAGAAGGCGCGGGCGGCCAAGGGACGCCGGCTGATCTTCGGGATTCGCCCCGAGCATTTGCGCGATGCCGCGCTGCTGCCAGCGGGTACCGATACGGCGACTTCGATGATCGTGGCTCCTGTCGATGTGGTGGAGCACCTGGGCAATGAGGTGCAGGTCCATATGTCGGCAAATGGCACCACGCTGGTGGCCCGCCTTGATCCGCGCTCGCACCCGGTGGTCGGTGAGCCGCTGAGGCTGCATGTTGATCCCGATCAGATCCACCTCTTTGACGCTGAGACGGAGAAGGCCTACTTCTAGCGCTCTGGCTCCCATCCGTCCGGCTTGATCGCTCTGCGCTCTGAGAGCTGTCCCGCTTTGTCCGCTTTGAAAAGACGGGTAAGAGGGTTGATTGATGAGGCCAGGCTGATCCGCGGCAGGCTGGCTTTGCCAGCGCCGTCAGCCTGGCCTGCTTTTGTCGGGGGCTTAGGCGCTGGTCGTCCTTGAGACGGACGGCGCCAGGCTAGGGCGCGGACCTCCACACCCCCAGAAAGGCCCGCGCCTGACCTTCGTTGCTTTCCTGCAGCGGACCAGGCTAGGCGACCGCTGGCAGGAAGTCAGAGGGGACGCCTATGACCTTGAGCTTCTTGCGTAGCGAGTTCATGCCAAATCTGAGCAGCTCGTCGGGGTCCTCACCAAAGCTGCTTAACAAGGCGCGCTGGAAGTCCGAAAGGTAGAGGATGTCATGGATTTGCGGCATCCATTTCTGGATGGTGTCGCGGATGACGTCCGCATAGTGGGCGTCCTCCTGTACCATGTCGCGCAGGAAGCGCACTCCAAAGAGGACGTGCCGCGATTCGTCGCGCGCAATGGCGTTGAACCCTTGCTGGAAACCTGGATACCAGCCCATGCGCTTGTTGCGGTTGAGCATGCTGCGCTGCCCGGCCAGGGCTAGAGTGCCTTCAGTGATGATGTGGTACAAGGTTACACCTTCAACGAGGTGTTCGAGCTTCTCGGGCTGGGCCTGGATGCGCTGGCCGATCTCGACCAGACCCTCCATGAGGATCTGGCGCTCGCTTTCGCGCAGCAGGGGGCGAATCTGGGCAAGCAGGGCCTCGATGTCTTCACCTTCAAAGCCCAGGGCCTCGCGGAAGAAGCGGTCAAAGAAAACGGAATGGCGCGCTTCGTCAACGAGTTGGGTGGTGAGAAAGATGCGTTGGTCTTCTTTGGGAGCGGCGGCACAGTAGGGGATGAGAGTGTGAGTAACGCTCACTTCTCCCTGGAAGAAGACGACAAAGCCGCTGATGTGCACCGGTCGGGCAGCCTCTTCAACCTGGCTCCATTGCTGGCGATCAGCGCTGAAGTCGATGTCTTGTGTGCTCCATTGCTGTTTCTCCCAGCGATGGTACAGCTCGCGATAGGTCGGCAGGTTGACGAGTTTGTCGTCGATCTCGCCGACGATGATGGCGTCTCCTCCCAGTTGACCAAGCTCTTTCAGTGAGGCCTTGCTGATGTCGATCGCCATGACGGACTCGCTCCTTTCCTTTCCTTGCGGCTAGGCCCCCGCTTCCGCGCGGAGGCGATCCGACTGACTGGCAGTCTTGCATTCCGCTGTCTGTCCTTTGTCCCGGTGCGCCGCTGGCTGCACTGCGCCACTGCTCCGGAACCGGCCACGCTTTGGTGGATGGGAGCGCGCTCCCTTGCTTTCCTCCAGTTCGGTCGCCGCAGGGAGCCAGGGCTGGCCCAGGCCACACTGCCTGCGCTGTGTACTACCCTGGCCCCGCTTGCTTTGAGCCTGGCCCGATTGCTGTGATGCTGTTGGTTTGGTTTGCTTGCCCACAATTGGGCGAGCTTAGTTGCGCAGAGGCTTGCCGGTCATGAGGATGGCCTGCATGCGCTCCTGCGTCTTCTCCATGCCACAGAGGCTCAGGAAGGCCTCGCGCTCTAGATCAAGTACCTGCTGCTCGGTCAGCGGCGTCAGAGGCGAGGTATTGCCGCCGGTGACAATCCGCGCCAGATGGCGCCCGATCACGGCGTCGTGCTCGGTAATCTTGCCAGCAAGCAGCATGTTTTCGATCTGCTGCTCCAGAACCAGGCGCCCGCCTGGCCCGGGCAGCAGCAGCATGGCCGGCTGCGGCGGCTGCCAGCGGCCCGCTTCGCGCGCCTCGGCCAGGCGCAGGGCGTCGGCTTTGGCGTCGCGCAGCAGAAGATCACGATTGGTGGTGATGCTGTCGCTCTGGCGCAGGAAACGGTATTCCTGGGCCTCGACAGCGCTGGTGGCGACCGTGGCCATCGCCACTAGCTCAAAGACGCGCCGCGGGGCGGCAAATGGTCCCCCAGAGCCACGAGCCTGCTGGTCTTCAAGACGGGCCCCGTGGCGCAGCAACAGCTCTTTGACGCCGCCACCGCCAGGGACGAGACCGGCCCCGACTTCGACAAGGCCGATGTAGGTCTCGGCGTGCGCGCGGACGTGGCTGCTGTGCATGACGATTTCACAGCCACCACCCAGAGTGCGCCCGGTGGGAGCAACGACCACTGGAATGGGGCTGTATTTAAGGAGCATGTTCACCTGCTGGAAGGAGTTGACGGCCTGCTCCAGCATCTCCCACTGGCCGTTACGTGCTCCTACGAGCATCAGGAAGAGGTTGGCACCCGCCGAGAAGTCCGGGGCGTCGTTGGCGATGACAATGGCCCGGTACTGCTTCTGGCCCTCTTCGACGGCGTAATGCAGCATCTCGATGATGTCCTGGTCGATGGCGTTCATCTTGGTGTGGAATTCGACGCAGACAATGCCATCGCCCAGGTCGACCAGCGAGGCTGAGCCGTTCTCGCGGATGACCTTGTTTTGGGCCTTGGCCACGCTGAGGGAGAGGCTGCCGCGCAGTTGCGGCACCGGCTGGTAGCTGCCACTGTGAAAGTCGAAGTAGCGCCGTTCCCCAATGGGGCCACTGTAGAAGCGCCCTTCTCCTTGAGTGATGACCTGGCGTACAAGCTCGGGCAGGCGTGCCCCATGCTGCTCGACCAGGGCTTTGAGACTGGCCGGCGCCTGCTCTTCGCTGACATCTTTAAAGGATGGATGGCTCCGGAGGACGCGATAGAGCGTCTCGGGATGCTGGAGGAGGATGTCCCAGCCTTCGAAGCTGCCCAGGTCGAAGTTGAAGCCCCAGCGCATGGCCTGGTCAACGGCTACAATGCTGTCGGCGATCTCCGGCGTCAGCCGCGCCGCATAGATGAGCGAGTCGGCCAGGGTCTCGCGCGCCAACTGGGCAGCGCGATCGTTTCCGTTGAGCACCGTCAGCATGCGCTCGGCTGGGTCCTCAATGTTGCGCGCTGCTCCGATGGATTCGAAACGCGGCTTCTGCTGGGGCTGGTATTCCAGCGTCTGCAGGTTCAGCTCAAGAATGGTGGATTCGCCACCCGGGTTCTTGATGCGCTTGTAGAAGCCCTGACCACTCTTCTCCCCAAGCCAGCCACGCCGTACCAGTTCGCGGACTACCTCGGGGACACGGAAGACTTCGCGCTCAGGATCATCAGGGGCGTTTTCGTAGATGTTGTCGGCGACGTGGACCAGCGTATCAAGGCCGGAGAGGTCGGCAGTGCGGAAGACCGCCGATTTGGGCCGGCCCATGCTGGGGCCAAGAATGGCGTCAACTTCGCTGACGGTGTAGCCCTCCTCAAGAGCCCGGCGGATGGTCGCGAGGAAGCCATAGACGCCGATCCGGTTGGCGATAAAGTTGGGCGTGTCCTTGGCCAGGACAACCCCTTTGCCGAGGACTTCGGTGGCGAAGTCTTGCATGAAGCTGACGAGGGCCGGATCGGTCTGCTGGTCAGGGACGATCTCTAGCAGGCGCATGTAGCGCACCGGGTTGAAGAAGTGGGTGATGAGGAAGTGACGACGGAAACGCTCACTGCGCCCCGCGGTTAGTAGATGTGCCGGCAGACCGGAGGTGTTGGAGCTGACGATGGTGTCGGCCCCCAGCAGCGGTTCTAGTTTGTCGTAGAGCTGCTGCTTCACATCGAGACGCTCAAAGACGGCCTCGACGATCCAGTCAGCCTGCGCTGCTTCGTGAAGGTTATCTTCGATATTGCCAATGGTGATCAGCTTGGCTTTGTCTTTGCTATAGAAGGCGGCAGGGCGGGCGTTGAGAGCACGCTCCAGACCACTCCTCGCAACTCGGTTGCGGTCTGCGCCCGCGTCAGGCGGCACAATGTCTAGCAGAAGGCTTGGAATGCCAACGTTGGCGAGATGGGCGGCAATGGCGGCCCCCATGACCCCGGCCCCAATGACCGCCGCTTTGCGAATCTGGTACCCCATGACTACGACAACCTCTCGATGATGGTCGCTACGCCCTGGCCGCCACCAACACAGAGGGTGGCCAGTCCCAGGGTCTTATCGGCGGTTTGCAGATCGTTGATGAGTGTGGCGACGATACGGGCACCGCTGCAGCCCAGGGGATGACCCAGAGCGATGGCACCGCCGTGCGGGTTGAGCTTCTCTTCGTCAATCCCCAGTTCCTGGATCACGGCCAGGTTCTGGACGGCAAAGGCTTCGTTGAGTTCGATGATGTCGATGTCGCTGAGCTGCATGCGCGCGCGCTGCAGGACTTTCTTGACCGCCGGCACAGGCCCGATGCCCATGATGTCAGGTCGCACGCCGGCCACGGCCATGGCGACGACACGCGCCAGTGGCTGAATACCTAGCTCGCGCGCCTTATCGGCGGACATGAGGATGACAGCGGCTGCTCCGTCGTTGAGCGGGCTGGAGTTGCCAGCAGTGACTGTGCCATCTTTGATGAAAGCCGGCTCGAGGGCGGCCAGCTTCTCCATAGAGGTGTCGCGTCGCGGCCCTTCGTCGGTGTCCATGATGCGCCCGTCAGGCAGCTTGACGGGGATAATCTCGCGCTTGAAGAAGCCGCTGTCAATGGCGGCAACAGCGCGCTGGTGGCTGCGCAGGGCAAAGGCGTCCTGGGCCTGACGACTGATGTTGTATTTACGGGCCAGGTTCTCAGCCGTCAGCCCCATCGGGATGTAGCTGTAGAAGCCGTATTCTTGTTCGGTGGGTGGATAGGGCCAGTCGTATTTCTCGCCTTCGGCGGGCTTGATGAGACGCGGGTTAAAGCTGGGATTGAAGCCGCCCATCGGCACACGAGACATGCTCTCGACACCGGCGGCAATGATGGCCTCCCCTTGGCCAAGCATGATGCTCTGCGCTGCCATGTTGACGGCCTGCAGGCTGGAGGCGCAGAAACGATTGACGGTGACGCCGCCGCAGGTCTCAGGTAATCCGGCTAGCGGGGCGACAATGCGCGCCATATTCATGCCTTGCTCGCCTTCAGGGAAGGCACAGCCTAGAATGACATCTTCGATGAGCGCAGGATCAAGCTGCGGTACGCGGTCAAGGGCGCCGCGAATGGCAAAGGCGGCCAGGTCATCGGGACGAACATCCTTGAGGGCGCCTTTGTTGGCGCGCCCGATCGGTGTGCGTACAGCACTGACAATGACAGCATCTATCATGGGGGATCTGCTCCTCGTATCTGCTTGTTGTGAGAACAGGGCGCCTGCCTGGACAGCATTGAGCCGCCCACCAATAGGATCGTGTGCTCTGTGCCTGATGCGTCCTGAGCAGGCGCACAATGGCATCAGGCCGCACGGCCACCTTGCTCAGGAGGCCTTCTCTTCGTTTGAAGCCTGCTCGCTGGCCGACGACGGCCTCTGGCGAATGATGCCCTGGGCTTGCCCGCGCAGCACTTCCTTGCCGTGCTGGTTGCGGCAGATGGAGACCAGCTCCAGAGCTAGATAGCCGTCCCCTGGCTCCAGGCGGCTGACGGTCATTTCGCAGCGCACGCGGTCACCGGCGAAGACCGGGCGCAGAAATTCCATCTGCATGCTGCGTGCGATGAAGTTGAGGTCGCCGCCCAGTTTGGTCGGAATGCTGGCGGTGAGTAGGCCGTGTACCATGAGTCGGCCTTGGGCGTCGGGGTGCATGTGATGGTGACCCTTGTCGCCCGAGAGTGCAGCGAAGAGGCGAATGTCCTCTTCGCTAAAGGTGCGCTCGTAGGTCAGGACGTCGCCGACCTGCAATGGCTCTTTGCGCTCGCTGTCCATCAGTTTCTTTCAGCGACCAGCCGGCGACGGCGGCGGAAGGGCGGGCCTGGGGAGCCTGTGGCTGCTGTGCCATGCCCCTCGCCCGCAGTCCACCAACCGCCGTCGGCCTTTGGCACTCGGTCACGCTATCACACCGGATAGCCATGGGGGCAGGAGAGAGAATCCTGGTTGTCTGTAGCTCTGGGTGTCCTGGCTGGCTGGCCGTCCGGACGGGGCCCGACGGCCAGCCAGCCAGCCGGCCAGTGGCCTAGAAGTGCGGCAGCGGGTAGCCTTTCTTGGCCACGACAGCGGCGGCAATGTCGCGCTGTAGGGCCACACCGTTGACAAGGTAGTCGCCAATGTAGGCCCGAACGCGCGCCAGCTCCTCACCGACCGTCTCCGGCTCAAAGTAGGTCATGATCATCTGATCCAGGTTGAGGCGGATGCGCGAATGGGCCAGCCAGGTGGCCAGTTGTGCCAGCTTGCTATGCAGGTCACTGTTCTCGTCGCCACGGCGGATGGCCTGGATGGCGCGGGCCAGGGCGCTATCGCTGGCGTAGATGTCGATCAGCAGGTTGGCCAGGTACTCGATGAATTCTTCTTCGTTCTCCAGGGCCTGCATGTAGCGCATGGCGACGCGCATGCCGGCATAGATGGCCACATCCTTGGCGCGCTCGACAGCGTGGACGGCAGCGCGCAGTTCAGCGGGCACCTCGTCGCCGGGGACAGGTGGGACCTCACCAGCTTTGATGCGGGCCTCGATGGCCGGGTAGCGCTGCATGAGGTCGATCTTGCCGCCCAAGACGCGACGGAAGAGCGTGCCGGCTGCTACCAGTCGGTTGATCTCGTTGGTGCCCTCAAAGATGCGCTGGATGCGGGCATCGCGATAGGCCTTCTCGATCGGATACTCCTGCATGTAGCCGTAGCCGCCGAAGATCTGGACCCCCTCATCGACGACGTAGGCCAGGACTTCGCTGCCGTGGACTTTGGCAATGGAGTCCTCGATGGCGAATTCTTCGATGGCCTTAAAGACCTGCTCGGTGTTCTCGCCGGCTCCGCGGCGGGCGTTCTCGATGTTGGCGGCGGTGCGGAACACCTCGCTTTCGGCAGCGTAGGTCTCGGCAGCCATGCGCGCCAGTTTCTTTTGAATCATGCCGAATTCGTGCAGGAATTTGCCGAAGGCCTTGCGCTCGGTCGTGTAGGCCGCGGCCAGGTCGAGAGCTGTGCGCGCCCCTCCAACAGCGCCGGCGCCCAGTTTGAGACGCCCGATGTTGAGGATGTTGAAGGCGATCTTGTAGCCTTTGTGCAGCTCGCCCAGCAGGTTTTCAACGGGGACGGGCGTGTCTTCAAAGTAGACCTGACGCGTCGAGGACCCCTTGATGCCCATCTTGCGCTCTTCGGCCCCTGTGGAGATGCCCGGCCAGTTTGTCTCGACGATGAAGGCCGAGGGCCGCTGGCCATCGACACGCGCAAAGACAATCATGAGGTCGGCAAAGCCGGCGTTCGAGATCCATTGCTTGGTACCGTTGAGCAGGTAGTATTTGCCGTCCTCGGAGAGGCGCGCCGTTGTGCTGAGGTTCATGGCATCCGAGCCAACGCCCGGCTCAGTCAGGGCGTAGGCCGAGATCCATTCACCGGTGGCCAGCTTCGGCAGGTATTTGCGCTTCTGCTCTTCCGTGCCGTAGAAGACGATCGGCAGGGTGCCGATAGTGGTGTGGGCGCCGAAGGCCACGCTAAACGAGGCTTCGTGAATGGAGGAGGCGACGATGGCGCTGGTGAGTAGGCCCAGTTCGGCCCCGCCGTAGGCCTCGGGGATATCGATCATGAGCAGGCCCTGCTCTCCGGCTTTTTTAACAAGTGAGGGCATGACGCCCGGCTCCTGGTGTTCAACAGCTTCGAGCTTGGGCAGGACCTCGCGCATGACGAAGGTGGCCGCCGATTCGGCGATCCAGCGCTGTTCGTCATCCATTTGCTCCAGGGTGAATATTTTGTCGGCACTCTCGCTGACCGGCGTCAGCAGGAAGGCCGTTCCGCTCTCTGTGGGCTTCATCGTCGTAGACATGCTCAGTTGTACCTCCAGTGGCTGGCACCAGGCCGGCACTGGCCTCACAGGCGGCCCGAGAGAGGTGCCGCCCGCGTCGCCCAGGTCAGGCGAGGGTCCCAGCCGTTTGCGTGTTGCTGCGAATTGCTGTTGTTATGGCCGTCGCTTGAGTGGCGATGGTCATTATGCACGCACCACTCTGCTCCGGGCTCGGGCTAGACACTCCGTTGCTGCGCTCGCTGGCGCCCGTGCCTCTCCCGGCCCGGTAGCGCTGGCTCAGTTGGTCTTTTGGCCTGCGCCTCGCTGCTGTAGCCATTGTTCGCGCAGCTCGCGGCGCAGCACTTTGCCAATGAGAGACTTGGGCAGGCTCTCACGGAATTCTACAATCTTGGGGACCTTGTATGCTGTTAGCTCTTTACGACAGAAGTTGACAATGTCTTGTCGGGTGGCATCGTTGGGAGCAACGCCAGGCTTGAGGACAATGAAGGCCGCAACGGTCTCACCGCGATATTCGTCGGGCACGCCAACGACTGCCGCTTCTTGCACAGCAGGATGACGGAAGAGGACCTCTTCGACTTCACGCGGGTAGACGTTGAAGCCGCTGGCAAGGATCATGTCTTTGGCGCGCTCGACCAGGTAAAAATATCCTTCTTCGTCCATTTTGCCGAGGTCGCCGGTGCGCATCCAGCCGTCGCGGAAGATGGCCGCGGTCTCCTCTTGGCGATTCCAGTAGCCCTGCATGATGTTCGGTCCGCGGACGACTAGCTCTCCGATTTCGCCCGGCGGGAGCAGTTTGCCAGTCTCGGGGTCCATGATGGCGGCCTCGACTTCAGGCAGAGGGAGGCCGATACTGCCTTCGCGCACGTCGCCGTTGAGCGGGTTGCAGTGGGTGACGGGCGAGGCTTCGCTGAGACCGTAGCCCTCTACCAGACGGCCTCCCGAGAGGCTCTCGAAGTCGTGGCGCACTTTGGCCGGCAAGGGGGCCGCCCCACTGATACAGTAGCGAATCGATTGGAAGGCGCCGCTGTCTTTGCCGGCTTCGCGCATGATGGCAATGTACATGGTCGGTATGCCCGGGAACATGGTCGGACGGTAGCGCTTGATGGCGCGCACGACTTCTTTGGGTTTGAATTGCGGTAGCAGCACCATGCTGGCTGCGGCCAGAATGCCCAGGTTCAGGCCCACCGTTAGCCCGTACGAGTGGAAGAAGGGGGCGACGCACAGGCCGGTCTCGCCGGCATCATGGGCCCGCGGCGTCCAGTAACGCGTCTGGTAGGCGTTGGCCAGCAGGTTGCGATGGGTGAGCATGGCACCCTTGGAGAGGCCGGTCGTGCCTCCCGTGTATTGGAGGACGGCCAGGTCCGAGCTGCGCGGCGGGTCGGGTACTGTGAAGACTTCGATTCCTTCGGTACTGCTGGGCTTGAGCAGGTCGCTCATGAGGAGCAGCTTGGGGTCGGAACGCAGCTCGTCTTTGGTCAAGGGGGGCTGCGGTTGCTTGTGCCGCTCGCGGCGCTGGCTCAAGGGGTAGAGCGTGCGCAGCAGAGGCGGCAGGAAGTCAGCAGGACTGGTGATGATGATGTGCTCCAGGGCGGTCTTGTCGCGAATGGCGCGTACAACCGGATAGAACATGTCTAGCATGATGAGAATGCGGGCCCCGGAGTCGGCCATCTGGTGCTGCATCTCGCGCTCAGTGTAGAGCGGGTTGGTCGGGACGGCCACGGCGCCTAGCCGCAGGGTGCCGTAGAAGGCAATCGGATATTGTGGGATGTTGGGCAGGGCAATGGCTACCCGGTCTCCTTTCTTGATGCCTAGCCGCTGGAGGGCCGCAGCAAAGCGGTTGGCCAGGGCGGCAAAGCGCGCGTAGGAGATGCGCGTCCCGTAGTAGATGAAGGCGGTCTTGTCAGGATGACGACGGACTGTCTCGTCAAGCAGCCAGGTCAGGGGCTGGTCGGGAATTTCCAGGTGAACGGGGACACCCTCTTCGTAATGCTTAATCCAGGGCCGCTTTGCCAACAGCTCCGCCTCAGCCTGCACCGTTGCGCTCATCGAGGGTTGTTCGTTCGGCTGTGTATTCTTGCTGACCGCAGAATCAGGCATGTTCTCGCTCCTCATTGTCTGGTATCCACCAGGATACGCCAACCGGGCAGCCCACGATGGCCACCCTTCCGAGCATACAGTCCCCACTTGTTACTAGTATT
>NZ_JADGHT010000153.1 GCF_019683755.1 Thermogemmatispora sp. | reverse complement strand
GAAGGGGAAGAGTGGCGTAATCCCGCGCTCATCGTAATAGCGGTAGCCAACAAAGACCCCCTCCGAATAGTCCGCCTGATCGTTAATGCCCGGATATTGCGCCGGCGTACTGGCCGGCAGATCGCTGGCCGAGCGCGGGAAAGTCATCGGCAGCTTCCCCGACGGATTAACATCGCCAAAGAGCACCGCCGCAATGGCGTTCCCATCCTCCTGGCCCGGATACCAGGCCTCCAACAGCGCCGGCACCTGGTCCACCCACGGCATCAGCACCGGCCCACCCGTATTGAGCACCACAATCGTCCGCGGGTTAGCCTGAGCGACCGCCTCAATCAGTTGATCCTGAGCCCCCGGCAGCTCCAGGCTGCTGCGGTCGGAGCCTTCCGACTCCACATCGTTGACAAAGACAATGGCCACATCCGAGCTTCGCGCCAGCTCCACGGCCTGCGAGAGAAGCGCATTCTCCTGGCCCGGAATGCTCCAGCCCAGGGCCACATTGCTCGCGCCACCATTCTGATAGTACTCCACGCGAATGGCGTAAGGCTGGCCTGCCGTCAACTGGATGGTGGCCGTCTCAGTGGTCGTCGCCTGATCGCGCCAGTTATCGATCAAGAGCTGGTTATTAATGTAGAGCCGGCTGCCATCGTCGCTTGTCAGAGAGAACGTGTACGTCCCGCTCACCGGCGGCGTCAGCGTCCCCGTCCAGCGCGCCGACCACTGCGTGGCTGGCACGCCCGGCCCCGGCGACTGCCCGTTCCAATCGAAATTGATCTGGCTGTCGACGCGCGTCAGCACCGGGCTACCGGAGAGCGTCATATTGGTAAAGTATTCACCCAGCAGGCCCTGCCCGCTGCCCGAAGGCGGCGTCAGATACTGAGCCTCGATCGGCGGCAACGTCCCCGTCGTCGTAATCCCCTGGGCGTAGCGCACCGTCACACCGCTCCCGGCGCGCTGCGTAATCCCCTGCAGCGGCGTCACCACATAGGGCGGGATCACATGCGCGCTGCCGCCGCCCGTCGCCTGGGGAGCGACTGAGGCAGCGGGACCGATCACCGCAATGGAGTGGATCTTGCTCGGATCGAGCGGCAGCAACTGACCGTCGTTCTTCAGCAGAACCGTGCCGGCCTCGGCGGCCTGGCGGGCCAACTGCGCATGTTGGGCGTTGGTCACCGTCGCCTTCGGGCTACCGGTCGTCGGATAATCGAAGAGGCCAATCGCGAACATCGTGCGCAAGATACGATGCACCGCCTCATCGATCGTGGCCATGCTCACCTGCCCGTTGAGTACCGCCTGCTTGAGGGCGTTGCCGAAGTAGGTGCTGTCCGGCATCTCCATATCGAGGCCCGCCGTGATGGCCGGTACCGTGCTGTGAGTCGCCCCCCAATCCGACATCACAAAGCCCGGAAAGCCGAAGGTTCCCTTGAGCGTCGTAGCGAGCAGATAGGGATTCTCGCAGGCGTAGACGTTGTTGACCTTATTGTAGGAGCACATCACTGCGCCGACGCCTGCCTCTTTGACGGCGTACTCGAAGGCAGTCAGATAGATCTCATGCAAGGTGCGCTCATCGACATTGGCGCTCACCGTCGTGCGGTGGTACTCCTGATTATTGGCCGCATAGTGCTTGACGGTCGCGATGACGTGCTGGCTCTGGATGCCCTCAATATCGGCGCTGGCCAGCATCGCCGTCAGATAGGGGTCCTCGCCCAGCGTCTCGAAACTGCGGCCCCATTGCGGATTGCGCAAAATATTGACCGTCGGCGCCAGGGCCACATTGGCCCCTTTGCCCCACTCCTCGCTGCCAAGGGCCTGGCCGTACTGGCGCATCAAACTCGTATCCCAGCTTGCAGCCAGCGCCTCGGGCGCCGGGAAGGCAGTCACACCCGTCATCCCATCGGCGACCCCGGCGGGACCGTCCTCCAGGCCGAGGGCCGGAATGCCCAGGCGCGTATTGGCCGGAATGTAGCCCACATAGCTGCCACCGGACCAGCCATGCAGCAGAGCGAGCTTTTCATCAAGCGTCATCTGAGCCAGCAGCAGATCAGCCCGTCGGTCGGGCGAAAGGGAGCGGTTCATCCAGGGGCGCGCCGTGGCGGCGGTGGTCCGCGCCTGCGCTCCTGGCACAGCGGGGGAGAGGCTCCCCAAACCGAGCAAGAGCAGCGTTAGCAGCAGGATCAGCAGCGTTCTGGGCGCCGTCTTGGCGCCACATAGCGGTCCAAGGTATCGCATCTAGCACGCTCCTTCGTCGGCACACTGAGCCAGAGAAGAGAAGACACTCAGCCTTGCGTGCTCTGGCACCCTTGTCGATCAGCCAAACCCACGCCTGTGAGCCGCGACAGCGCGGCGGCGACAGGCGACAGGCGAGAGGATGAAGGCCTTGCGTTCCGGGGCGAGACAGAGAGCGCAGGCCCCTCCGCCCAGATTCCTGTGCCTGCCGTGCCGACGTGGTACCGAACCGTGTGTTCCCGGGCAATCCCCCATTGCCCGGGCAGCGGCAGGACCCATCAGAGGAGACGGGACGCAGCGGAGGCAAGCGCCAGGGTCCTGCCCTCACCCTCCTCTCTTGCATAAAGCATGCCTATCACTGTGCTCTGCCATACGAATGCCCCTCTCGGCGACCGCAATCCACTTTTGTCCTTCGGAGTGTGTTACACAGGAAAACTCTGTGCTACACTGAAACCTGTACCTGCTCTGTTTCAATGTTCCGCCGAAAAGCTCCACAAAAAGCTCCTGTGGCAATGAAAGCCCTCTTCCGCACAGACCAGCGATCCCAGGCGGCCCGCTCTCGCCCGTCCTGATCGCGCCCGCATCAGCAACTGTCACGCCTCCCTCTTATCCAAGTCTCTGCCCTGAGCCACTTGCCTCGCCGCGCCACCAAAAGAGCGGCGGAGAGGAAGACCCAGGTAAGCCTTCCTCCCCGCCGCGCAAAGCAGAAGCCGAAGCGCCTCAGAGAGCACCGTATGAATGAGCAAGCGGACAACAGCAAGAGCGATCAGAGCACTATGCCGCCTGCGCTTACTCCGCCTCGCTGGGCACGCGCACCGCCTCGCCCTTAGTCTCAGCCGTCCCGGACTTCGTCAAACCGCGGGCCTCCAAGACCTTGCCGATCGTAAAGTCGTAGATGAAGGCGCCGACCACGCCACCCAGCAAGGGGGCCACGATCGGAATCCAGAAGTAGTAATTATTGGCCGACAGGCTGGCCCCACCGCTCACGAGCGCGATCCACAGGCGGGGACCGAAGTCGCGGGCCGGGTTAATCGCATAGCCCGTATTCAGACCGAAGGAAGCGCCGATCGCCACCACCAAGAGGCCGATAATCAGCGGATTCAGGTTCGCCTGCACCGGCTGATTGCGCCCGTCGGTGATCGCGAAGATCAGGCCCACCAGCAGAGCCGTCCCCACGAACTCATCGCAGAAGGCCCCGAACGTCCCCACGAACGGCTTAGGAGACGTATAGAACACGCCGCCGTAGCCATTGGGATCGGCGATCTGCCCGATGGTCAAATGATTGAGCGCCAGGGCATGCACCAGCGCCCCTTGATAGACGAAGTAGAGAATAGCAGCAGCGACAAAGCCACCGAGCACCTGCGCGACCCAATAAGGCACCACCTTACCCCAGTCGAACTTACCGCGGACAGCCAGCGCCAGCGTCACCGCCGGATTCAGGTGAGCGCCGCTGATTGCCCCAGCCACATAGATACCCAGCATCACCGCCAGGCCCCACCCCAGAATAATGACGATCCACTCATTAGCGAAGGGCGTCGCCGCATTGTTCGCCCCAATATTCGTAAAGAGAGCGAACGTAGCCACGCAGCCATCGCCGAAGAGCAAGAGGATCATCGTGCCGAAGAACTCGGCGATACATTCTCCCCACAGGCCCGCAAGCGCTGAGGGCCTGCTTGTAAATTGACGGGCCATTGATCCAAACTCCTTTGTCACTCAGAGAGATAATGAAGAAGAAGCAAGACAAGCCTGAACAAGACAGACACCAGACCATCCGCCGCGGAGCGGGGCGCAAGCGTGGGCGCGGGCGGCAAGCGTACCCGGCGGATGGCTGGACAGCGGGCAAGCAGCAACCCGGGGGTCTGACGAGACGACCGCTTGCCCGCCGCGTGGCAGAGGGACCCGAGCCGAAGCCCAGCGGCTAGGCCGAAGCGGGCCGCTCCCACTGCAGCGAGCGCTCCACCGCCCGTTTCCAGCCGGCGTAGAGCGCATCGCGCTGATCGGCGCTCATCTGCGGCTCAAAAGTCCGATCGACTGCCCACTGCTCAGCGACCTCCTGCTGGCTGCTCCAGAAGCCGGTTGCCAGGCCAGCCAGATAGGCAGCCCCCAGAGCCGTTGTCTCGGCCACCTTCGGGCGCTGCACAGGCACCCCCAGAATATCGGCCTGGAACTGCATCAGCAGATTATTGACCACGGCGCCGCCGTCGACGCGCAGCGCCTTCACGCGCACACCGCTATCTGCCGTCATCGCCTCCAACACATCGCGCGTCTGATAGCACATCGATTCCAGCGTCGCGCGAGCAATATGCGCGATGCTCGACCCGCGTGTCAGGCCCACAATGGTCCCGCGCGCATAGGGGTCCCAATAAGGGGCGCCCAGGCCGACGAAGGCCGGCACCAGATAGACGCCACCATTATCGGGCACCGACATCGCCAATTGCTCCACATCGCTGCTCGACGCGATAGCGCGTAGCCCATCGCGCAACCACTGTACCGCGGCACCCGTAATGAAGATACTCCCCTCAAGGGCGTAAGTCGTCTGGCCATTGATGCGCCAGGCGATCGTCGTCAGCAGACCATTCTTAGAGGCCACCCCGCGGTCGCCGGTATTCATCAGCATAAAGCTGCCGGTGCCGTACGTATTCTTGGCCATCCCGACCTCGAAGCAGGCCTGACCGAAAGTCGCCGCCTGCTGGTCGCCGGCCACGCCGGCGATCTTGATCGGCCCGCCGAAGAACTCAGGATCGGTCTCGCCATAGACCGTGCTGGAGGGCATCACCTGGGGCAGCATAGCGCGCGGAACGCCCAGCTCCTTGAGGATCACATCATCCCAGTCGCCCGTGTAGATGTTGTAGAGCATCGTGCGCGAGGCGTTGGTGGCATCGGTCACGTGGACGCGGCCCTTGGTGAGGCGCCAGATCAGGAAGGTATCGACATTGCCAAAGAGCACCTCACCGCGCTCCGCCTTCTCACGCACGCCGGGCACATTATCCAGAATCCATTTGACCTTTGTGCCCGAGAAATAGGCATCGGTCACCAGCCCGGTCCGCTGGCGGATCTCGCTGTCAAAGCCCTTGGCCTTCAGCTCATCGCAGATAGGAGCGGTCAAGCGGCTCTGCCAGACGATGGCGTTAAACACTGGCTTGCCGGTGGCCTTCTCCCAGACAAGGGTCGTCTCGCGCTGGTTGGTGATGCCGATGGCGGCGATATCGGCGGCACTGGCCCCGGCCTTGTGCAGGGCCTCCTGGGCGACACTGAGCTGACTGGACCAGATGGCCTCGGGATCGTGCTCGACCAGCCCCGGGGCCGGATAGATCTGTGGAAATTCTTTCTGTGCGAGGCTGACGACAGCGCCGTCGTGGTTAAAGACGATGGCGCGCGAACTGGTGGTGCCCTGGTCAAGGGCGAGGACGTACTTCGCCATAGGTAGACAAGCCCTTTCTTGTTGCTGTGACGTCTTCCGTTGTCCAAAGGCGATTGGCCAACCTGGACGCCGCACCGCTCTCGCCGCGGAACGGACTGCCGCGTCCAGGGAGTCCGGAGATGTCCGGGCACACTACCCGCCCGCAGAACCTATCGCCAGGCTGGCTCACTCGTGCCAGGCAACGGCGGCGGGCAGGCTGGCCGCTGGGCCACAAAACGACTGGCAACACTGCCATTGGCCCTGGCTTCGCCCAACCTGTGCTGCTACCCACCTGCTCCTGTCTTGACGTGGCAGGTCCCCTTTGTCGGGTAGGCCTCTCACCCGTCCGTTTGCTTGCTTGCGGACCGGCTCGCTCCGCTTGCCTCCCTGAGCGGACGGCGCCCTCCGTGCCAGACGCCCCCGCCATTGCTGGCGCCCTCCTCGGAAATCGATTGTTAATCGAAGGGGCAGCGTCACCAGTGACGGGCAGACTCTACCGGCCAGGAGCAAAAGAAAAAAGTCCCAAGCCGTGTTGTTCACACTGGCTCAGGACTTTTCAGTTCACTGTCCTGTCAAGTTCTATATTTAGTTGTCTTGCGGTTGCTACAATGGTAGCAGCACAGGCCGGCTAATGACCCGTGCCTTGCTTATAATATAGTTAACCCACCCTGCTTTGTCAAGTACCGAATTGCCGACGGCCCGTGCGCGGGTCCGATCTGTTAATGGCTCTGCCTGGCTAACCAGCGCGGAGGGGGGAGCTACCAGCTCATAAGCGGGTGAGCAGCGCTCGCCCGGCCTCAAAACGGCTCCTGGCTAGACAAAGCGGCTGTGCTCTGGCTATAATAAAAAACGAGAGATGTTCCAGTAGATTACCGCTAGAACTGGTTGAGGGACGGCCCTCTTGTTACAGCGAGGCGTGTACACGCAAGCAGCTCTGGAAATCATGCGTCTGGCGCGCCGTTACCCTGTAGCGGCGGCGCTCAAATCCGAGGAAGACATGCGCCTTGCCCTGGAGGCGGATGCTCCCTTGCTCTTCCTTCTCAAAGGGGATGCCTTTCAGCTTGCACCCTTTGTCGAAGAAGCGCGGCGCCGGGGGAAGCGCGTCGTCGTGCATGTCGATCTTGTCAGCGGCATCGGCAAGGACCGCGCCGGCATTCAGTATCTGCACCAAATCGGCATCGATGCCATCATCACCAGCAAGTCGCAACTGGTGACGGCGGCGCGTGCCGAGGGGCTTATCACCATTCAGCGCCTGCTCCTGCTTGACGACTCCGGCCTCGAAAAGGGGGTCCGTACCATCGCCCATGCTGGCCCTGATCTCGTTGAGGTCCTGCCAGGCATCATGTTCCCCGAAGTGGCTGCCACTCTGCGGCGTCTCCTGCCTGGACCTTTCATTGCCGGTGGCTTCATCCGCACTGCCGAAGATGTTGCCCGTGTTCAGCAGGCCGGGGCCATCCTCAGCAGCAGCAGCACCTACAGCCTTTGGCGCAACCTCTCCCTGGCCTGAGTCAGGCGAGCAACCTCGGCACTCCCTCTGCTCTCCTGTGCCAGGCTCTCTCTGTCCCTGCAGCGTCATAGAGGCCGTGAGCCTGCCGAAGAAAAAGGGGCGAGCAGCGAACAGCACGCCAGGCACTTAAGAGTAAAAGCCTGACCTGCTTGCTGCTGCCGATGATGATATCGCTACGGCAGCGGCAGCGGTTGCTTGTCGCCGTTTCCAATCTTCAAGGACCAGCCAGAAGAAGAAAAGGACGATGGGCAGAGGCAAACCGTTGATGTCGATGAGCACTTTGTTCCCCCAGAAATTTTTCTGACGAATGGTGCCCACGACCTCACCGTTATGCTCCAGGAGAAAGGTCTCACTTTTCCACTGCGATTGTGGACGCAATCTATAAGGCTGACCCGCATAGTAAGCGTCAATGTGACTCTTGGACCAGTAGGTCTGAGCCTGTGCCAGGGGCGTACCATCCGCCTGGCAGATAGCAAACGGCCCTCCCCAGCCGAGACGCTGTATGGTATAGGTCTGGCCTTCCGTTGTGGTGATGACGGTCTCTGGGCGAAAGAACCTTTTCTGGATCTCAGCAAGCTCCTGCCCATCCTGACGAATGACATAGTTCATACTCGAATACCAGTGGCGTGGTGCGGCTTCTAGCATTGGAGTTGCTCCTTTGCCGGATTACCCTTGAAACGTGCCTGTCAACAGTCTCGTCTTGCAAGAAGCGAAGTTCATCTATCTATGAGCCGCGCTTGATTCGCTCGCATTGTGCACGGCCCGACGCTAGCGTACGTAGTTCAGCTCAGTATGCCAGGTAGTGATGACCAGCCAGAACACAAAGAGGACTATCGGCAGAGGCAGAGCGGGCAAGCCAATGACGGCTGGCCGCATCCACAGGAACCAGAGGCCCCGCGGGCGGATCACCCCAGGGGGGACACCCTTGCTCTCCAGCAGGTAGGTCATGGTCAGCGATCGCTCGCATTCCAGGCGATGGCTTTGCTCGTGCTCAACAGAGACGATGGACCAGCGGCACCCAGGCCACAGGCCCCGCGCCCCCGCGCCTGCCCCCTCAAGGAGCCAATTGCTCTCGCATAGATAAGTTTTGACCGGGCCAAAGCTCCCATGACCACACAGACCTGTGCCTCCAATGACCGTCGGACCATCCACCTAACAGGAGAGCGTGGGACCGATCTCTGTCAAGAGTGGGCTATCCTGCAAGCAAAGACGATATCTCTTCGACCAACACGCGCGTGGAACCGCTGCGACGAGCATGACTCAGACTGCTCTCTGCCAGCCTGGAAGACAGCTCAACGCTGCCTTCAGACTCTCTCTTGCTGGCCTGTCAGGCTGTTACCCGCTGCCAGCGGCTTTGCTGCCTGCTCGGCCTCAGGCGGCCATGCGCATGGTCCGGCTAAACAGCAAAGCCGCAGCTCTTTGCAGGTCAATTAGCGTTCATTGCGAATCCTTGAGTTTCTCTCCTGTTTTGAGGATAGACTCCACAACACACTCTTGTCAAGAGAATGAAGTATCAAATCTGAGCTAAAGCAAGCGCTGTACGACAAAAAGCACATCCTGTCCGGCCTGCACCCTGCCGCTGGCGCGGCGGGTTAGGGTCCCATTGCCAGTGAAGACCACCGGGCTAAGCAAACTCTTGCCCTGGGCGGCGATGCGGGCGCGATCAAAGCCTACCAGCGGCGTCCCAGCCTGGACACGGTCGCCCTCCTGTGCCAGCACAGTAAAGCCATCGCCGGCCAGTTCTACCGTATCGAGACCAAGATGCACGATGACGGCGGCCTCCTCTTCTCGGCCTTCGGGGCCGGCGGCGATCACGAAGGCATGGCCGCCCGGAAAGAGACGGAGCAATCTACCACTGATCGGAGCGACAGCCACGCTGCCCCGTGGCTCGATGGCCAGGCCATCGCCGACCATTTTCTGCGCAAAAACCTCATCAGGCACCTGCTCCAACGGCACCACCTGGCCGTCAAGCGGGGCCAGAATCACCAATTCATTCGTATGCATAGACATGCTCCTTTGTGGTTTTGTGCGACTGGCCAGGAGCCGGGCGAAGAGCGGGCAGCACTTGAGAAAAGGCTGCCCGCCTGCCGAGAGATGCGCCAGGCTCTCACTGGGCTTGCGCACCTGGTCTGTTCCTGGCTATCCTACCTGTCTCACCTCCGCCCCTGGATCTCATCCTGCGACGCGGGGGGAACAGCCGCCTGCTCCCGTTGGCGGTCGCTCTGCTTCATGAGCTGTTTCATGCGGCTGGCGAGGCGATCGGACTGGGTGCCCATGACTACCTGGACAATCTTGCCGTGTCGGATGACGCCGGCGGCGCCCAGGCTTCTGAGGCGCGCCTCATCGATGCGTCCTGGCTCGCTGATAAAGAGACGCAGGCGTGTAATGCAGCCCTCAACGCTCTCAACGTTCTCCTGGCCACCCAGGGCGGCCAGCAGCTCTGCTGCCAGGCGCTCATCAGCATCGCCGGCTGTGCTCACACGCTCCGGCGCCGCCGCTCCCGCAGTTGCCTCTCCCGAACGAGGACCACGCTGGCTCTCGGGCAGAATCCAATCGCTGCGGCTATCGGTGGTCGTGCCGCCGCGTCCCGGCGTCGCCAGGTTAAAGCGCTCAATGCAGAAGCTAAAGATACAATAATACACGACAGCGTAGATCAGCCCAATCAGCAGGAGCAGCAGCGGCTGACTGGTATTGGCCTTGCTGAAATTGATGAGGTAGTCAATCAAGCCAGCGGAGAAAGTAAAGCCGATGCGGATACCCAGAATGGTGCAGATGGCCAGAGCTGTGCCGGTGAGCACCGCATGGATCAGAAAGAGCACGGGAGCCACAAAGAGGAAAGCGAACTCAATAGGCTCGGTTACGCCCGTCAGAAACGAGGTCAGAGCGGCAGAGAGCAGGATACCGGCGGCGACGCGTGGATACTGGGCGCGGCGAATCATCGCCAGACAGGCTGCCGGCAGGCCGAACATCATGACGGGGAAGAAACCGGCCATGAAGTTACCCGCCGTTGGGTCGCCAGCGAAATAGCGGTTAAGGTCGCCGGTCACGACGCCGTGGGCTGTATGATAAGTGCCGAGCTGGAACCAGACGTAGGTATTGAGCACATGATGCAGGCCGAAGGGGATCAGTAGCCGGTTGAGGCAACCGTAGAGGCCGGTCCCGATGGGTCCGAGGGCGACGATGCCCTGCCCGGCGGCGTTGATGGCCCCTTGGATCGGTGGCCAGATCAGGCCGAAGAGAGCGCCGAGCACCAGTGTCACCAGAGCGGTGATGATGGGGACAAAGCGCTTGCCCCCAAAGAAGGCCAGATAGTCAGGCAGGCGAATATCGTGGAAGCGCCGGTAGAGACCAGCGGTGACCAGGCCGACAATGATGCCGGAGAAGACTCCCATGGAGATCGAGGGATCAGG
>NZ_JADGHT010000152.1 GCF_019683755.1 Thermogemmatispora sp. | reverse complement strand
TATGGCCTGCCTGGCTTCTTTTTGAGTGCCAGTTTTGATACAACTGTGACGGAAGGGCAAAGCAGGTCTTCCACTAGACGATCTGAGCGCGGAAGGCTCTTTCTCTGGCCATACTGACTCATGGAGCTGAGAACGTGCCGGGCCTCTGGACCGACTGGCGAGCGTCCCCAGTCGGTGATACTATATACAGCAGCAGAACGGTGTTGCCCGGCAAGAGCAGCATGGTAGCTGGCGGGTCGATGATCGCTGTGATGTGCAGAGCGGCCCATGACGGTCGCTGTCTTTTTTTGGGGCCAGACCCCCACCTGAGACAAAATAAGGTGATTACCTGATGAGATATCCGGGGTTTCAGCCTTGACTCTCCTAAGAGAATCGCTAAAATCTCCATAGGCCGCCAATGATTTGAGATTTTAGAGATTTCTTCTATACGCTGTTGAGGGGAGCATGCAGATTGTCCTGGTAGGCGTTGATCACACGTCGGCGCCGATTCAGTTGCGTGAGCAACTTGCCTGTGCTCCGCGGCAAGTAGCGGGGCTTTTACGGGCCGTGCGCCAGGTCGCACAAGAGGCGGTCCTGTTGTCGACCTGCAACCGTTTCGAGCTATATGCGGTCTGCTCGGAGGAAGGACCGGAGGGGCGTGAGGCGCTGCTGCAGGTCCTCTGTGAGCAGCGCGGCGTGGAGCGAGCGCTGCTAGAGCAACACTGTTACACCTATATCGATCTGGAGGCGGCGCGCCATCTCTTTGGCGTGGCCTGCGGACTCTACTCGCTGATCCCGGGCGAGCCACAGATTCAGGGACAGGTAGCCGATGCGCTAGAGGTAGCGCAGGGGGGGAGTTTTGCCGGGCCGGTGCTCTCGGCCCTATTTCGGGCGGCGCTGGTCACTGGCAAACGTGCCCGCCGCGAGACAGGCATCAGCCGACGGGCGGTTTCGATCAGCCATGCGGCGGTCCAGTTAGCGCGCCAGCTCTTCCCGCGCCTCAATGAAGCCTCAGTCCTGCTCGTTGGCTCGGGACAGATGAGCGAGCTGGCAGCGCGCAATCTGTGCGATAATGGGGCGCGCCGCCTCGTCATTGTCAACCGCACCGCTGAGCATGCTCAGCAACTTGTCCAGCAGCTTGGAGAACGGGCTTGCTTCCGTCCTTTTAGCGAGCTAGCGGCGGCGCTGGTTGAAGCCGATGTAGTGATTACTTCAACGACAGCCCCCCATACCGTGGTCACTGAGGAGATGATGCGGACGGTGCTGCTGCAACGGCAAGAGCGCCCGCTGCTCATGATTGATATCGCCTTGCCGCGTGATATTGATCCAGCGGTGGGTGGGCTGCCCGGAGTGCACCTCTACAACATTGATGATCTGCGCCTGGTGGTCGATGAGGGCATTCGGCTCCGTTTGCAGGAGGTGGACCAGGTTGAGCGCATTATCGCGGAGGAGGTGGAGGCTTTTGCGCGCTGGCTCAGCTCGCTGAGCGTGACTAATACGATCGTCGAGCTGCGCGAGCACGTGGAGGCTCTCCGACAGCAGGAGCTGGCGCGCACCTTGCGCCAACTCTCCCCCTCGCTCTCGGAACGCGAGCTAGCGGCCATTCAGGAGCTAACCACGCGCCTAATGAATAAGGTGCTCCATAAACCAGTGACGCGCCTCAAAGAGGCCGCTGCTGCTGGACAGGGGCATATCTACGCTGAGGCGCTGCGCTATCTCTTTGATCTGGAAGTGGCGACGGATGAACAGACTAGTGATCGGGACGCGCGCCAGCAAGCTGGCCCTGGCCCAAACACAGACAGTGATCGCCAGGCTGCAGCGCTTGTATCGCGAGCTGGAGATCATCGTTGAGCCAATTCATACGCGGGGGGACCGCGTGACGGAGGCGCCGCTAGCGCGCATCGGCGGCGATGGGGTCTTTGTGACAGAGATTGAGCGCGCTTTGCGTGCGGGCGCGGTTGATCTAGCGATCCATAGTCTAAAGGATCTGCCGACGGCGCCGTCAGAGGGTCTGCTGGTCCTGGTGCCAGGCCCACGCGAAGACGTTCGGGACGTGCTAGTACGTCGCCGCGACTTTCTCGGTTTGCCCTCCGAGCCGGGAGTACGCATCGGGACCTGCAGCCTGCGCCGTGCAGCTCAGTTGCGTGCCCTCTATCCACAGGCGCAGATTTTGCCGCTGCGTGGCAATGTAGATACACGCCTGCGCAAGCTGGAGACCGGTGACTACGATCTGATCGTCTTGGCGGCGGCAGGTCTGCATCGTCTTGGCCTCTTTGAGAGCCTGGCTGATCGCCTGGAACTACTGCCGATTGAGAAGCTGCTACCGGCCCCGGGTCAGGGGGCTTTAGCTCTCGAGCTGCGCGCCGACTCGGAGCTGCTGCCTTTGTTGACCCCTTTGAACGATGTGGTGGTTCAGGCCGCCACAGTCGCTGAACGCGCCTTTATGCGTCATCTAGGGGCCGGGTGCTATCTACCCGTGGCAGCCTATGCCTATAGGGCTGACCAGCGCTTGCATCTGCAGGCCCTGGTGATCAGCCTGGATGGTCGCCGAGCGGTACGGGTCCGGGGCTGCGTCGCCTGGCGGCCTGATCAAGCCCTGCGTCTGGCGAATCAGCTCGGTGTCATGCTGGCCGAGCAGGCGCTAGCCCAAGGAGCGGAGGAGATCATTGCAGAAATCCGGGCTACCAGCAACGTCTGAGTGGAGAGCGGGGGGGATCTGCGCCGCTCTCAGGAGGAGGTGCCATAATGGTTGCTGCTGAGGAGCAAGAGCAGCCGCTAGGTGGACGAACAATTCTGGTCACGCGGGCCCAGGAGCAAGCGGAGGCCCTTAGCAGCCGCTTGCAGGCCCTTGGGGCGGAGACAGTGACCTTTCCGGTGATCCGCCTGGCGCCGCCAGAGGACTGGGGTCCGCTTGATCGAGCTTTGCTGCGCCTGGCAACTGACTGCGAGCCTGGAGACGCTCCCTACGACTGGCTGGTCTTTACCAGTGTCAACGGAGTGCGCTTCTGTGTCGAACGCCTGCGGACCCTGGGATTGGAGCCAGGGCTGCTGAGAGCTGCGCGCGTGGCGGCCATTGGACCGGCCACGGCGGCGGCCTTGGCTGAGCATGGGGTGAGCGGGGTTCTCGTGCCTGAAGCCTATGTAGCGGAGCAAGTGGCCTCAGCCCTGCTCGCAGCCTGTCAGCAGCAAGGCACAGGACCCCAAGGCCAGCGAGTGCTGCTCGCACGTGCCGCTGAGGCCCGGCGAGTTCTGGCCGATACTCTGCGTCAGGCTGGCATGCTGGTCGAGGAGGTGCCCGCCTATCGTACCCTGCCAGCAGCTGACGACGATCCGCGCGGACAGCAAGTGCTGGCTCTCATCAAGGCAGGGCGCCTGTCGCTTGCCACCTTTACCAGCTCGTCGACAGTACGCTATTTTATGCACTGGCTAGAGCAGGCGTGCTGCGAGCACGCTGCCGAAACCTCGCCTGCAGCCCTCTTAGCTCGTCAGGGGGTAGCCATTGCCTGTATCGGCCCAATCACCGCCGCCGCAGCCCGTGCCCTGGGCCTGCAGGTGACCATCGAGGCCCAGTCCTTTACCATCGACGGGCTGGTCTCGGCGATTGTGACCTACTATCGTCGCCTGGTCGAGACTCTTCCTGAATGAGCCTGGCGAAACACGATCAGGCAGCGTCTCTCAGGCCTGCCTCTTCTGAGGTCAAAGCAGAGGCGCAATCAGCAAGAAGCAGATAGCAACACCGAACAAGGTGTGTTAGAGTAGATAGAGAGCAGTCGAGAAGAGAGAAAAGCCATGTCAGGTCAGATGGAAACGGTTGAGCAGACAGTCACAACCCAGCCTGAACCCGAGCCGGCTCGGGCCAAGCCCAAGCAGCCTCGTCAGCTAGTGCGCTTCGTCTTCTACAAACTTGATCCCCAGTGGCTACGCTTGCCTGCCGAGCAGCGGCGTGCAGGTCGCGAAGAGTTACTCGCTATCTACAATGAGTATGCCCAATGCTCGCTGCTGCGCAGCTATGCCCTCTATGGGTTGCGGTCCGACTGCGACTTTATGCTCTGGCAGGCAACTTACGATATCGGGCAACTCCAGGGGCTGAGCAGCAAGATTCGCCGCAGCACGATAGGCCCCTATTTGCCCGAGGTGCGTTCATTCCTATCCATGACCAAGCGCTCTGTCTATGTAGGCAAAGGTCCGCGGGGAGCGACACATGATCCGCGGCTAGTCATTACACTGGAAGACAAGCCCTATCTCTTTGTCTATCCTTTTGTCAAGACTCGTCCTTGGTATGCCTTGCCGCTGCAAGAGCGCAAGCGCATGATGGATGAGCATATTCGCATGGGGGTGGCCTATCCCAACATCAAGATCCACACCACCTACTCGTTTGGATTAGACGATCAGGAATTTGTCGTCGCCTTTGAGTCCGACAGCATTGCTGATTTCCTAGATCTTGTGCAGGAGATGCGCGAGAGCGAGGCCAGTCAGTATACCTTACGCGACACGCCCATGTTCACCTGTGTTGCGCGTCCCCTGCCGGAGATCCTCGACGACATGGGGGTCTAAGCGCAGGGACAGGCTGGCCGCTGGCTAGGCGTAGCGCGCCGGGGCCGTGAAAACGTGTTGGAGAGAGGAATATGAGCAGGATAGTAGCTGGTGAGCATGGGTGAATATGGAGCTATATAAGGAGTAGGCAATGCAAACGGAGCAGCAACAGTCAGGCAAAAAGGCGGGGCGGGAGTGGTCGCGGGCCCTTTACCGAGAGGCCCAGAGCCTCATGCCTGGGGGGGTCAACAGTCCAGTACGAGCCTTTCGCGCCGTAGGAGGAGAGCCAATCTTTATCGAGCGTGGCGAAGGGGCTCATCTCTATGATGTTGATGGCAATCACTATCTGGATTACGTTGGCTCCTGGGGACCGCTGATTCTGGGTCATGCCCATCCAGCGGTAGTGGAGGCCGTGACCCGTGCGGCGCGGCGCGGCTTTAGCTTTGGAGCCCCGACCGAGGCCGAAAATGAGCTAGCCCGTCTGGTGGTAGACAGCGTACCTTCGGTGGAGTTGGTCCGCTTCGTCAACTCGGGCACGGAAGCCACCATGAGCGCGCTACGCCTTGCCCGTGCCTATACGGGGCGTTCCAAGATCATCAAATTCGATGGTTGCTATCATGGTCATGCCGACCTGCTGCTCGTGCAGGCCGGCTCAGGCGTAGCCACGCTGGGCCTGCCTGGCAGTGCTGGCGTCCCAGCGGAGGCGACGGCTCACACTCTCAGCCTGCCCTACAATGACATTGCGGCGGTTGAAGAAGCCTTCCAGCGCTATCCCGAGGAGATCGCGGCGGTGATTGTTGAGCCGGTGGCGGCCAATATGGGACTGGTGCCGCCACAGCCTGGCTTTCTCGAGGCCCTGCGGCGCCTGACTACCCACTATGGGGCCGTGCTCATCTTTGATGAAGTCATTACGGGATTCCGGGTAGCCTTGGGAGGCATGCAGGAGCGCACGGGGGTGCTGCCCGACCTGACCTGCTTTGGCAAGGTCATCGGGGGAGGGCTGCCAGTAGGGGCCTACGGTGGCAAACGGGCCATCATGGAGCTGGTTGCGCCACTTGGGCCGGTCTACCAGGCGGGCACCCTCTCTGGCAATCCGCTAGCAATGGCCGCTGGTATTGCCACCCTCAAAGAGCTGCAAAAGCCCGGCTGCTACGAAGAGCTAGAACGTAAGGGGGCGCTGCTTGAGGAAGGCTTGCGCGCTGTGGTCGTGGCCTCCGGCTTACCAGTGCAAGTAGTACGGTTAGCCTCCCTCTTCTGCCTCTTCTTCAGTGCGGAGCCGGTGCATAACTACGCGACCGCCAGGCAGGCTGATACCGAGCGCTACGCACGTTTCTTCTGGGCCCTCTTAGAGCGCGGCATCTACTTCCCACCCTCGCAGTTCGAGACCTGTTTTCTCTCGCTCGCCCATAGCGATGCCATGTTAGAAGAGACCCTCAACGCCATTGAGCAGGCGCTGCGGGTTGTAGCGCGAGGCAGTTCCAGCACAAGCACAGCCTGACTGACTCCTGAGCCGGCTGAGCGCAGGCATCATGCTGTGACCATTCTCCTCCTGCTGTAGAGCTTGCCGGCCCAGGCGCCTGAGTGCGCCCTGGCGCAAGTAGCATCGAGAGTCTCTCAGCGTTGGGGGGAGGCTGCAGAATCATCAACGGTGAGAAGGAGCGAAGGAAAGGAGTGCGAGAGCATGAGTCAGTTCCCTGTGACACGCCTGCGACGCACGCGCCGGACGGAGCGCTTACGCGGGCTTGTGCGCGAGACCCATCTTGCGCTTGAGCAATTGATCTATCCGCTCTTTATCGCTGAGGGCATCAATGAGCCGCGCCCGGTGGCTTCAATGCCGGGCATCGTCCAGTGGCCGCTGGAGCAGGTGGCGGGCGAGGCAGAGCGCGTAGCGGCTTTGGGGATTCCGGCTGTTTTGCTCTTCGGCATTCCAGCCAACAAGGATGAGCAAGGCTCGCAGGCCTATCATCCCGAGGGCATCATTCAGCGCGCCATTCGCCACATCAAGGCTGCCGTGCCCGATCTACTAGTCGTGACCGACGTCTGTCTTTGTGAATACACCAGCCACGGTCACTGTGGGGTCATTGCTGGCGGTGAAGTAGAAAACGATCCTTCGCTGGAGCTGCTGGCACGTATGGCCCTCTCGCATGTTGAAGCGGGCGCCGATATCGTGGCTCCTTCGGACATGATGGATGGGCGCGTTGGGGCCATTCGCCGTCTGCTTGATGAGCGAGGCTTTGCCCAGACGCCGATCATGGCCTACTCGGCGAAATATGCCTCTGGCTTCTATGGTCCTTTCCGTGAGGCGGCGGAGTCGGCTCCTCAGTTCGGAGATCGGCGCTCCTATCAGATGGACCCGGCCAACGCGCGTGAGGCCCTGCGTGAAGTTGACCTTGATATTGCCGAGGGAGCTGACATCGTCATGGTCAAGCCGGCCCTAGCCTATCTTGACGTCATTCGGCGCGTGCGTGAGCATTGCGATCTGCCGGTGGCGGCCTACAATGTGAGTGGCGAGTATGCCATGATCAAGGCGGCGGCTCAGCAGGGCTGGCTGGAAGAGCGACGCATCGTCATGGAGGTGCTGACCGGCATTCGCCGCGCCGGCGCCGATATCATCATTACCTACTTTGCGCCTGATGTCGCGCGCTGGCTGCGCGAAGGCTAGGCTCATCTCCGACCTCCTCTGTCAGGGGAGCAGACCGCCGAGGCACCAGCGACCACGACAACAGGCTCCCCCAGATGTCCTATTCCCAGCGAGGAGCATCTTGATGAGACGGAGCGCCGGCTCACGGACGCTGAGGGGGAAAGGGGAGGAGCTGCCCCGGATCAGACAGAGGCTCAGAGGTCAACGACCCCTGGCTCAAGCCAGGGGCTTGCCCGCAGCCGCATCGGCCCGGGCTTCGGGGCCACTTCGACAGCAGCCCGCTGCCCCGTAGGACAGGAGAGCACCCCAGAGACGACAGGAGAGCACTGTAGCCGGGTTGATCCGTGCCGCTCCTCCCCCTGCACGATGAGGCACAGCCGTTGCTGGCCATAAACAGGCCAGTGCCTTCAGCCTCAAGAGGAGGATACCACGAGCCGGCTGAGCCAACCCCAGGTGAGAGAAGGGAGGGAGCCACCTTCCTCCCCTGGATTCATCCAGGAGTCCCCGGCGGCGTGTTTCTATGGGGGGAGAAAAGCAGCCTAGGCAATTTGACAGTAGGCCTCAATGCGATTAGAATGAAGACTGTACCGGTCAGCGATGGCGGGATGGATGAAACCATCCATCCCTCCTTTCTTTATTTTGGCACGTTGGCGAGAGGGGAGAGATTGGTAAGGTGAGGGCAAGCAGCCGTGACTGAGTGCATAGTGAAGAAATAAAATGGCCGGTTTTTTCTTTCTAAACACTAGGTGGGGCGGAGGGATCAGGGTGAAAGTGGGAGCAGCGAAAGAAGTCGGTGCGCTCGTTACCTCAGCGCTCTTCTTCCGTTCTCACCACATGTAAGGCCTGGTCGCGGTGCCGCTCAGTGGGGTGTGCGGCCCTGGGGTGTGTGATGTGAAGCGCTGAGGGAATAGGGGTCAGCCAGGCAGGTCCAGTACTGCACAGAAACAGGGCTGGGCTGGATAGCACGGCTGCCGGCGGAGGCCGCCGTTGGGTGGGCGAAGGATGGGCAGGGGTGGACAGCAACGCGCGGCGATTCAGATCGCGAGGGACGAGAGAAGCCGTCGCTAAGGCGTGAGGCTGTCAAGAATGGGCGGAGCCTGCGGTCTATAGAAGTGAGGGGGAAAGTGAATCTTTTTTTCTGCAGATGACCTCTCCGCTTCCTAAGCAGGGGAGGGGAAACCGGCTCTTCCCCCATTTTTATGGTTATTCTGATATCTTGTTACCAGAGAGGGTTCTGCTCCGTCCTCTTCACAAAAGGGGCCGGAAGAGGAGCCGGCTCGAGTGGGGAAGAGGCCCACAAGGAAGGAACCTGGGAGCCCCGCCAGAGGCTCGGCCTGCCCGGTTCTTTCGGAAGGAGCTGTTAAGCAAGAGTTTAGCTCACTAAAGGGAAGATTCGTGCTATGGTTGGGTTGAACACAAAGAATCGCTCTTATCAGCCCATCGGATCGTATGGAGTCATCGGAGACTGTCATTCAGCTGTGCTGATAGCGCCGGATGGTTCGGTAGACTGGGCCTGCCTGCCCGATTTTGACAGCCCGGCTATTTTCTGTCGGTTGCTGGACGCGAGGCGTGGCGGCTTTTTCCAGATTGCCCCGACCGATAACACGATTCCTGGAGTTCAGCGCTATCTTCGTGATAGCAATGTGCTGCAGACGCGCTTTACGAGCATCAGCGGCGAGATCGTACTCACCGACTTTATGCCAGTGGAGTCGCTGGAGGCCTGGCCCTACCGCGGCTTGAACAATAATACGTGGTCGTATGAGGACGGCTCGTGTCATAGCCTGGTGCGCATTGTGGAATGCACGCATGGAGAGCTGCCGATTACGGTGACCCTGAAAGCGACGCCCAACTATGCGGCGACAGCCAGCCAGATCGAGCTCCTGCCCAATGCCACAGGGGCGGTGATTTCAGATGGCCAGCAGCATATTGGGTTGGCGATCATAGGGGCTTATCGGCTGCCGGGCTTCTCCCTGGAGATTGTGCCGGACGAGGGAGAGGAGCCGGAGATGTTGCATCCCACTCTGGTCGTGCAGGTCACGCTGCGTGAGGGCGAGCGGCTGATCTTCGCGATCGGCATGGGGCGGAGCCTGCGCGCAGCACGGAAGCTGGTGGAGCAGGAGCTGCTCCAGCGCGATTTCACTGCAGAGCTGGCTCATACGCTGCATTGCTGGCGGCGCTGGATCTCGGGAATCAACTACGATGGCCCCTATGCGGAATGGGTCCGACGCAGCGCCCTGGTACTGAAGATGATGACCTATGCGCCTACCGGTGCCTTGGTGGCCGCACCCACAACGTCGCTACCGGAGGAGATCGGAGGCGTGCGCAACTGGGATTATCGCTTTACCTGGCTGCGCGATGCGTCCTTTACGCTCTATGCCTTGCTGGTCCTCGGCTTTACCGATGAGGCCCGCGCCTTTACCTACTGGCTGCGCCGTCTGTCGTATTCCAACGGCGAGGATCTGCAGGTGATGTACGGTATCCGCGGCGAGCGTGAACTGCCGGAGCGGGAATTGACCCATCTGGAGGGCTACTGTGGCTCTCGCCCGGTACGTATTGGTAACGCTGCCGCTGAGCAGAAGCAGATGGATGTCTTCGGCGAGATTCTGGATTGCATCCATCTCTACCGGCGCCGCGGGGGCTTCGAGCGCTACGGCGAGAAGCTGGAAGGCCCTCTGTGGGAGATGTTGCGCTCCCTGGTCGACTATGTCTGCGCTCACTGGCATGAGCCGGACCGCGGCATCTGGGAGATGCGCGGCGAGCCTCGCCACTATGTCTATTCAAAGGTCATGTGTTGGGTCGCGCTGGATCGCGGCATCCGTGCCGCCGAGCAGCTCCATCTGGAGGCCGATCTGCTGCGCTGGTACCGCGTGCGCGATCAGATTCGGGCGGATGTGCTGGCCCACGGCTATAATACCGAGATCGGTGCGTTCACCCAATCATATGAGAGCACGGCCCTCGATGCTTCCAATCTGCTCCTGCCGCTGATCGGCTTTATCCCCCCTGATGACCCGCGCATGCGCTCAACGGTCGATCGCATCATGGAGCAGCTCACGGATGAGCATGGCTTTGTCTACCGCTACCTGGCGGAAGATGGCCTGCCCGGCCATGAGGGGACCTTCACGATCTGTACGTGCTGGCTGATCGATAATCTGGCCATGCAAGGCCGTCTCGATGAGGCCCGCTCGCTCTTCGAACGCTTGCTCACCTACGGCGGGAATCTTGGCCTCTTCTCAGAGGAGATCGATTCGCGCAATCGGATGGCTCTGGGCAATTATCCCCAGGCTTTTACTCATATCGCTCTTATCAATAGTGCTTATAATCTTTATAAGGCAGAACTGCGCCTGGCTGAGCGCGATCGTTGCACCCAGCCGGTGATCGCCGCTATCCAGTTGCAGAAAAAGTCCGACGAGTGACTACGTGGGTGGGCGGCAGTAGGTGGGGGGCTATGAGGTGGGCCACAAG
>NZ_JADGHT010000151.1 GCF_019683755.1 Thermogemmatispora sp. | reverse complement strand
CCCTTACCACCGACCCCCTTCATCATCGGCAGTCAGGCCCTGCTCGCCCCCCTACCACTACCGGACCCCAGCCGCCAGCACTGGCCCTCATAGCCACCAAGAGAGGAGGACAACACCAAAGCATGAACGGCACAAGCCAGCGCCGAGGCTTTCATCGCAAATGGGGGCCACGCGAGCCAGGGCCGCCGCGGCCCCGCGAATGGGAGGTCCTGCTCCTCCTACGCCAGGGACTGGAAGACGAAGAGATCGCCAGGCACCTGGGCATCAGCACCAGCACCGTGCGCGGTCACATCTACCGGCTGCGTGATCGACTCGGAGCCAAAACCCGCATCGAGCTGCTGCGACGCATTCCCTGGGAGCAATGCCCGCCCGAGCTACAGCCTCCCGAGGCCGGGGACCAGGGCCACCTCTAGCCAGAGATGATAGACGCGCACAGCAGGGCGGGCGATGTCGCGCCCACCCCGCTCGTTGCGCGTCGCGGCCCTCTCGCCCTCACCGCCTCATCTACCCGCGTGTCAGGGCCTGCCTCTCCATATGCAGACACCTCGCTCGCAGTAACCGCTTCTTCCGTCACCTCAAAAAAGAAGAAGCTTGGGGCAGCATCCGAGCCGGCACGCTGGGCACCTTCCACCGCAGTGATTCACCCGTCCGGCATTCTGCCCTACAAAAAAGAGATAGCGCCAACGTTTCACTAGAAAAAGGGCAGACCCCAGCGCAGCGCTGTGCCGCCCAAGGCGCCCGGCGCCATTGCCCTCTGACCCGTACAGACAACCAGGAGCCGCACAGTGGAGGATGACCACCACCCATGAGCACACTCAGAGAACGACAGCACCAGCTAGCCTCTGTCAACTACAGCCAGCTCCTCGCGACCATCGGCAAGCAGTTACAGCGGCTACAGCAAGAAAAGCGCCTGGTTGGCACTGAGGGCGCGATCCTGCAGCTTGGAAAGCATCGGCTCAGCTTCAACATTGACCACATCGCCCAGGCAGTAGCCAGCCAGGTGAAAGAGCTGGCCCATCCCTTCGAGAACAGCTACGGCACCAGCTACGCCAGCGTCTACTTTGCCGAAGACAAGGCCCGCAGCAAGTTCAGCAGCGATCTGGAGCAATACATCCTGCAGCCACTGCGCCAGGCCTTTAACGACCTCTGCCGCCTGCACAGGCAGACCCCCGAGCAGTGCGCCAGCAGCCTCTTTCAAGCCCTCAGCCGCTTGAGCATCAAGCGCTTCGAGAAGTTCGATCCGCGGAAACCGCTGGAGACCATCAACAACCTTCGCTATCCCCTGGGGCAGCCGTCCCTGGTACGGCGGCGTCGCCTGCACTTTCAGAAGCAGCCCGGCACCAAGGAGCGGACCAGGCTGAAAGGGCACAAACTGACCATCGATGTACAGCGGATTGACGCCCTCAGAGAGAACATCATCGCTGGCATCCAGGCCCACCTTGAAACCTACCGCGAGAACAAGCAAGCCGAAGAAGATGAACTGAAAGAGGCCGCGGCCATCCTTCGCCAGACCGAGGGACCGGTCGCCGACCAGATTAACACCCTGTGCGAGACCATCACCAATGAGGTCCTGGCCCGCATCCAGCGCACCGCGCGCCTTCACTACCTGGCCTACATCAGAGAGAGCCTCATCAGCGACCCCAAGGCCAGCCAGGAAGAACTCCAGGCCGCGCGTCTGCTCCAGACCCTGATCGAGCGCCTGCGCCAGCTTGAAAGCTACCTCCAGCGCCACCCCGACAGCCACTACCTCGTCTCCTACGGAGCATTACCAACCCAGCAGCGCCTTAACCTGCGCGACCTCTTCTCACGGGCCGACGCCTTCGATCCCTTGCCCATCTTCGGCGAAGTCGCCGGTCAGCTCGGCGAAATCATCTACGAGCAGCAGGGCCTCAAACGCTTCATCCACGGCTTGCGCCTCAAACTCAACGGCAAAGTACACGTCCACGGTGGTGAGGGAGAGCCATCCTTTTCCTTCCACCTGGCCCTTCTGCAACCAGGCCACCCCGCCTTTGCAAGGCGCCGCCAGGAAGCCGAAAGCAACGGCACCCTTGAAGCCTTCTACACGCGCATCATCCGCGTAGCCGTCCTCTACTTCTTCGCCTTCAAGCGCTGGGAAGACCCGACCTACCAGCCCGAGCACGACTTTGAACAAGAGCTATTACCCATCCTGCGGGCTGGCAGCCAGGAAGAGAAAGAGGCCGCCCTGCAGCGGCTGGCCGCCGAACTAGAGCCGCCGGAGGCCCAGGACCAGGGGTCCAACAAGAGCACCTTAGCCCTCCTGCAGCAACTGCGCACCGTCCTGATCGCCTCCCTCACCAAGCCCTCCCACCAGGCCCGCACCTACCGGACCGACCTGGTCGTCTCCCTGAGCACCGGCGTGCTGGCCAGAGATCCCGAAAAGATCTTTTGCCACCATCACTTTTTCAGCCCAGAACTCTCCTTCCAGGAAGAGCGGCGACGCGAGCTACTCAAGTACATCACTATCGAAGGGGCCAGCCTCAGCAGCAATGTGCTCTGCAAACTCGATGTCAGCCTGCAGATCGAACCGCTCTACTTCCTCAAAGGGGAGGAGGCCAGCGAGGAGACCATCGGCAGCTACCAGATGAGCCACGACCTTGGCCAACTGCAGGCTCTCCCCGTCATCCTGGTCCCCGCCGTGGCGGATAAGCAGGAAACAGTCCTCATGAGGGGACTCATCCGGCGACGCTTTGGCGACCTGCGCCATATCGCGCTTGGCTACGGCTACCACTACAAAGGGCAAGCCGTGCACTCAGAAGCGGCCTTCGTCTACCGCTTCACCTACCTCCTGCTCGCCTACCTCTTCATCAAACTGGTCGTCGACAGCGCCACTGCCATTGAGCCAGACCAGCGCTTCATCCCCCTGATCTGCATCCACGTCGAGAAAGAAGAGGCCGGCCAGGAGCACTACAACGACGAAAGCGTCCTGCACGGCATCACCAAGGTCCTGGAGCACCTGCTAGGGGCCGACTACCTGACCAGCTCGCAAGGCCTGCATAGGAAGACCCTGGAGGCCAGCGACCAGACCAGCTACCACATGCTCAGAAGCGCCCTGTGTTCGCTCTACGCGGCCCTGCCGCACCGCTTCAAGCCGCAAGCGGCGACCGCGACCACCGCCTCCAACGCCGACCCGGCCCAACAGGGGCGCCTGGACAAAGTGGCCATCCTGGTCGTCTCCAGCCGCAAATGTGACTACAACACGCAGGCGCGCGATGACTACCTGGCCACCATCTACGGCGAAGTGCTGGGCCTGGAGCGGCAGGGAAACGACCTCGTACTGCGCCGGCTCAGGACCTTTGCCGACAATCACCCCTCCGAGAGCATGCACACGCGGCCCGACATCATCATCGAACAGGCCCGCTACTGTGCCCAACAGGGCTACCGTCACCTGCTCTACGTGGCCCACGCCCCCTACAGCCGTACCCTGGGCCTCACCAAAGGCGGCGCCCGTGAACTGTTCTTCATGAGCCAGGACATCATCCAGGCCATGCGCGAAGTCGGCGCCGACTTTCGCGTCTACCCCATCTTCTGCGACCTCTACTACGTCCTCGACCTTGAGCGCAGCTCAGCCAAGCAAGATCAAGAGTCGCTCTACATCGACGAACTGCGCGAGCTGGCCGACGTCGTCAACGATCCCAGCAAGCGCACCGTCATGTTCCTCAACCTCTACACCGGCTACTCCATTCCCGCCGGCGCCCCCGAGGCGCAGGAGCGAGTCTACAACGGCGTCATGGCCTACTCCACGGTCACCCACGTCTACGACCAGGACCCCACCTACGAGCAGTACATCTGGTCCGACCTGCTGGCCCCCGACCAGCCAGGCACCACCAAGCACAGCCTGATCGAAGCCATTACCCTCTTGCACTTCATGCGCTTCGAAAGGCCGTCCAACCCGATGATGAAGCTCGACCCCTACAAGCGCATCATCGGCGACCGCAGCACCGGCGCCCAGGCCATCATTCCCCACATGAAAGGCCAGTGCCGCTTTAACATGCTGGCCTTTCTGACGCACGTCCGCTCAGTCCTGCGCTCGCGCGAGCTGGAACAGGCCCGCCACCCCAAGCGCCAACAGCCAGCAGCCGACCAGAACCCGCCTGCCCATTGAGGAGCCATCGCGACAAGGACGCCGAGCCGGGCAAAGCAGAAAGGCAGAAAGGAGGAGCACAAGCAGCATGTCAGTCTCAGAACAAGCCGCTACCCAGGGCGCTGAGGGCCTTGAGCCAGCGAGCAGCGACCAGCACTTCGCCGAAGACATGGGCCGGCTCTTCGAAATCGGCTTCGCCAGCGGCCTGCTCGCCGCCCTCAGCCAACAGGGCTGCCTCCAGCAACCGACCTACGAATACTACCGCCAGGAGCTGGCCCAGCTTCACTTTGAGCCGCTCTACAGCCGGCTCAGCAAGCGTAGCCACGTCGTCAGCACCTGGGACCGCGAGCAGCTCCGCTACTGGGCGCTCTTCATCCTGCTGCGCGGCTACCTGGGCGGACTGACCTTCTGCCAGGAATTCCTGGAAGCCCTGGCGGCCCTCCGCAGCGCACCGCCAGACATCCTCTACCTGCAATGCCGCTTTCACGGTCCCAACAGCCTGGGCACCTACGATAAAAAAGAAAGCCTGGCCTTCGCCGAACTGCTAGAACAACTGCGCCGGCGTGGCTACACACTCCCCCCCAGCGAGCAGATCTACAAAGGCTACTGTGGGCGCGGCCACTTTCCCCAGGCCGACCTCCTGCTCCTCCTGCGACAGGGCCGACACTGGCGCCTGCTCAGCATCGACCTGTCGGTCTTCACCGTCCGCAGTCTTAGCGACGCCCGCAGCCTCACCTTAGCCGAGGAGATCGGCGAATTGCTGCTACGCGAGCTGGGCTACATGCGCACCCGCAGCGTCTTCTCTAACCTGAGCATCGACACCGATGCCACCCTGCTTAGTGGCCAGGAACTGCTAGCCAGCGGCCTCAAACACTACTTCCAGGCCTTCAGCCGCCGCGACAAAGAGAGCTACAAGCTCATCCAGGCAGCCAGCTATGCCCATAGCTTCTATCAATTCCTGTCTTCCTACCAGATTCTCCCCCCCGAGGAAAGCCTCACCTTTCACATCATCGGCTACACCGACCGCGGCAGCAACAGCATGACCCTGCGCCGCGATCAGCTCGCCGTCCTGGCAGCCTGCGCCGAGATCTACCGCGAGCGCGACAAGCGCCAGGAGATCGAGGCCAGCCGCGAGCAACTGCTGACCGTCATCAGCAACTACGTCCGGCGCGCCTTCCAGGACGGCGGGCGCTTCATTCGGCAGCTCCTGGAGCAGCCCAGGCGGGACGACGGCCTGCACTGGATCTGTCATGAGGAATGGCTCACCGACTTCGTGGCCATGAATGCCCCCCTCAGCGCCGAGCAGGTGACCCCCGAATTACAGGCCCTCTTCCCCGACACGCCCTGCGTCGGGCGCAACCTGCGCGACCTCCACGCCGACCTTGTCCTGCGCGAACTGGCCCAACCGACCCCTTACCTCTTCCTGACCGGCACGCCCGGCATCGGCAAAACCACCGCCATCGTCAACTTTCTCAAAGCGCGCGCCAGGCAGGGCGAAGGCTTCCTCTTCATCTACGTCAGCCCCCGCAAGCAGGTCAACATCGACATCATCCACAAGTTCCAGCAGGACCACCCAGAGCACCCGCGTTGCGAAACGCTGCTGGCCCTGACGACCAACTCTGCCTACATTCAGGCCAACGGCGGCAAACATACCGTGCACTACTACTCGTTCCAGCGCCACGAGCGTTTCTCAGTGGGCGGCGTCGACTTCCTGCCCGCCGAAGGCCCCGAAGCCCAGCAGCAGCGCCCGCGCGAGCGCCGACTAGAGGAAGTCGAAGAGGGCCTCCTCATCGACCGCGGCCAGAGCATCAGCGGCGTCCTTGACAGCCTCTGCTCAGCCATCGACGTCGCCCTGACAGAACAACTCTCCCCGACCATCGTCGCCACCGTGGCCGTCCAATCGCTCCGGCGCACCAGCCACGAGCAGGCGACCACCCTGAAGCACCTCAAGCGCATGTTTCAGAGCCTGCTCAAGCAGGGGAGCCTGCAACAAGCCGCCCTGGAGCACCTCAGCCAGCGGATCAAATACATCTTCTTCATGATTGACGAAGTCACAGGCGACGAAAGCGGCGCGGCCTTCGTTGAGGGCGTACACAGCCTGCTCAGTCAGTACCAGCTCTTCCACCAGACGACCATCCACTGCAAGGTCATTGTGGCCGACGCCTCGATCGTCGACCCCCAGCTCATTCAGCGCCACCTGGAAGACAGCGCCTACGAGCCGGACAAAATCTATTTCCGGCGCGCCACACAGCCACCGCAACCCCTCAGCCGCAGCGAATTCTCCTTCAAGCGGCAGCGGGCCGTCGGCATCAACGCCAACGGCTACCCGGCCAGGGCCCTGCGCCTGCGCTACCGCGTTGGCCTGGAGATCCAGCCCTACGAAGACAAGACCGCCCTGCGAGCCAGCAGCCAGCAGTTGAAAAGCAGCCTGCAGCAGCGCCTGCTAGAGGACCTGCTCACTATCCTCCAGCAGCCCGAGGCTCCGCAGGTCCTGATCTACATCCAGGACAAGCAGCGCCTGGCCGAGCTGATCGCTGAGCTTCAGCGCCGCCTGGGGCGCTTCCAGCTCTACGAAGACTACCTGGCCATCCACGCCAACACCTCCGAGGAAGAGAAACAGAAAGTCAAAGACTATCAGAACCGGGTGCGTGCCATCTTCATGACCGCCTCAGCCAGTCGCGGCCTCTCCTTTGAGCGCGCTCGCGAGATCCTGGTTGACGTGCCGCGCTTCGCCATTGAGCAGAACCTGATGGAGATTCTCCAGGTCATCTACCGCGGGCGCGGCGGCGATTTCGATCACACCGAGAAAAGCATTACCTTCTATCTCTCTGACCGCTTCTTCTACGAGCGGAGCGAAGAGCGGGCCTCGGCCCTGCGCGAAAGCCTGCTGGCCCTGTTCAATATCCTGCTGATCCTCAAAACGGCTCTCCTCACGCGCATCAAGGGCGAGGGCCAGATTGGTTATCAGCGCTTCCTGATGATTCCCATAGGCGGCAAGGCCGTGCTCTCCGCCGGCGAGAGCCTGACCTCACGCCTGGGACGCCTGGTCGACCAACTCGATGATCTACGCTATCAGCATCCAGAGAATCCGGCCTTTCGCGAAGTGGCTACCTACCTGATCAACGTCCTCAGCCAGGTCCACATCGAGCTGACGCCCCCCCGAACGAGTCTGCGCCACCGCGCGCCGCAGAGAGGAGCCTCCTCGCGAGCTAAGAGCAAGGGCCAGCCGCGCCCCTATCTGACCGTCCTGGATCAGTTGGCGCAGGAGTTTGAGCAGGCCGTCATGCAGGGCTTCGACCATCTGCTGAGGCTGCCTCCCCTGGAACGCGCCTATATCGCAGGCAGCTTGCTGATTGTACCGTTAGGTGAGCGGCGCCTGCGGGAAGAATACTGGATCAGCCTGCTCAAGCTCCTGGAAACCGACCGGCACGGGGAGGAACTACTCAAGCGTATGGAGGCGCTCCGGCGTCATCCGCACTGCAACGACGAGATCCGCCTCCTGCTCAAGGACGGTATCGCTCTGATCAAGGAGCTACGCCACATCGCCCGCGAGAACACCATCATTCCCCACTTCAGCCAGGAAACGCAGCACGCCGACCAGCACTATGCCATTCCATTACACACGCTGCTGGTCAGCGCAGTCTTTCGTAGCCAGTTTCAGAGCAGAGCCGAGAACGGGGACGAGTGCGCCGCGAACTTTCGTCGGCTGTTGGAAAGCTACTTGCGCGCCCTCTATCCCATCGATAGCGTTCTCCCGCTAGGCCGGCACTACGAGCATTTTCCCTTTGTCATCTTTCGCAGTTACAACCTGCCCGAGGCGCGGCGCAAGATTTTCCTGGATCACTACCTGTTCATGTCCCACGAACTCAATATTATCAATATGCTCCTGGCCAGGAGCGATCAGGGGGAGCAGCCCTAAACGTAGAAAGAAACAGCCTTGCCAATTGTGATACAAACTGGTATGCTCTTTGAAGAAAAGAGCACGAGGGGCGACATCTGTCCGAGCAGGCTCAGGAAGACTCTACCAGACGCTGCGGGCAGGGGGGTCGCCCGCCTTTTGACTATCGCAGGATCAAGAGACGGAGAGAGAGGAGAATGCTCGAGCTATGGCCGCAGCAGAAGCCAACGAGCCACGCGCCCCCAGCCAGCCCGCCGGCGAAGGGACCTACTTTATCGATGCAGAAGAGGCGGCAGAGCTAGCCCGCTTAATGCAACAGGATCGCCTGGTCACCGAGGCCACGGGCGGCCTCCTGCCCGAAGTGGAGGCGCTGCCAGGCGCGGCCCAGGTGCTTGATCTGGCCTGTGGCCCCGGCGGCTGGGCCCTGGAGCTGGCCTTTCGCTACCCCGACGCCGAAGTCATTGGCGTCGATCGCAGCCCCAGCGTTGTCGACTACGCCAACGCACAGGCTCGCTCGCGCGGCCTCAGTAACGCCCACTTCGCCGTGATGGATATCACGCAGCCACTGGCCTTTCGTGAGGCCTCCTTTGATCTGATCAACGCACGCTTCCTCGCCGGCTTCATGCGGCCTCACGATTGGCCTCGCCTCCTGGCCGAGTGTCGCCGCCTCCTGAAGCCCGGCGGCATCATCCGCCTGACCGAAAGCGAATGGGGCCTGACCACCAGCCCAGCCACCCAACGCTACTACACGCTCTGCTCAGAAGCGCTCAAGCGCGCCGGTCAGAGCTTCTCGCCCGACGGGCTTCATCTGGGGATCACGCCGGTGCTGGCCCCACTCCTGCGCCAGGCCGGTTTCACCAGGGTACGCCTACGTGGCGGTGTGCTGGAGTGGTCCAGCGGCACCCCCCACCACTACAGCACCTTCAAAAATGTATTCGTTATGTTCGATTTGTTGAAACCCTTCCTCGTAAAGACAGGCGCGGCGCGCGCTGAGGAAGTGGAGTCGCTCTATCAGCAGGCGGTTGCCGAGATGCAGGCCGACGACTTCTTTGCGGTCTGGTACTGGCTAACAGCCTGGGGAGAGCAGCCTTGAAGAGGCAGGCCGAGGTCTCCTATCAGGACCAATCAACAGGCCTTTCTGCTTGCCCGACAGCAAGAGCGGAAAGGAATAGAGGGAGAAACGATGACCGATACACGAGAGAACAATGTTATTGCGCCAGCCGGAATGTCTCAGACTGGTCCTACCTACCCCATTGATACCGAGAAGGTTGAAGAGGTGGCCCGCCTGATCCAGCAAGACCGTCTCTTGAACGAGGCGATGGGGAGCCTTTTCCCCGAAGGCCAGACCCTCCCCGAAGGTGGGCGCCTGCTCGATCTGGCCTGCGGCCCCGGGGGCTGGGCCACCGAAGTCGCCTTTCAGCACCCTTCCCTCGAAGTCATCGGCGTCGACATCAGCCCCAACGTCGTCGAGTACGCCAACACTTATGCCCGCTCCCGTGGCCTCACGAATATCCAATTCCAGGTGATGAACGTCATGGAGTCGCTGGCCTTCCCCGACGCCTCCTTCGACCTTATCAATGGGCGGCTGCTCTCCAGCTTCATGCGGCCTCACAATTGGCCACACCTGCTGGCTGAATGTCGCCGCCTCCTGAAGCCCGGCGGGATCATGCGCCTCACGGAAAGCGAGTTCCCCCTGAGTAATAGTCAGGCTGTTGAACGCTACTTCGCTCTCATCGCCACCGCCTTCAAGCGCGCCGGTCAGAGCTTCTCGCCTGACGGGCGCCACATCGGCCTCACGCCCGTTCTGGCGCGCCTGCTGCGCCGCGCCGGCTTCCAGGATGTGCGCCTGTACGCCAGCGCCGCCGAGGGGTCGAGTGATGCCCCGCTGCACTATGCCTACTTCAAAGATATGCTTGTTCTCTTCGAACTGATCAAGCCCTTCCTGGTCAAGCTCGGCCTGATCAGCCGCGAGGAGCTTGACCAGCTCTATCAGCAGGCCATCGCCGAGGCCCAGGCCGATGACTTCTGCTCTATCGGGACCTGGCTCATTGTCTGGGGATATAAGCCCATGACCTCTTGATTGGCTAGTGCGCTCCCCCAACCAAGCCCACTGGGGGAGCGCCAACATGCAGCGCCCTGCCCTGGCACCTGCTCCCTGTAGCGGGTAGGTGGCTCACTGCCTTTTCCCTTCCGACAGAAGGAACAAGCAAAAGAAAGGAGAAGCCGTCATGACCTATTCCGAGCCCGAGCCTCAAGCCCAGCCTTCCCAGTCTTCCCAGTCTTCCCAGTCTTCCCAGTCTTCCCAGGCCAGCACCTACCCCGTTGATCCCGAGCAGGTCGAGGAGTTGGCTCGCCTTGTCCAGCAAGATCGCCTGCTCGCCGAGGCCATGGGCGGCCTCTTCCCCGAAGGCCAGACCCTTCCCGAAGGCGGGCGCCTGCTCGATCTGGCCTGCGGCCCCGGCGGCTGGGCCAGCGAAGTTGCCTTCCAGCACCCTTCCGTCGAAGTCATCGGCGTCGACATCAGCCCCAACGTCGTCGAGTACGCCAACACGCAGGCCCGTTCCCGTGGCCTGACCAATGTCCAGTTCCAGGTCATGAACATCTTGCAGCCGCTGGCCTTCCCCGACGCCT
>NZ_JADGHT010000150.1 GCF_019683755.1 Thermogemmatispora sp. | reverse complement strand
GCTCAGGATCTCTATACGTCGCAAGGGGTGGCTGTCAATGTGGAGGCAGTTACCCAGATCAAGGTGCGCTCCGATAAGGAGAGCATCAAGACGGCGGCAGAGCAGTTCTTGAGCAAAAGCCAGCAGGAGCGGGAGAACTTGATCCGCTTGGTGATGGAGGGACATCTGCGCGGCATCGTTGGTCAGTTGACCGTTGAAGACCTGGTCAAGGACCCGGAGAGCGTGAGCGCTAAAATGCTCAAGACGGTCAGCGCTGATATGGAGAAGATGGGCCTTGAGGTCATCTCCTTCACGATCAAGGACGTTCGCGACAAGAATGATTATATCGCTAATATGGGACGCCCGCAGATCGCGGAGATCCGCAAACAGGCCGATATTGCCGCCGCTCTCGCCGCTCGCGATACGCAGATCCAGCAGGCTCAGGCAGCCCGTGAAGCGGCCATCGCCCGCTCACTTGCCGATCAGGAGCGCGCCAAGGCCGAGGCCGAATCACAGGCCAAGCAGGCGGAGTATCAGCGTGATCTGCTGCTCAAGAAGGCGGCCTTTGACGCCGAGGTCAAGAAACAGCAGGCCGCTGCCGATAAGGCCTATGATATTCAGGCCAATATCATGCAGCAGCGGGTCGTCGAGGAGGCGATCAGGGTCACCGAAGTCGAGAAGCACGCCCAGATTCGTGTACAGGAGGCCGAGATCCAGCGCCGTGAGCTGGAGCTGCAAGCTACGGTCCAGAAAGCAGCCGAGGCCGAGCGGCGCCGCATCGAGACGGTGGCTGAGGCCGAGCGCCAGCGCCTGATCCTTGAAGCACAGGGCCAGGCCGACGCGGCGCGCATGCGTGGCATGGGCGAGGCCGAAGCGGCGCGGGCTCGCGGTATGGCTGAGGCCGAGGTGATCCGCGCTAAGGGTCTGGCCGAGGCCGAGGTGATCCGGGCCAAGGGTGAGGCTGAGGCTGAGGCGATGAAGGTGAAGGCCGCCGCTTACCATGAGTACAATCAGGCGGCAGTACTCGATAAGCTGCTGACCAATATGCCGGAGATCGTGCGCGCAATCGCCGAGCCGCTTAGCAAGGTCGACAAGGTGACGATTGTCTCAACCGGCAACGGCGCTAATGGTGTCGGTGCCAGTCGCCTCACAGGTGATATCATGAATATGGCGGCTCAGATCCCTGCGCTCTTTGAGTTGCTCAGCGGAGTACGTATCAATGAGTTGATGGCGCGTGTCCCTTCGCTCAAGGGCCAGACAGATCAGCAGGCTACTAGCAGTGACGAACATGCCAGCGAGGCAGAGGCCGGCGTTGATCGCTCCGGAGCTAGCAACCACCAGGCCTAGGATGCAGCTTGTGGCATGGTAGTACTCCGGTCCGCGCGTAGTGCTTTGTTCTGCTGAGCCTGGAGTCAGGAGAGCGAGGACATGGCTCTTACAGGTACAGGTACGCTCGCTCTCCTCGTTGCGGGGAAGGCGTTAGGAAGCGGCTGGCGCTTCCTGCCACGCTTTCCCTTGTCTGCTGTTGCTATCGCCAGCGGGGAGGTCCGCTATGCTTTCTTGGAAAGGGATGTGCTATGAACCTGTTGGAACGTGTCCTTACGCTGTTGCGCATCAATATCGATGCCTTTCTTGAGAAGGCCCCAGATCCACAGTCTTCTCTTCGTCAGTTACAGCTCGATATGCGCAATCAACTGGTGCAGGTGAAAACGCAGGTGGCTACGGCAATCGCCACCGCACACCAGTTGCAGCGCCGCGCGCGTGAGAAGCAAGAGGAGGCCGCCGTCTGGCTGAAAAAGGCTGAGCAGGCTCTTCGGCAGAGAAACGAGGAGGCGGCGCGCTCTGCCCTCTTACAATACAACGAGTTCAATCGCCTTGCTCTTCGCTACGAGCAACAGCGGCAGGCTCAGGAGCAGCTCGCCCACACCATGCGCGATGCCCTCCACCAGCTCGAAGCACGTCTGCGTGAATTGGAGATGGCTAGTGAGCTGTTGGAGATGAAACAGCGTCAGAAACGTATTCAGCAGCGTATCCTTAATGAGCAGCAACGATCGCATCCAGATGGCAGAAAGCGGCAGGAACGGCTTCAGGCCCATCTGGCTAGCGAGCAGCAAGATCAAGAGCAGCATCTACGGCCAAAAGAGGAGCAGCAGCGGTCTGAATCGGGGGATCAGTCGCCGACCACGGAGACACTTTCATCTGCTCTCTTGGCTCTCCGGCAAGCGTCTCGGTCGTCGCGTGTTAATGCTGGCCTGGCAGATGTTGAGCAACAGCTCCATGCCTTAAAAGCTCGCGAGCAGAGCCAAAGGGTGCCACCGATGCAGAAGAGAGACAAGGAAACGCCTGCGGCTCCTTCCAAGGGTGAAGAGGAAGGGGAGGAAAAGGAGAAGACCCCGTCCGCCTCTGGTAAAACCCGCCCCGCTGGGCGTCGAACTGCTGGCAGAGCCACGGCACGCACCACCGATGCTCTCGATAGGACAGCGCTGACTGATCTCCCTCTCCTGCTAGAGACACTGCAAGCCCATCATCGTCATGCAGATGAACCATCTGAATGAGCAAGTCGGGGTCTCTGGCAGCCGGCCAGCCGGCCCTGGATCCGTGGCGTCTCAGGTTGTAGGGTCTCCTGATCGCCAGCCTGGCAGGCGCCTGACTTCTCCCTTGCTGGCTTCAGGCCTTGCCTGAGCCGGTCTTTAATCAATGGCTAAAGAGCAGGGTAAAGGCAATGAGGATGATCATGCCAATGATCATCCCGATGATGAAGGAGTATTGATCTCTCCGACGCTGCTCCTCCGTTTTGGGAGCCTTGCTCTGGCTTTCACTCATCGTTGTACTCTTCTCTGCTCACTTCGCATTAGTTGACTTCACGGGCAGGCGTGTTTGCCGCCTATCCCCTTTCATTCATTACTTCGGATTATAGCGCGGCGGCGATGGCTCCCTCAACGTTAGCCATCACTTCCATGCTCTCTTTCAGGTCAGCCTCCCGAGTGGTCACCAGCACATGAAAGGCAGCAGTCCCTCCCTCGATAAGGCGCAAGAGCAAACGATGCTGTGAGCTGGTTACGACCAGGTCTTCGTAGGTACCCCAGCCACCTAGCTCCAGTGAGCGCAAGATACCCTGGATGGTGGCCTTGAGATGGCTTCCCATTGGAGAGAGATCGAGGTCGTCCACAGAGACCTGGGCGATCGGCTGGCCATCCATACTCAGGACCGCTGTAGCCACAAAGCCCGGAATAGCGTAGCCGAGTGTCTGCAGCGCTGCGACAATAGCACTGATATTCCGCCGGCTAGTGCGGGGCAAGGGACCACTTTTGCCACTGGCCGCGCTGGCCGGCAGCGGTCCACTGCCTGCGGCGCCGCCCATGTTCGCGCTCGACAGGCTGCCTGTGGCTGACTGAGATGGGCTCATTGCTGGACGTGGGCCAGTGAGGTCTCCCGTGTCAGGTAAAGCAGGACTCTCCTGACGGATGCTCGGCAATGAGGAGGAAGGCATCCCAGGCGGCCCGCTCCCTCGATGAAGAGACTTCAGGCTCTGTAACGACCCACTGCCAGGACCAGGGCCAGCAGAGGAATTAGAGAAGGCCAGCGATGGCGGGCTTTCGCCGCCTCCGATACGGCGCAGTCGAATGCCTGTGTCGGTCGACAGGGGACGGTGCAGAGGCTGCTCAGGACTGACTGGAACAGAGGGCTGCCCTTCCCTGAAGGCTACTTCTTGCCGCCTGGTCGGTACGGCTGGCACCTGCCCTGTGCTGAGAGGAGAGCGCGTTACCGGTGTGACTGGCGGCAGTTCGGCTTGGGTCGGCTGCTCTGTTAACCACGAGGGAAGCTCTATTGGTTCTGAGGAAGGCAGACGTTGCAAGCGGCTGGGCGTCGGGATTTTGCCCGTACTCCCGCTGCCAGGAGCGGAGGCTGAGGTGGCTGTGAGATGACCGGTCACTGGCAGTGCGCCACTCTCACTGCTCTGACTCTGACTGCTGCCTCCACCTGCTCGCCGCTCGTTTCCTCCCAACTTGGGCATGTAGCCCGTCGCCATCCACCACTCGCGGGCTTCATCCTCGCTTGCACTAGTCTGAGAGGCCTTGCTCTGACCCGCCTCTTGGCGCACCGGCAAGCCAGCCATATCCTCCCCCAGCAGGCCAAAGGGAGTATCATCAATCTCATCAAGCACCAGTGGCTTTGTCTCGTGGGCCTGCTGATCCTGGAGCGGCCGCATCTCACTCGCCGCGCTGGCCGGACTGCCCACCTCGCTGCCATATTTGGCCCGGTACTGGAGCGCCTGCAGAATCAGACGAGAGAGCGGTTGCGTTACATTGGGAGCAGTCTCACCATCCCAAGGCTGATAGGAGACCGTTCCATTGCGGTGAGCAGCCAACGCAAAAAAGGCCTCCTCACCCCGGAGTACCCCATATTCAGCCCATACCAGTTCCCCATTCTGAAAGCGTAGTAGGCCCCGCTCACCCTGATCTGTACTCACAACCAGGGCAATTTTCCTACGGCTCATGGTCACGATCTGAATGACATCCAGCAGATCGAAGGAGTCCAGGCTTGCAGAAAAGCCGGACTGCGTGAGCAGACGCCGCACCTCCATTCTCAGCCGTTCGAGATTGAGGGGCTTGTCAATGAGGGCAGCTACGCCTCGCTCTAGGGCCTGTGTCCGTTCCTCGCCAGCCTCGGGCGGCGTCAATAGGAGAATGGCTGTGCGCGGGTAGTAGAGCCGCAACCAGCGCACTAGTTCAAAATCGTCAGCGCTGGCCAGCCTCAGATCAGCAACCACAAGATGATGCATCTCGCGCCAGAGGACGCGAAGGGCCTCCGCAGTTCCGCTGGCCCCCTGCACTAGGTAGCCATCAGCGCGCAGGGCCGTGAGCATCGCCTGGCCCTCCCCTGCATCATCAGTGACCACAAGAATGCGCGACTGCTCCGACATCTTCAGTATCCTCGTGCTTTCAGCATCCTCGTGAGGACCGTCCTCCCTGCAACACCGCCTACTTTCTTCTCTCTCGCCACGGCCTCATAATACCATGCAAGAGCTGGGGTGACAAGCGGAACGAGCCTTTCCACCTCAAGCACTGCAGGAGCTGGCTCTTGCCCCAGTAGAAAGGGCAAGGCACAGGGAAGAAGGGATAAGCGACACCCGCTGCTCTCACTCAGGCACATAGTACCGAAAAATGATCACTTTTGAAAGAGTTCTCCCCAAGAGAGGTTACCCTGACATAGCGCTTTCACGGGAAAGAGACCGTTGAGGCTCTCGCCTTTTCTCTCCGGCCAGCGCGGCTAGGAGCGTTCGTCGCCTGCCGGCCTTGCTCTGGCAAGGGTCTGAGCGGGCTGCTGAGGTCCCCTTTCATAGCACGTGCAAGCAGACCTCACTTTAGGATATGCTTATAGAAGAAGAGAGAAGCCTCTATCCCCTGGCATCTCTGTTTCAACCTATGCAAGCAAGCAGCGAGGACAACAAGCATGACGGAAAGCGAAAGCAAACAGCAGCAGGAGAAGGAAGCCTGGAAGCGAGCAGTAGGCGAAGCGGCAGCCGCGCTGGTGGAGCCAGGGATGGTCATCGGTCTGGGCAGTGGCTCTACTGCTGAGTGGATGATCCGCGCTTTGGGACAGCGGCTTCAGCAGGGTCTGCAGATCGCGGGGGCGGTGCCCACCTCGGAACGTACTGAGGCCCTGGCGCGCGCAGTAGGTATTCCTCTCACAGATCTGGATCACCACCCCGAGCTAGATCTTGATATTGATGGCGCCGATGAGATTGATCCTCATCTCCACTTGATCAAGGGCGGTGGCGGAGCCTTGCTCCGCGAAAAGGTGGTGGCCTCAGCCTCGCGCCGCTTCGTAGTGATTGCCGACATCACGAAGCAGGTACCGTTGCTTGGCCTCCATGTTCCCCTGCCTATTGAAACCGTGCCCTTCGCTCTGACTCCCGTCAGACGCCGTCTTGAGGCCCTGGGTGCTGAGATCCGTTTGCGTCAGCACGACAGTCAGCCGTTTTATACGGACAACGGTAACCTGATTCTCGATTGTTACTTTCCTGAGGGCATTGCAGACCCAAACGAGCTAGAAAACCGTCTACGACGGATCGTCGGCGTGGTCGAAACAGGTTTGTTCTTGCACATGACCACAGAGGCCCTGATCGCAGGCCCCGGCGGCATCACTCATCTGGTCCGTCGCAGCGAGGTCGATAGCGGCCTTGCTCCGGGCCCAGCCGTTTCTTGACAGCTCACTTGCTTTGTCATTATAATCTTTTTAAGATCTCTAAAAACCTCCTTCGACTTCTTTCTCGCGAGAGGAGAGGAGGTTTTTTTGTAGTGTAGCTATTTCTTCTTACATCGCGGGTGGGCCCATTGTCGCGTCCCGGTCAGCGCTGGCTGCTGCTTTTTGAGGCGTCTAGTCTACCAGCGCTGGCAGAGGGAGCAATCGGAGCCACAGCGAGCGAGCTAGTGCTTCTGGATTAAAGGAGTGCCAGCGTTGAGCAATGAGACGTTTAGCCCACAGGGCAAATTTACACCTCCGAAAGAATCTCCCTGGTCACTCTCGACGAGACGTATCGTCACTGCCGGTGTTTTGGCCGGCTTGACCATCTTGATGGCCTACATTCCTTTCGTCGGCTATATTCCTCTGCCAACACCGGCGGGGGCGGCCACGACAGAGCATCTGCCGGTCATTGTTGGTTCCGTGCTTGAAGGCCCGCTGGTCGGTATGATCACAGGTTTCTTTTTCGGCCTGACCAGCTTCTTGCGCGCCGGCAGTGCCTTGTTTAAAGACCCACTCATCGCTTTTCTGCCACGTATTTTGATCGGCCTGACTTCCTGGCTAGCTTTCGCCGCTTTGCAGCGCGCAAATCGCACTGCCGCCTCAGCTCTGGCGGGCGCGGTCGGCTCAGCCACGAACACGGTCTTTGTGCTTGGCCTCGGCTTTCTGCGTGGCTACCTGACCTGGGGATTTATTGTGCTGATTATTCCTCAGGCCGTAGTAGAGGCTATCGCCGCGGCTATTGTCATCACTTTGATCGTGCGCTCCTATGAGGCGGTACGTGGCCGGCTGGCGCGCGCACGCGAGACCAGGCCGCGCGATACGCTGCCCTATTAGTAGCCAGGGGCCCTCTGCCATGATCGAGGTCAATAACGTTACGTTCCGCTATAGTGGTGAGGCCGAAGAGGACATCGCGCCAGCTCTGGCGGGGGTCACGCTACGGATCGATGAGGGCGAGACCATCGCCCTCATCGGCCACAATGGCTCTGGGAAGAGTACCTTGGCTCGCTTGCTGGCAGCAATTCTCTTGCCTCAGCAGGGCAGTGTCATTGTCGATGGCCTGCGTACCGATGCCGGAGGTGAGAGCCTGTGGCAGATCCGCCAGACGGTGGGCCTTGTCTTTCAAAATCCCGATGATCAGCTAGTGGCCAATACGGTGATCGATGAGATCGCCTTTGGGCCGGAAAATCTGGGCCTACCACGCTTCGAGATTGAGGAGCGTGTCGAGGAGGTGCTTGATCTGCTCGATTTGCGACCACATGCCCATCGAGCGGTCAGCGATCTCTCCCAGGGCCAGAAACAGCGTCTGGCGGTGGCCGGGGTCCTGGCTATGCGCCCCCGCTATCTGATCCTTGATGAGCCAACGACTATGATCCCCGGACGCACTGCCGAGCAGTTGCTTGAGACAGTGCGCCGTCTGGCACGCGAACGGGGTATCAGCGTTCTGCACATTACGCACCATATGCACGAACTTGTCGATTTCGATCGGGTGATTGTGATGGACCGAGGGCGTGTGTTGCTGGATGGGACACCGGCAAACGTGCTGCGCCATCGAGAGGAGCTGGAGCGCGCAGGCCTGGGCTTGCCTCTGATTACGCAGCTTGGTCAGCGTCTGCGCGCCAGAGGATGGTCGCAGCTCCCAGAAGTGCTTCTGACTCTGGATGATCTGAAGGCGGCTTTATGCTCTTTGAAGTAAAGGATGTCTACTATACTCGCATGCGTGGGACTCCGTTTGCTGTTGAGGCCCTGAAGGGCTGCAGCCTGGCGATTCCCGAGGGCGAGATTACGGCTATCGTGGGGCCGACCCAGGCCGGTAAGTCCACGCTGTTGTTGACGCTATTGGGATTGTTGCGCCCAACCCGCGGCTCGGTGCTCTTCCACGGTCAGGATATTCATCAGGCGCCTTTCAATGTTGAGGATCTGCGTTTGCGTGTCGGGATCGTCTTTCAGTCACCTGAGGCACAACTCTTCGAGGAGACGGTGGGCAAGGATGTCTCCTTTGGGCCGCGTCGTAAGAGGCTGCCACCGGCTCAGTCACGCCGCCTGGTCCAGGAATCACTGGAGGCGGTCGGACTGCCCTACGAGGAGTTTCGCACGCGCTATATTTCTTCTCTGAGCGGTGGCCAGAAGCGCCGTGTAGCGATCGCTGGAGTCCTGGCCTTGGAACCGGAGGCTATTCTTTTCGATGAGCCAACTGCGGGCCTTGATCCCCAGGGTCGACAGGAGCTGCTGGCGTTGATCCAGCGCTTGAAGATGGAGCGCCGGCTGACCATTGTGCTGACTTCCAGTAGCTTGGCCGATGTGGCGGCGTTGGCCGACCAGGTGATCGTTCTCCATGAGGGACGCGTCGTGCTCAGCGGTAGTCCGCGCTCGGTGCTGGCCCACGCCAAGGAATTGCTTGCGCTCGACATTACTTTGCCTGAGATTACTCAGATCGCTTTGGGACTGCGCTCACTCTGGCCCTCTCTCCGCTGCGATATGCTGACTCTAGCCGAGCTTGAAGAGGAGTTGCTACGTTTTCTTCCGCACGCCACCAGCCAGGAACCTCAGCTTTCCTCTTCTTGACCTTGCCAGCAGGGGGACGCTATGATCGAAATTTCTCGTCATATCTCCTTTGGCCAATATGTCGATAATGGCTCTCGATTGACACGCCTTGATCCAAGGGCAAAGATTTTATGCTTTGTCATAGTTGTAGCAGCTGTTACCTATATTAGTCACTTCGCCTCTTTGGCCCTCTGTCTGCTATTCTGTTTGTTTCTTCAATGGCTCTCGCGCTTGCCTCTGCGCTATGTGCTACAAGGTATGCGCATGTTTATAAGTTTCTTGCTGATCCTCTTTGCGTTCCAGGTGTTGTTCTATACGTCAAGTACTCAGGCAGCAAGTACGATCTGGCACTGGGGGGTGTTGACGGTTTCCTGGGAGGGCATCATCCACAGTACGCAGGTCGATCTGCGGGTGATTTTTCTCTATTATTTGACTTCGCTCTTAATGCTGACAACTTCGCTGGTCGATCTGGCTGATGGGGCTGAGGCTCTGCTGCGTCCGTTGCGCCGTCTCGGGCTGCCGGTCCATGAGCTGGTGATGGTGTTCGTAGTGGCGCTGAAGTTCGTGCCGCTGCTCATTACTGAGGTTGAGCGCTTGAGTATCGCTCAGGCGACACGCGGTGTGCGCTTCGGGCGTGGCAATCCGCTGCAGCGTATTCGCGCCTTAAGCGGCATTATTGTGCCTCTGTTCATGAGCGGTCTGCAGCGCGTGGAGATGCTGAGCACCGCTATGGAAGCGCGTTGCTATCGCGCCGGTTACCGTGGCTGGCGTCGTAGCAAACTGCGCGCTTTGCACTGGAACCGCTCCGATAGCCTGGCACTGGTCTGCAGCGCTCTGCTCTGTGCTTTGCTGATCGCCCTCAACCTTGTCAGCCCCTTCTAGTTATGGTCGCAGTCGGCTACGCTCGGCCTGGTTGGCTTCATAGCAGGTCTCTTCTTGCTCTCTTCCTCGGCACCTGTACCCGTTAGGCCTTCTTTCTCACTAAGCAGCCGATAGCCCGCCGCTGCTCTGAGCTTCTCCCTCGCCCGCTCCTCCTTACACTCTTGGCCGGCTGCTTTGTAGCAATCTGTCGAGGGAAAATGTTGACAAACTATCACTAACTCCGTAAAATTATATCATAAACTATCATAGTCATCTGAATGGACGTGGGGGAGGCAGAGAGGGCCATAGCCGATGCCGGTGGCCGTTGTGGCGTCTAGGCTCGGTAGGCCAGGCGGGCTACATCAGCGAGGAAGGTAATCAGGCTTATGGAGATGACCGGTATAGATCAGGTTGACATCCTTATCATCGGCGGGGGTGTCGTTGGCTGTGCGATTTTGCAAGCCCTGACAAGTTACGACGCCACCGTTGCTCTGGTGGAGCAGTACCCTGATGTGTGCGAGGGTACCAGCAAGGCGAACAGCGCTATCATCCATACAGGCTTTGACGCTCGACCTGGTAGTCTGGAAGCGCGTTTGTTGGCCGAGGCCCGTCAGCTTTGGCCGGAGGTGATCGCCCGTCTCCATATTCCCTATCTGCAGACGGGGGCGCTGATGGTGGCCCTCAGCCAGCAAGAGCAGTCCACTATTGTCCGGGAGATTACCCCGAAGGCCGAGGCCAATGGTGTATCGCTGCAGCCGCTGAGCCGGTCCGAGATCTTGGAGGCCGCCCCCTACGTCAATGAGCGGGTTGTTGGCGGTGTTCTGATTGAAGGTGAAGGAGTCATTGACCCTTTCTGGACGACGCGCGCTTATTGTGAACACGCCCTTCTCAATGGGGCTCAACTCTTTCTGGGCGAGCGTGTGAACGCCATTGAGGTGGAGACCAGGCGGCTCCTGGTCCACACGACCAGTGGCCGGGTTTTCTCAGCGGCTCTAGTCGTTAACGCTGCCGGTCTGTGGGCCGATGAGATCGCACATCTGGCAGGCGA
>NZ_JADGHT010000149.1 GCF_019683755.1 Thermogemmatispora sp. | reverse complement strand
TCCAATAACTCTTTTGAATATAAACAACCTCTATGGCATATAGAGTAAATATTGTCAAAAGATGTAAAGTGGTAGAGGGTAGTAATGCCTTCTTGACTAAGGCGGGCAAGGATGGCATCCGCATCTGGGTGGCGCGTCGGCTCCTCCATAGCGCTTCTCTCTCGAGCAGACTCAACAAAGTTGTGCATATTCCAGGCAACAGCTCCACCTATTATACTTGCCTGCAGGAGATAAGGCTATACCCGATGATATGAGAAGGAGCAGCGCGTACCGCCGCTGCTCCTTCTCGGCAGATTCTTTCCAGAGGCGAATAAGTTCTTTGGCGGCTGGGGCTTAAGCTAGCGCTGAGGGAGCAGCTCGCGTGCGCGCCAGCGCTCGATGGCCTCGATGACAAGTCTATGCTCGACCGCCTTGACGCGCTCGTGCAGCGTCTCCTCGGAGTCGCCCTCCAGAATGGGCACCTCTGCGCGGCAGAGCACCGGCCCGGCATCGACCGCCGGCGTCACATAGTGAACAGTGCTCCCCGTGACCTTGACGCCGGCCTCCAGGGCCTGACGAATAGCATGCAGGCCCCGAAAAGCCGGGATAGAACTGCCGTCGCTGGCGATGTAGACGTCGGCGCTGGGGTCATCGGGCAAGAGCGCCGGATGCAGATTAATCACCCGCCGCGGAAAACGCGCCAGAAAATCGGCACTCAGGATGCGCATCCAGCCCGCCAATACCACCAGGTCGACGCGGAACAGCTCCAGCAAGGCCGCAAGACGCTGCTCGCTTTCCTCGCGCTCGCGCCACGGCAGATAGATCGCCGGCAGGCGATGCCTAAGAGCGCGCTGCAGACCCGTCGCGCCAGCCACATTGCTCACCACCAGAGCAACCTCTGCCGCAGGCAATCGTCCGCTCTCGCAGGCATCAATAATGGCCTGCAGATTAGTCCCGCTGCCAGAGATCAGCACCCCCAGACGCAGATGAGGCAACGGCTTGACCTCTCTTTCTGCCTCTCCCTGGCTCGTCTCAATCCTAGGCACTGGCTCCACCATGACCGCGCACCTCGGCATCGGCGCGCTCCAGCTCGGCGGCAAAGCGCTCACGATAAGTTGCCAGACGCTGGGCCAGGTCCTGATCAAAGAGCGCCAGCATCTTGGCCGCCAACAGCGCTGCGCCGTCCGGCTCTAGAATCGTCGGCGAGGCAATGCCTGAAGGCAGACGCAGCGACGAGAGCACATCCATGCCCGCAAAGCGGTCGCTGTAAGGCGGGCAGGCAATCACCGGGAAGCGCGTATTGGCGTCAACCACCGCCGACAGAGCATTAGAGCGCCCGGCAATCGTGATATAGACAATGGGGTCGCTGCTCCCTTCGTAACTCTCCAGGATCTCCAGTAAGCGACGCGTGGCCTTGTGCGCTGAGCAGACCCGCAGCTCATAGGCAAGCTGCAGCTCCTGCAGCGTCTTCACGATGTTCTCCGCATGACCACGATCGCCTTTGCTCCCCATAATGATCACAACTTTAGCTGCCATGATGACGAATAGTCCCCTTTTCTTTTCTCAAAGATTCGCCTTGATTGAAGAAAGAGAAGTGGCTGAAGCGCCAGAGCCTCTGGCGCTGGCCTAGGACTGCAGGGCACGCAAGCCGCGCCTGGCAATATCGCGGCGGTAATGCATGCCCTCAAAGTGGATCAGGCGAGCCGCCTCGTAGGCGCGCTCCAGAGCCTCCGCGAGCGTCGCGCCATAGGCGGCCACACTCAGCACGCGCCCACCTGCCGTCACCAGCTCGCCATCGCGCAAAGCGGTGCCGGCATGGAAGACCTGCACCTGCTCCAGTCGGCTTGCTTCAGCCAGGCCCTGAATCGGGAGGCCTGTACGATAGCTGCCGGGATAGCCACCTGAAGCCAGTGTCAAACTAACCGCGTAGCCTGGACGCCAGAGCGGGACGCTGGCCAGCCGCTGCGGCTCCTGCAACAGCGTGAGCAGGTCTACATCGCTCTCCAGGAGGAGCATCATAGCCTGCGTCTCTGGATCGCCAAAGCGCACGTTATGCTCCAGCACCATCGGCCCACGCTCGGTGAGCATGATATTCGAATAGAGAACCCCTGAGAAAGCGATGCCGCGCTCCTGCAGTGCTCGCAGAGTCGCTGCAATGATGCGCTCCTGTACCGCGCGCTCGGTCTCGGCGGAGACAAACGGCAGTGGCGCATAGGCACCCATTCCGCCCGTATTGAGACCCTCATCATTATCCAAAGCGCGCTTATGGTCCTGCGTCAGCACCAGCGGCACAAAGCTGGTCCCGTTGCAGAGTGCTGTCGAACCGATCTCATCCCCTTGCAAATAATCCTCAATCACCACCACCTCGCCAGCGCTACCGAAGACCCGCTCAACCATCATCTGCCGTACCGCTCTCCGCGCGGTCTCCAGGTCCAGCGCCACAATGGCCCCCTTGCCGGCAGCATTGCCATCGGCCTTGACAACCACAGGAGCACCGTGCTCCTCCAGATACGCCAGCGCGGCGGCGGGATCGCGAAAGCTGCGATGCTGCGCGGTAGGAATACCAGCCGCCTCCATCAGCTCCTTGGCGAAAGCCTTGCTTCCTTCCAGCAGAGCGCCGGCCTGCCGCGGCCCAAAGATGGGCAAGCCACGAGCCTCAAAGACATCGACAAGGCCCGCAATCAGCGGCGCCTCAGGACCAACCACGGTGAAATCAATCGCCTCGCGCTCTGCGAAGTCAGCCAGACGCTCCAACTCGTGCGCCCCAATGGGCACACACTCCGCCAGGGCGGCCATGCCCGGATTGCCCGGGGCCGCCCACAGCCGTGTCACACGCCGACTCTGAGCCAGCTTCCAAAGCAGCGCGTGCTCACGTGCCCCCGAACCAATGACTAATACTCGCATAGCTTGCAACTCCTCCTTGGTGCCCCTCACTCCTCGCCTCGCGCTTGAGCAGCGCGAGGCCTCTACCATCGCTAGCCCTGGCCTCTTGCCCCGCTCCCTCTTCTCCTTTACGAATGCGACGGTTGGCGCACGAGCGGCAAGGGACAAGACTCGTCAGCAGCCTGCACAGGATCAAATGGCCAGCCCTCACGGCGCATGCAGCCATAGCAAAACTCGCGATGCAGCAGCCCCTCATAGAAGGCCGGCCCCTCACCCTCCATTACTGCCTCCTCTCGCGTCTCAGCATCTGGGGCTATGCCCGCTCGCCTCTGCTCCCCTGTGCCTGACGCTGGCGCCTCCTGGTCACTCAAGCGGCGCACTGAAGCGATGGCTCGCCCCAGGCCGGCAATGCTCAGGTAACCCAGGCTATCGACGCCGATATACTCGGCAACCTCCTCAATGCTGCGCCCAGCCGCAATCAGCTCGTCTTCATGAGGAATGTCGATTCCAAAGTAGCAGGGATGCCGCAGCGGCGGCGCACTCGACCGCAAATGAATCTCTCGCACTCCCTGGTGACGAAGGGCTGCAACCAGGCGCTTCATGGTATTGCCTCGCACGATCGAATCGTCGACAATCACCAGGCGTTGACCCTCCACCTTGGGACGCACAAAATTAAACTTCAGATCGACCTCCATCTGGCGGAGGCGCTGATCAGGCTTAATGAAGGTACGATCGCTGTAGCGATTCTTAATAATCGCCTGGCCATAGGGAATACCCGAAGCGGCGGCATAACCCAGGGCTGCCGGAATCGACGAATCCGGCACCGGGACCACCAAATCGGCTTCTACCGGGTGTTCACGAGCCAGCTCACGGCCCAGTGCCTCGCGCACCAAATAAACATAGCGATCGTTGACATAGCTGGTGGCGTCCGAAAAGTAGATATATTCAAAGACGCAGAGCGTCTGGCGCGGAGCCTGGACCAGAATCTCTGAGTGGAGGCCCTGCTCATCAATGGTGATCAGCTCGCCCGGCTCAACATTCCGTACGAAGGAGGCCCCGATGCGATCGAGGGCGCAGGACTCCGAGGCGGCGATCCAGATATCACCAATGCGCCCCAAACAGAGCGGACGCATACCCCAGGGATCACGCACGGCGTAGAGCTTGCCCTCCGCCAGCATTACCAGGCTATAGGCTCCCTTCAACAGCGGAAAGGCTGTGAGCATGCGCTCTCGTAGCGTTTCCCCCTCTACCAATAAGAGCAAGAGGGCGATCGCCTCGCTGTCGGTCGTCGAAGAGAGCAGGTGCTGTGGCAGGCGAGAGCGCAAGGCCGACCCATTGACCAGGTTTCCATTGTGGGCCACTGCTATCGCCCGCGGGCGTGCACCATCCTCCCGGCCACCTGACTGCTCGCCCACTACGAAGGGACCAGCATTCTCGACGCAGCTAGAGCCGGTCGTTGAATAACGCACATGGCCGATGCCGCAGCGCGTAGGAGGCAGGCCCTGACCCATATCGGGAAACACCTCGCGCACCTTGCCCATACCCACGCGGTGAGCAATACGGCCCGCTTGATCGTAGACCGCCATGCCGGCGCTCTCCTGGCCACGGTGCTGCAAAGCCGTCAGGGCCAGTGTCAAATACTGGCGCACGTCAATACTCTCGTCGCCTGGTCTGGCATAGATCCCAACAATACCGCAGGCATCGCGCAGTCGCTCCATGGCTTCCTTCCTGCTGTCCTCAGCAAAACGGTGCGGGCGGTGCAGAGAATGGAACTGCACCGCCCTCTGGCCTTGCTCAAATGCGCAATTTCCCAGTCAAGTCGGCCACCAGGGCATAGCGATCGGCGATCCCCTGCAGATCCTGCTCGGTGACCTCCTTAAGATTGCGATAGACCTGCTTGTCAAGCATGCGATTTTTGTCGCCGCCGGGCCAGAGTCGCCAGCTATCGTTATCGATGACATCGGCGACAAGCAGCTTGCCCTCGCTATCGCGTCCGAATTCGATCTTTAGATCGACCAGTGTCACATCGACACTCGCCCAGGCACGTTCGAGGGTCTCGAAGACGCGGCGCCCTTGCTCGGCCATCCAGGCGATCTCTTCGGCAGTGGCCAGCCCCATGTTGATAATGTCCTCATCCCAGATCTGGGGATCATGGCGCGCATCATCCTTCAGGAATGTCTCAATGACCAGCGGATCAAAGCGCGTGCCCTCGCTGACCTCGGGATGGCGCTTGAGATAAGAGCCGGTGGCGATGCGGCGCTGCACATGCTCGATGGGCAGCATCTGGCAGCGCTTCACCAGCAGCGTAGTATCATTGATCTGGCGCACAAAGTGGGTTGGGATACCTGCCGCATTCAGCAGGCGGAAAACGTTGGCCGTCGTAATCGTACTCCAGCGACCCTTGCCAGTAAGCTGGTCACGGCGCGCGCCGTCCCCCGCCGTGATCTGGTCCTTGCTGACCATGTAGACCAGGGTCGGGTCCTCAGGATGGGCATAGATCTGCTTGGTCTTCCCCTCCGCCAGTAAGGGACCGAAAGTGACTGGCTCCTCTTGTCCGGTGCTCATGCTGCTACCTGCTCCTTTCTTTTCTCCACCTTGTTATAGCGCGCGATATGATGGTAGTGCAGTTATGTTAGAGTGACGCCCTCGCCCTCACGGATCATCCCGATAGGGATCAGCTCAGGCAGCAAGCGTCGGGCCTGGTCCGCATGGTCCTCGGCGACCACCAGCACCATACCGATCCCCATATTGAAGGTGCGATACATCTCGCTGGCTTCGATCTGTCCCAGGCGAGCAATCAGCGTAAAGAGCGGTGGCACGCTCCAGGCGCGTGTCTCGATGACGGCCTGGGTACCGGGCGGCAGAATGCGGACGACGTTGCCCTGGAAGCCGCCTCCGGTGATATGCGCCAGGCCCTTGAGGGCCGTGCCCAGCTCGGAGCGCAGGCGCATAATCTCCCCCAAATAGCAGCGATGGGGGCGCAGCAGGGCCTCGCCCAGCGGCTCCCCCAGCTCGGGAAAGACTGTTTCCAGAGAATACGCGGCGAAGACACGCCGCGCCAGCGAATAGCCATTGGTATGGAGACCGCTGGAAGGCAATCCAAGCAAGACATCGCCGGCGCAGATCCTGGTCGGATCGATACGCTCCGCCGCTTCAACCACCCCGACCAGCGTCCCGGCCAAATCAAAAGTACCGGGCACATACATATCGGGCATCTCGGCGGTCTCGCCCCCGAGCAGGGCGCAATCCACCTCTTGACAGGCCCGGGCCACGCTCGCCACAATGGTCGCCGCCTGCTCTGGGTCAAGCTGGCCCGTTGCCAGATAATCCATGAAGAAGAGCGGCCTCGCTCCCTGAGTCAGTAAGTCATTGACACAGTGATTGACCAAATCGTAACCAATGGTGGTAAAGCGGTCCATCTGGACCGCCAGCAATGTTTTCGTTCCCACGCCATCGGTAGTGGCCACAAGGACCGGCTCACGCATCTCCTTGAGGGCTTCGGCCCGAAAGGCAGCGGCGAAAGCCCCCACGCCAGCGAGCACGCTGGGGCCGTGAGTAGCACGTACCGCAGCTTTCATCAACTCAACGGCATGTTCTCCCGCCTCGATATGCACACCGCTGGCTGCGTATGAGAGCGGAGCCGACCCCGAGCCGCGTGCCGTTGGCCTGTTCTCCGCGCCACCAGTCCTCTCGCTGCCCACAGAGACTGATAGCGGCGTCGACCGGCGCGGCTGTTCCGACAGCTCCCTGATCTCGCCTTCACCCGTCAGCCGAGCTGTCCAGTGGCGGCGCTCGCTCTCCTCCTCAGCCCCAGCTCCAGAGCGCCCACGGCTAACGGACACTGGCAGCGGAGGCGGCTCCAAACCCAGCAATTGACAGACATAAGCATAAGCATTCTGGAAGAGCAGGAGGCCGTCGGCAGGACTGCGCTGCTGAGGATGCTGCAAGGCACGGACGTAGCGTTCAGGGTGAGGCATTAGACCAAGCACATTGCCCGCCGGATTGCAGAGACCTGCCACATTGGCCAGTGAACCATTAGGATTGGCCGGATAGCCGTCGCCATCGTAGAGCAGAGCGATCTGCTCATGCCGGCGCAGCTCCTCTAATTGCCCATTGTCGGCTAGTACAAAGCGCCCTTCGCCGTGAGCCACAGGGAGTTCCAGAGGGCGATACAGGCCGCGTGTAAAGATACAGCGACCACTCTCGGCGACCAATGAGATCCAGCGGCACTCGAAACGCCCCGAGCTATTGACCGTCAGACTGGCCGTTGGACGAAAATTGCTCCAGTCTGCATGTGGCAGCAAGCCAGCGCGCACCAGCACCTGAAAGCCATTGCAAATGCCCAACAGCGGGCGGCCTTCCTCTACAAAGCGCTGCAACTGCCGACCCAGATGCACCGTCAGATTCTTGGCCAGCAGCGTCCCGGCTCCCAGATCGTCGCCATACGAGAAACCGCCCGGCAGCACCAGAAAATGATAGCTCAGCAGGCGCTCCGGCTCGCGCAGCAGCGCATTTATGTGGACCAGCTCCGTTTCAAAACCCGCCAAGCGACAGGCATAAGCGGTCTCACGTTCGCAGTTAATGCCCGGCGCCCGCAACACCAAAGCGCGTGGCACAACGCTCATGGTACCTCTCCCTTCCAGGCAGCCTGCAGCTCAGCAATCGAGAGATCGATCAGCGTTTCCGTTCCCTGTTTGATCACAAACCGCCCACTGGCCGTCACATGGCCAAGCGCCGCCAGAGCCGTCACCCCACCAGCGCGCATATGAGTCTCAAAAGCCTCACGCTGGCTCGGAGCCACCTCAACCAGGAAGCGCGAGGGACTTTCACTAAAGAGCAGGACCGTAGAGCGGAAGCCCGCTGGCAGCGTTTCCAGACCGCTTGCCGGCTGACGAGCCAGATCGATACTCACGCCAAGTAAGCCAGCTAGGGCCATCTCTGCCGCCGCTACGGCTAGTCCGCCTTCTGCCAGATCATGACAGGACTGCACCAGGCCACGCCGAATAGCCTCGCCCAGAGCCTTCATCGTCACCCGCGCCTGCTCAGGCTCTACCTGTGGCAAAGCTGTCATCGGCAACAACTCCGTACCCACCACCTCGGCATAGTGTGAGGCCGCCAACTCATTACGTGTCAGCCCTACCACATAGAGCAGATTACCCGCCGCTTTCAAGGCCATATCAACTGTCCGCGCAGCATCTTCGATCACCCCCAGCGCCGAAATCAGCAGCGTCGGAATCACCGGCAGACGGCGCTCACCGTGACGGTACTCATTATTCAAGCTGTCCTTACCAGAGATAAAGGGAGTACCAAAGCCCAAAGCAGCATCGTAACAGCCACGTGCTGCTCGTACCAGCATGCCAAGCTGCTCAGGATCGGCGGGACTCCCCCAGCAAAAGTTATCCAACAGTGCCGCGCGCTCGATATCGCCACCCAGCGCTGTCAAATTGCGCAGCGCCTCATCTACCGCATTGAGCGCCATATGATAAGGATCGATCTTGCCGTAGAGCGGATTAAGGCCGTTCGTTAGCACCACACCGGCTCGTGGCAGACTCAGATCCTCAAGCAGTGGCTGCAACACCGCTCCATCACCAGGGCCATTACCGGCCCGTCCCACGAGCGGCTTACGAACCGTCGCCCCCTGCACCTCGTGGTCGTAGCGCCGTACCACCCCTTCCTTAGAACCGATCGAGGGATGACGCAAGAGCGTCAACAAAACATCAGTCGCATCGGGCAACGTCTCTGGCGAGGCCGTTGCCGAACCGACTGTCAGGGGACGCTGGCGCCAAACGGCCTCTAGCACGCGCTGAGGGCGACCCTCGTGCAAGAAAGCCATCTCCAAATCAGCCACCACCTCCTTGCCCCAAGTCACCGTCAGCCGCCCATCGTTAGTAAACTCGCCCAGGACCGTGGCCTCCACCTCCTCCAGCGCACACAACTCCAGCAGCTCATCGAGGCAGGTCGGCGGCACGGCCAACACCATGCGCTCCTGGGCCTCCGAGAGCCAAACCTCCCAGGGAGCCAGTCCCTGATACTTCAGCGGAGCCCGCGCCAGATCCACTCGTACCCCGGTGTTCGCCCCCATCTCCCCAATCGCCGAGGAAAAGCCGCCCGCTCCGCAATCGGTGATAGCATGATAGAGGCGACGCTCACGGGCCTGGAGTACCACATCGGTCACCTTTTTCTCCGTAATAGGTGCGCCAATCTGGACCGCGCTACCAGCCACAGCCTGGGTCTCGCTGCTCATCTCCCCCGAAGAGAATGTCGCCCCATGAATCCCATCGCGCCCCGTGCGACCACCGAGGACCACCACCAAATCGCCAGGTTCTACCGAACGGGGATGGCTCCCATGAGGCAGCAGGCCAAGGCAGCCGCAGAATACGAGCGGATTGCAAAGATACTCGCGGTGATAGACTATGGCCCCGTTCACTGTCGGGATTCCCATCTTATTGCCATAATCACGGATGCCATTGACCACTCCCGAAACAACGCGCCGCGGCGCCAGCACCCCAGGCGGCAGCTCCTCTGGCGGTGTATCGGGCAGCCCGAAGCAGAGCACATCAGTACAGGCAATAGGGCGAGCTGAGACCCCCAGCACATCGCGAATCACCCCGCCGACACCTGTATTGGCTCCTCCAAACGGCTCAATCGCCGAGGGATGATTATGTGTCTCCACCTTGAAGGCCAGATCATAGCCCTCCGTAAACTGGACCACACCCGCATTATCGCTGAAAGCCGAAACCACCCACGGACATGCCAGCTCGCTCGTCGCCCGCATAATGAACGAGCGCAGCAGTCCGGGGATCATCTCCTCAGCAGCCAGCTCACCCGCAGGAGTCAGCTCGCGGTAGCGCACAGTGGCCTTAAACGTCTTATGCGAACAGTGCTCAGACCACGTCTGGGCCAGTGTCTCCAGCTCTACATCAGTAGGTGCGCGCCCTTGCTGACGGAAATATTCCTGAATCGCCTGCATTTCCTCTAGCGTGAGCGCTAACATTCTGGTGCGACTCAAATTGCTAAGTTCCTCAGCGTTCATTTCAACAAGAGGCAGACGAAGGACGCGCGGAGAAGCGCTATCAGAAGGAGAGGAGAGAGGATCGACGGCCAAAGAGCGAGGAACAGGGAAGCTGCTCGCTGGCGCCCGCTCATCTTCATTCGGCAGAAGACGATAAAACTGGATTACCGGGTTATAGAGCAGGGCCTCTGCAATCAGGCGTACCTCTTGCCGACTGAAACGCTCGTCCAGAAAATAACGCCGGCCTGTTGCGACTCGTTCCAGGCCGGTGATCCCGAGCAAAGAGGCAGCAAGCAAGACACTGTCCGCCAGCGTATCAGTGACACCTGGGAGAAAAAATACGTCTATGATATGACCGGCAGCCCCGACGGCAGAGCGTGTAGCGGAAGGCAAGAGCGAGAAGGTCTGAGTAACAGGATCGATCAACAGCTCGCGGGCGAGGCGCCTGACCTCGTCCGGGGAGCAAGTGCCGCTGAGAGAATAGAGCTGAGCAGTGTGGAAGGAAAGGGGGGGAGCACTCTCAGCCAGAGTGGCCAGCGCGGGCAACCTAGCGCGCGAGAGAAAGGACAGCTCACGCATAAGCTGTTGGGCCTGAATATCATACTGCGGCGAGGTTGCCCGTACCTCAATATGGTAGTCGGTCACAGTACTTCTACCCACTACTTCGTCCTATGCAGGGGACAGATTGCTGTTTCCATTGAACGGAACAGTCTCATTGTAGCACTTTCGGGTAATCCCTGGCAAGGCTATGGGGGGGCAGGCTGCTATGCTTTCTAGAGATCAGAATCGGTATATTTTCGCTGACCGATAACAGCTATCTTGCAGTACAATACCTTGATGCAAAATAACTTTTTAGTTATACTTATATGCAGAAAAAGCTCAGCTTTTGGAAAAGTTTATTTTCTCGTGAACTCGGGGCAGATATCGATCTTACCCCGCAGGACTGG
>NZ_JADGHT010000148.1 GCF_019683755.1 Thermogemmatispora sp. | reverse complement strand
GAGCGGGCGCTATCAGGGCGAGAATGTGATTGTGGTGGCGACGCAGGTGGTCGAGGTGGGCCTTGATATCTCGGTTGAGACGCTGCACAGCGAGCTGTCACCGGCCAATAGCCTGATCCAGCGCGCTGGACGCTGCGCGCGCTTCCCTCACCAGCAGGGGCAGGTCTTTATCTACTCGCTTCCCGTCGATGATCAGGGCCAAGCGCAGACACTACCCTACGAGCCGGAACCCTGTCAACGCACGTGGGAGGCCCTGGCCGAGTACGATGGCCAGGTCGTGCGCTTTCAGGAGGAGCGCCGCCTGCTTGATACAGTCCATTGTGAGAGCGATCTCCAGTTGCTGGCGCGCTATGAGGAGCAACGGCCCCATCTGCTTGAGAAGATGGTGACCAGCTTGAGGAAGCCCGATCCAAGTGTGCGCTCTACGCTGATTCGCGATGATCTGCAAGTGGCGCTGCTGGTGCACGATGCGCCCGAAGAGGAGATCGTCACAGCGCCCTGGCAATGGCAGCTTTTCACACTGCGTCCCAGTCTGCTGCAGGGTCGGCACTGGCAGGCCCTACAGGAGCGGGCCGCGGCGCTGGGCCTCGATTGGGTGTGCAAACAAGCGGTGCTCATGGATACCGGGAGCGGGGGAGCGGCCCAGGGCGAGGACGATAGCCGGCGCGAGCCACTGTATACGTGGGAGCCGGTGACCAACCCGGCCCAGATCAGTAGTGCCCTGGTGCTGGCTTTGCCGCAGGCCCTGGTGACCTACGATCGCGATCTGGGCCTGGTCTTCCGCGACGGGCGCCTGCCATTGCCAGCGCGCTGGCAACAGCGCCTTGAGGGTATGCGCTACCAGAGCCGTCCGCTGGAACGGCGGCGCGCCGGTGTAGTCAGCCAGACGGTCTCACGCCAGCGCTACGAGGAGCACATTGGGGGACTGGCCGACGCCTATCACTACGGCCTCTATCATGAGCTGGCCTATGCTCTGCGTCGCTTGGAGGAGCGCATGGGATTGGCAGCGGGCACAATTGATCAGGCCATTCAGTTAGCGCTGGCCCTGCACGATCTGGGTAAGCTCGCTGAGGGCTGGCAGCGTTGGGCCCGCGCCTGGGAACGCCTCTATCACGAAAAGAAGGGCCTGCACTATCAGGAGCCGGCAGCCGATTATCTCTTTGCCAAGACGACCTATGACGTGCGGGCCCGCGAAGAGCGACAGTGGGAGCAAGAGCTAGCAGAACGCCGTCCTAACCACGCCTGTGAGAGCGTGGCCCTGGCGCGCCGCTTCATCGTGGACTGCCTGGGCGCAACAACGCCGGCAAGTCCCACGGCGCCCGTGGTGCGGGCTACCTGCTACGCCATTGCCCGTCATCATACCACAGGGGCTCACGAATATGGTGCGGGCAGGCTGGCGCCAGGAGCCTTAGAGGCGGTGCGGCGAGCCTTAGCCCTGGTACAGCGCGAGACCTCGTCTCGGCCCCTGAACCTGGAGTTGATCCTGCCGGAGTGCCAGCAAGGAGATCTCTTCCCCGAGAATGCCACCTCAGGGAAGTTCAGTCAGCCCGCTCTGGACCTGCACAAACCTCTGTACGAAACCTGGCTGGCCTTTGTCATGACACGGGCTTTGCGCCTGGCCGACCAGCGCGCCGACGCGTATCGTTAGCCAGGCGAGCTTGCCAGTTCGCTGACAGGCTCGCGGTCCTCGGGCCAGAAAGGGGAGGCGAGAGGAGAGGTCTAGACCATGCGCCAGATCGTGTACCAAACGCTTGCCAAGTTATCATTTGTGGTTTGCTCGTTTTATAAATAGCGCAAATCGCCTAACAGAGGACAGTGTATGACAACGCTCTATGTCAACAAAGCGAGCGGGACATTCGCCGATACCCTGCTCGCCCTGGGCGTAGCCGATCTCATGCGGCTCGGCCTGGCGCGCCTGGGCCGTCCGGAGCAGTCTGCGGAGATCTACGACGCCGGCCAGAGCTTTCTGATCCAGCTCCCTCCCGTGGAAGAAAGCGACCTGGCGAGCGGTAACCGCCTCCCCCTGCTGCGCCCCCTAAGCACGGCCAAACAGCAGGAGCGGCAGGCGAAAAAGGGGCGCACATTCAGCGAGGTCGAAATCTTCGACTACGAGGCCGAGCAAGAGAAACAGCGTCAGCTACAGGCACAGCTCGCCAAACTGCCGCCCGAGAAGCGGTCGCCAAAAGCGCGCCTCAACCCTTCTCCAGAGCTGCAGCAGCTCCTGAGCAACGGCCCCAGCCCTGAGCTGGAGCACTACAAGGCCATCAACGTCATGAAGGTCGCCGACACCTTCAATGAGCTGGTGCTGCGTTGGGAGAGCCTGAGCGCCGAGCAGCAATGGTTTGCTGTGCGTCTGCTCTTCCGCCTTTTCTCCGAGCCGCTCAACGACGTCGAGCAGGCGCAACGCACCTGGGAGAAGTGGGCCAAGGAGCAGGGCCTCAGCGGCAAGGCCCAGGCCACCGCCGTGCAGCTGCTCAATCCAACCAGTGGCAAAGGGGCCAATGCCCCCAAAAGCAACCGTCTGGCGGTTGGCGGCCTGGAAAGCTTCTGGCTGCTGGAGCTGGTCAAGTTCCGCGGCTTCATGCTGGGCGCCGCTCCCTATATGCTCAGTGGCAGCAAGGACCGCAAGACCTTCGTGGTGCTGCCCGAAAAGGTCGAGCTGGAGACGCTCAGGACCATCATGCAGAAGTTTCGTGAGATCTGCTGGTCCAGCACGGCCATCAAACAGGATATTCTGGCCGCCCTGCGCCTGGCTCAGGCTCTGGTGAACCACCGGCGCAATGAGCTGGCGAGCAGCCAGAACCTTGACCCGGACGAGCTTCCTCCCCTGGTCAGTATCACCCACGGGCTTGACGTGGCTTTCTACAAGGACATGGGCAGCGCCCACGCGGTGATGAATGTCTCGACCATCAATCTGCCCTCGTGGCTGCCGCCGCGACCGCGCTCCGTCGCCGAGGCCACGCAGATCGATGAGCTGCTGGAGGAGCACATCGCCATCATCAACCGCATCGAGGGACCACAGGGGAAAGAAGGCAGCGAAGAGCTAGAGCTGCTGCGCATCTACCGCGACTTTCTCTCCAGTCACGATCTGCGCCTCTTCTGGCGCTTCGCCGCCAGCTATGGCCCTTACCTCTTCCGTCAGCGGGAACGCGAGAAAAACGAGAAGCGCTGGCTCAAGCAGTTTGCCAGCCAGGGCTTGGACAAACTTGTATTACTGGAGAGTGCTGCAATGGAAACGAAAAAAGGAACCCAGGACCTGAAACTGACCCCCATCCTTCAGAACAAAGGCTTCCAGCGCATCGCCTCGGCCATCCGCGAGGCAACGGTCAACGCCCAGCGCCGCCGCTTCCAGGATAACAACTATCCCTACGAGGTGCGCTACGGACTGGGGCAGGAGCTGCTGCGCAAGATCCATCGTCGCGACGAATTCATGCAAGCCCTCAGCGAGTTTCTGCTGCATTACAACGCCGAGACCGCGCGCGAAGAGGAGAAGGTGGCGCAGAAGCTGGGACGCGCCTTGCGTTCAGAGGACTACAACCAGCATCATCTGCGCTACCCCGTCACGACCAGCGATATCGACGAGTTTACGACCCTCTTCGACCAGTATCCCTGCGAGCTGGTGGCCTCGATGCTGCTCTCTTATGGCTATGCCCGCTGGGGCAAGGCCGCGGAAAGCAGCCAGAGCGAGGAGGATACAGAGGCAACAGACGACCAAAGCCTACAGAACTGATTTATCATTTACCTCGCAACATAAATAGCACCAACGGCAACGATCATCACAAAGAAAGGGAGGAATCTAACTATGGCAAACACACCAGTCTCTCTGTCCATCGCTGCGCGCATGACCCTGAACATGCACAGCCTCAACAACGAAGGCGGCGAGGGGAACCAGATTCAGACGCGCATGGTCGATATCATCGGCGACGACGGTCTGCTGCACACCGTCAACGCCATCTCTGGCGACATGCTCAAGCATGTCCTTATGGAGCACTTCTATCGCCGCGCACGTGAGGAGGGCCTGAGCCTCTGCGCTGGCTGTCAGCAGTTCGATGCCAACCGCATCAATGCCGACAGCGACTTTATTAAGGGAGCTGGCGATACCGGCGCAGCCCTCATCGATGGCCTGCTGCAGCGCTGCGCCATGGACGACGTTGGTGGGATTCTGGTGACTGAAGGCGGGCGTTCGGTCCCGCGCAAGTCGGTCTGTGAATTCGGCTGGGTTGTGGCCTTACCCGAGCGCGTACGGACCGATAGCTACTTCCACGTCAAGTACGCCCTGGAGCGCGGTCCGGGCGCGACGCGCAAGGAGGAGAGCAACGAACACAAAGGGGCCAACCTTGGACAAAGCATTTTCCATCGCCCGGCTTCCAGCGGCGTCTACGCCGTGGTCTGCCACGTCGAGCTGAGCCGGGTAGGCTACAACGATATCGCGCAGAGATACGCCATCAGTGCCGAAGAGCGCCAGCGCCGCACCCGTGTCCTGCTTGAAAGCCTGCTCTACAGCTTCCTGGAGTTCAACGGCGCCATGCGCTCGACCCAGCTCCCTCACCTGCTGGCCCTGGAAGGCTTCATCAGCACCAGCGACACCGCTACGCCGGCGCCGCTGGTCAGTCCGCTACTGGGCGGCAGCGATGAGCCGCAGGCCTACCGTGAGCAAGCGGAGGCCATTGTTCGCGCCCTGAACGGCGCTGGTCCCCAGCATGTGCGCCTGCAGACCTTCGATACGCTGGCCGAGTTCTCGCAGCAGATGCGCTCGCTGATCGATAGCATTACCCCCGAGGCGGCGTCGGCCTAGGGGTCGATTGGTCGGTTGGCAGATCACACAGAAAGGAGGCAGACGACCAATGTGGATCGTCGCGCACTACTTGCCGGTCTCTTTCTTCTCGCTGCGACCGGCCAGCGCTACATCCTCGGGTGGTCAGACGCTGCTGGTGCCGACCCCTTTCGCTATCAAGATGGCCCTGCTCAGCACCCTGATCCGCACTCGCGGTCTGGCAGAGGGGGAACGCCTCTTCCCCGCTCTGCGCGACCTGCCTATCGCCCTGGAACCACCAGAACAGGCGGTCGTCATCAAGGGTTTCAGCAAGATCCGCCGCGAGCTGAAGGACAAGAGCAATCCCGAAAAGGCTGCTCGCGCGCGTCTAGAAAAAGAGTATCCTTTTCAGCCGACAATCGCTTATCGTGAGTACATTAGCTACTATGGAAGCCTGCGTCTGGCCTGCGAGGTAGCTGAAGGGAGTCCTCTGACGGCAGTGCTGCCGGAGCTGCTGGTCGGTCTCAACTACCTGGGCAAGCGCGGCGGCTTCATCCAGATCCTGCAGCCTCCTGCGCAAAGTGCGGAGCTGCCCGCTGGCAGCTTTCTGCTGCTGACCGCCTCACGGCAGGAGACGTTTCCTATGCAGGGGACGCTGCAGGTGCTCGATGACTGCGGGCCGAAGCTGACCTTCTCTCAGGCCAACATCTATACGAACGAGCGTATTGTGCTGAACCGGGACCGCGTGCTCCGTCACGTAGTGCTCCCTTATCAGCGCTGGCGTTCTTCCCACTCCTATAGCTGGTATCGACGCTTGCCGCCTTCATGATACGAGGGGAGATGACCAGCAACGCAGCTTGCATGCCGCGCCGTCCCCCGTCTTGGCCAGGGAAGGGAAGAGGCTCCGCTTATGGATATGACCTTACTCACATGGAAGGGAGGTCTATGCTCACAACCTATCACCTGCTATGGACCATGCGCGTCGAGACACCGCTAGAGCTGGATGACTCTCCGGGGACGGCGCTGCGCGGCGCGCTTTTTACGGCGATCTGGCGCCGTTTCTGCACGAACAAGCAGGCCCCCACTTGCCTGGAATGTCCCCTGCTGCAGGTCTGTCCTGTCAGTGCGCTGTTGGCGCCAGCGGATGACCCGCAAGCGCCAACGCTGCAGCGCCTTAACGGGCAGCCCTGGGGGCGCGATATTCCTCGCCCCTATGTGCTGGAGCCGCCGTTAGAGGGAGGACGGCGCTACGAGCCAGGCGAGCGACTTGTGTTTGGAATGACGCTCATTGGCCGACGCGTGGAGCTGCTGCCCTATGTTATGCTCAGCAGCCAGGAACTGGAGCGCCAGGGCCTGGGGCGCCCTTTGCCAGAGAACGGCTCGCCTCCCCGACGCGGCGGGCTACGCATCGAGAGGATCGAGGCCTATCATCCTTTTAGCGGGGAGCGGCAGCAACTCTATCGGGCTGGGGCCCAGCAGGTCAGAACGCCGACGCTGGCAGTGCAGGCGGAGGATGTGCGCCAGCGCGCGCTGACGCTGCCGGAGCAACGGGTGACGCTGACTTTCTTGACCCCCCTGCGCCTGGTACGGCATGGCGCGCTCTGCAAGGAGCCGGATTTCGCTACCCTCGTGCAGCGACTGCTTGAGCGCCTGGAGCAACTGGGACTGGCCTACGGCGCTGCCGAAGAGGCGCGCGCCCTGGCAGAGCAGCGGGAACACCTGCTAGCGCTGGCGGCGGCGGTGCGCTGTGAGGGGCATACAATGCGCTGGCAGGATATGCCCAGTTATTCACGTCGCTTGCGACGCGCTACTCCCATTGGCGGTCTGGTGGGGCAGGCGACTTTCGTGGGCGACCTGGCAGAGCTGCGGGAGCTGCTTGTGTGGGGTGAGCTGATCCACGTGGGGAAGAACGTGGTAAAGGGCGATGGCTGGTATCGTGCCAGCAGCGCAGCGGAGGGAGATAGCTTCTCGGCGGCCTATTTCTCTCGGCTTTAGAGAGGGGCTCCTGTCCGCCTTAGCCAGACCAGGGCTGGCCTGACAGGGTGGTCCGCTTAGCCAGCGGACTCTCCCCGCCACAGGCAGCTCTGGGCCTGGCAGGCGCACCTACCTGCAGTTCCCTGATTGCACTGCTTCTGAGTACATAGCCCATCCATCATAGTAAAAAGCACAACAGTTCCTAATTGGAGAGAATAAATTTCCCTACTCAAAGCCCTTTCTAGTCCCAAATCAAGCCATACACTCTACTTATCATTTTGCTACCTAGCTAGCTAGTAGCACCTTTTTACCAATTTTACCGGTAGTCGAGGTAAGCGACGCCCTGGCTTTGCTGCTGGGAATAGCGGCGCGCTGGATGGTTTTCGCTTTGCTCATCCTGCTCCTGATATTTTCCAGCGCTTTGGGAACGGCCTGGTGGCACCATCTTCCTCTCGCTTGCCACTGTTTTGGAGAGGTTAACAGCAGAGAGGTCAGCTTTTTTCATCGCTCTGTATTGCGCAATGCAGGCTTAGGGTCGGTAGCTCTAGGAATAGGGCTGGCTTCTGCCTCGGCACGCCGCTCGCCATTTCCAGCCCTATTGATCGATCGAGCCTACCAGCCTGGGCTACTTGGGGCTTGGATGGCCCTGGCGCTCCTGCTGGTTGTTCTAGCGCTCTGGGCAGTCTTCGCAGCTTTCAGAAGGTATGAGGCTCTTAGATAAGGGGAAGAGGAGATCGCAGGTGGAGCAAAGGTCTGCCGCAGGTGCCTGGTTCTGTGGATGAGAGACACTCATCTGCAGGAACCAGGCTATTTTGTCAGGGGCTTCGCAGAGACTAGCTAGCAAGGGCGCCGGCATCCACCAGCAGCGTGCTGCCGGTCATCAACAGGGAGAGGTCACTGGCGCAGAAGAGCGCTACGCGCGCCACGTCGTCGGGAACGCCAGCCCGCCCCAGCGGCAGGCTTTCCCCGAAAGAGTCGCCGAGCATATCAGGAGCTCCGGCTGCCGCCATCTCCTGACGCAGCTCTGCGATCCCGGGCGTGCGGATCAGCGTCGGGGCCAGGGCCAGTACCCGAATATTGTACGGTCCAAATTCAATGGCCAGGCTCTTGGTCAGGCCGCGAACCGCATGCTTGGAGGCGACATAGTGCGCTAGGCCGGCCCCTCCCTGATAGCCAGCAGTCGAGGCCAGATTGATAATCACTCCTCCGCGCTGGCCCTGGATCATGCAGCGCGCTGCCTCGCGCGCTCCAAGGAAGGTCCCACGCAGATTAATGGCGAGCACGCGGTCCCACTGCTCATCAGGCATCTCTAGCGTTGGGCTGCTCGGATAGATGCCAGCATTGTTGACCCAGATATCCAGGCTGCCCAGCTCCTGCAAGGCTCGCTGTGCCAGGTTGCGCACTGAATCGCCGTCCGTGACGTCGACGGGAGCAAAGAGGGCCCGCACCTGGTAACGAGAAGCTAGGCGCTCCGCCGCAGCCTGGCCCTCATCGGCCCGCACGTCACCCAGCAGTATCCCAGCCCCGGCCTCCGCCAGGCGCTCCGCAATGGCCAGGCCAATCCCACGGGCGCCTCCTGTGATGACCGCATTGCGCCCGCGTAGCGAGATCAGCTCAGCCAGGGTCTTGTTACTGACATCGGGAATCGCCATGCTTAGTCCTCCTTTCTTCGACTACTGTCTATTCAGCCAGATAGCAGAGGGGCGTCGAGACCATTCTGCTGAGCCCCGTCAGGAGAAGGGACTACGCATAGCATACACCCAGGTCGGGGCCGGGTGCGAGCCCCAGCCTGCCCCATGTCTGATCTCTCCAGGCACAGGAGCGGCCAGTTGGTCAGGCCTTCTTGCCATCTTTGCTTTGGTGAACCGGAGCAGATCCCCTCTAGAAACCCGGGGATTCTCTTTTTCGGAATGCAACGTCTGGGCCGCTCTAAGTGCTGGACCAGCCCAGCCAATGCCTGTCTCCTTCTCGAAGGAAGGAGGGGACAGCCGTTCCACATTGCTGCCCCCTCCTTTTGTCAGGGGAAACCCAGATGATTCACTCTGCTGGCAGCGGCCTGGTTGGGGCCGTCATGGGGGTCCAAGGCCATAGCATAGCCTGTGACTGGAGGACGGCACCCAGGTAGAGGTAGACCGGGCCTATTGACCGACGATGAGCAGGGATTTGATGGCGCGGCGCTGATCCATGGCGGCATAGGCGTCGGCGATGTGGTCGAGATCGGTGGTGAAGTCGAAGACGCGGCCCGGGTTGATCTGGCCGGCGAGGACGGCCTCCACGAGCTGGGGCAGGTAGGCGCGGACGGGCGCCGGGCCGCCGCGCATGCCGATGTTGCGGTAGAAGGTTGTTTCGGCTGGGATTTCGACTTCGTGCGGGACGCCGACGCGTCCGACGATGGCGCCGGGGCGCGCGCTGGCAAAGGCGGTCTGGTTGGCTTCATTGGTGCCAACACATTCCAGGACGGCATCGGCGCCGATGCCATCGGTCAGCTTCAGGATGGCCTGAACGGCGGCTTCTCCACGCTCGGCGACGATGTCGGTGGCGCCGAATTCGCGGGCCAGTTCCTGACGCTTGGGGTGGCGGCTGAGAATGATGATGCGGTCAGCGCCTAGCAGGCGCGCGGCGAGAACGGCGCAGAGGCCGACGGCGCCATCGCCGACGACGGCGACAGTATCGCCTGCCTTGACTTCGGCTGAGACGGCGGCGTGGTAGCCGGTGCCCATGACGTCGGAGAGGGTCAGGAGCGAGGCCAGGATTTCATCGGAGAACGGGGCGCCGGGGACGGCCATCAGGGTGCCGTCGGCCAGGGGGACGCGCGCTAGTTCGGCCTGCCCGGCGACTCCTTCAACTCCTTGCCCGAAAAACCCTCCTCGGACGCAGGCGGTGTGGAAGCCGGCGCGGCAGTGGGGACAGGTTCCATCGCTGATGGCAAAGGGGGCGATGACGAAGTCGCCGCGCTTGATGGTCTTGACTTCGGGGCCGACTTCTTCGACGAGGCCGATGAATTCGTGGCCGATGGGGCCTCCGGGATGGGGCGAGATGCCGCGATAATACCAGAGGTCAGACCCGCAGACGCAGGCCCGGACGATGCGTACGATGGCGTCGGTCGGCTCTTGAATGACTGGATCAGGTCGCTCTTCTACGACAACGTTACCAGCGCCACGGAAGATGGCTGCTTTCACGTGTATCTCTCCTTTCGCTTGTGCGCTCGTCTATCAGAATGTTCTGTTCTTGTCTTGTGAGGAGTGCGTCTTTGCTTTGCTTCTCTCTATCCGCTGGGTATTATAGAGACGCTTTGAGGCAGGGTGATAGAATAATCGTCGCCAATGATTGGCGGATTCTGCAGGGCAGGCCTTGCCGGCCCAGGCGAGCGGCTATTGCCTGGCCTCGAATATGACTTTCTACGAGGTCGAGAAGCGCTATTTCGAATTCGAGGTTCGCAAGAACGTGGCCAGTATTGTGCTGGTCAAACGAATAGCTGTGGCTTTACGTTTGATGTTACCACACGTATCAATAATGCCATCACCGATTGCCCCCTTTCCTAAATAGGAGCAATCCCTTTACCGTGACGCTCAGGGATCGAGAAAGAGCAGCGATTCCCCTGAATGTGCAGGGGCTGTGTCGTAGGTACTAATCATGTGCCTACAGCGTTTCCTCCATTCACAGTCAGGGTCATCGCTTTTGCTTTTGGCCCCGTCCACACCCGTGGTGGTAACTTTCAAGCTTCATCCAATAGTGCAGGCCTTGCTAACGTGAGGCTGTCAAATAACCCACATCCCTTTGTGCCACCTTGCCCCTAAGAACCCCGGTTTCTGTCCCGGGGCAAGCCAGCTTGTGGTTCACGCCCTTCCTTTCTTTTCCTACTCTTGTCAGGGAAAGTCATGGAATCTCCTCAGCAACATCCTCGACTGATGGCTCACGTTGGTATCATTGGTAGGGGAGAGGAAACAAGGGGAGCCATAGGGCACTGCACAAGACAACAAAGGTGAATAGAGGCCAGGAGTTCGCTCAGACACTCCTGAGCCTGCTGTTCTGCTCTGAAGAAGAGAGAGCATGCAAACGCTTTGGACGACCTTCCCTCCACAATTGGTGCTCGCCGGTTCGACACTCTAAATCATTTATATATGACATATATAACCTAGGAATCACTTCTTTGTTTTATCACTGCTTTTCATACGAAGGATGGCAGG
>NZ_JADGHT010000147.1 GCF_019683755.1 Thermogemmatispora sp. | reverse complement strand
ACGTAGGAGCAGGGATAGGTGAGGGCATCGAGGAAATAGGTAGCCTTCTGGCGCGCCCGGATGACGACCGTCTCGGGATCGGGTGTGAGGACGCTGTCGCCGATGATGGTACGGATCTGTCCCTTGACCAGTTGATCGGCATCCTTAATAAGGCCCAGATAGGTAAGGGCTGTTGATGAGCGTTGTGCGGGCTGCAGCGCCCGATCAAGGCTGTAGGCAACATCCATTGAGGTCAAGGGGGTGCCATCGCTAAACTTCAGATTGGGTTTCAGATGAAAGGTCCATGTCAGGCCGTTGGGCGAGACTGTCCAGGAGCTGGCCAGTTGTGGGCGAACAACCAGGTCCTTATCCAGCGAGACCAGACCCGTGAAAACCATTTGGATTGCTGTCACGGAGGGAACATCAAAGGCTTGAGCGGGATCGAAGGTCGACAGATCGCTGATCCCTCGCTCCGGCTCGACAAAGACCTGCTGGCTAGGCGGAGCTTTACGCGCGGCAGTGGTATTCCCGGCATTGCCTCCGCAGGCTCCCAGCAGGATCACTAGCAGAGAAAGCAGGCCTGCAAGACCTGCCATGCTCACACGTTGCTGGGTAGACATAGGGAGCTTCTCCATTGCTGCTGAAAGCAAGCTGGCATGTTGGCTAGAGATCGATCACCAGTTGCCCTGGATAGTAGTGGACAGTAATAGTACTACTTGCTTGCTAACCAGCCAGAGAGCGAAGGCAGCCCAATTGTGCGGCGCTTGCTCTGGGGCGACTCGCCTCGCGATCGCTCCATCTGGCGAAGTGCGAGGCTACCAGGAGCGCTCTGATCCGATGCCGGTCTTCGGCCTGCTCCAGGCTGGAGGATAGTTGAAATGGGCAAGTGGCATCTGTAGTCTGGCACCACTGTTGGTGTTATGATACGGGGCTCCTCTGCCGGGAGCAAGCGCAGGAGCCGTCGGTAGGAAAGGAGGACCATGCGTGTGAGGGAAGCGCCAGATCAATCGGGCCATTGGAACCCTGGAGGGGGCTCAAGGCGCTGGACCATTGTAGTTGGACCCTGGCTCCTGAATCTCTCAGAGAGAAGGAGCAGCGGCAGAGGCGGCTAACTAACGCTCACAGCCTCTCTCGCCCAAAGAAGGGCCGCTCTGACAATCTGAGACCTAAGCTCTGCCGCTCTCCTTGGAGAGAGTGGGGAATCCCTTCACGACTGGCTTTCGACAACGTAGATGTTAGCCCAGTCATCGGGCGGAACAAGATTCATCCCATTGTCCTTGAAGCCTACCACCAACGGATTGCGTAGAAAGACGGTTTGCACCTGTTCCAGAGGCAACCAGGCGACGTCATTGACAAGCTGCTGTTCTGCCTCCTGGTAGAGGCGCAGACGCGTGGCTGGATCCAGTGTACTATCGGCCTCCGCCAGCTTCTTTTGCACGAGCTGTTGCATAGCAGCATCGCTGCTGACATTCTGGCCATAGTTCATATTATTGTTAGGAACGCCCTGACCGAACTGAGCCGAGAGCCAGTCCTGCGGGTCAGGATACTCAGCGACCCAGGCCAGACCCCACATCTGCAGTCCATTGGGGTTATTAGTGGCCGCCGTCACGCGGCTCAGAAGGGTATTATAGTCGACAGGGTCGGGGGTAACAGTGGCACCCAGATTCTGGTGCCACATCTCAATCAGAGCCTGGGCCTCCTGGTCAAGCGTGCTCAGCCCTGTAGCATAGGTTAGCCTAATAGGAGGCAGGCTTGACAGATGCTCTTCTTGCAGGCCTTGGGCTAGCAATTGGCGGGCCTTGGCCGGATTGCCGGTTAGGTTTTGCGTCCCATCGGGGCCTGTCAGCTTCGCGTTATACCCCGGCATACCTTGGGGCACAATATGGTTTGTTGGTAGCACGGTGCCTTTCCAGACCTGCTCGGCGATCGTGACCTTATTGATCGCCAGCGCGAAGGCCTGGCGAATATGAATATTATCGAAAGGCTTCACGAGATAGTTCATCGTGTAGTAGTTGATCCATAGCTGCGGTACCTGGTGAAAGTCTGCTCGCTTTTTATCACTGGCATAGCTGGTCAAGGGGACGCTGGTCAGATCGACCTGGCCACTCTGATAGGCATGGTAAGCATCGCTCGCCTGGCGGTAGAAAGAAAAGACGATGCGGCTCAACTGGGGTTTAGCTCCATAGTAGTGGGTATTTGGGACAAAGTCGATCTCCTGGCCGTGGGTATAGCGAGCCACCTTGAAGGGACCGGCGCCGCCGCCTTCGGTCAAATGATCACTAATGTTCCCGTGATATTTCTCGATAAGACGCTTCTCGACAACGAAGGAGCAAGGATTAGTGAGCATGCTCAAAAAGTAGGGAGCCTTCTGCCGTGTAATCAGCACGATGGTCTGTTTGTCCTGCACCAGAATACTATCGTTGATGAGCGTTGAAATGGTGCCGGCCAACAGCTTATCGGCATCGCGCAGGAGCGCCAGATAGAGAGGTGCAGTCGTCGAGCGGGTTGACGGTTGCAGTGCGCGATCAAGACTATAAGCCACGTCTTGGGCGGTCAGCGGCGTACCATCGCTGAACTTCAGATTAGGTTTTAGATGGAAGGTCCAGCTGAGGCCGTCGTTGGAGACCGTCCATGAGCTGGCGAGCTGAGGCCGGACCTGCAGCTGATCGTCAAGCTGGACCAGTCCGGTAAAGACGAGTTCAACGGCCCGAATTGCCGCGGGGTCAGTGACCAAGGCCGGATCAAGTGTTGTATAGTCTGAAAGGCCGATCTGCGGCTCGCGATAGACCTGCTTGCTGGCCGGAGCTTTTACCAGACGCGGCTGCCGATTGCCAATCTGACAGGAGGTCAACGTAAGCAAGAGAGCTAGCAGGCAGAGCGCAGTCGTCAAGCCCTGCTGAAACTGTCTACTCCTCTGCTTCTGAGGAAGATCGATCTGACTCATCATTCTTCTTGTGCTCCTGCAAAATCGCTGCGCTGAAAGACCTCTAAGGGAAGAACGCGGAGCGATGGGGAAAGCGTCGGCACAGAGCAGGGACAGGTTCCCAATCGTCATAACCAGGCTAGCTGCTAACCTCCCCTAATAGAGTAGCGACGGTCTGGGCGAGCAGGGAGCTGGCAGGCATATGAAGCGAGAGGCCGGGACCCAGAACGGTGCTGCTCGGCTCACTCCTTCCTCCTGCTACTGTCGTCCTGGCCTGATGCCTCATCTTCCAGCCTGCCAGCCGTGCAGATCCAGCGCTGATATCCCGGCCTCTCGTCTCAGAGAAGGGCTAACGACCTTGTCCCGGTTACCCACCCACTAGCGTCTGGGCGCTCCCATCGCTCCTATGCGTCTGAGCCGCTCTAGAGCGCTGATGTCAGTGTATTGCGTGGGGCCAGGGCCGCAGCCCGCAGGGCGGCCCGCAAGAAGACACTCAGATCGACCTCCGTGAGATCGCGAGGCCAACCCATGAACTCCTCGCCCGCCGCCTGTACAATCTGCAGAGTATGACCTTGATCAGCGGCAGCATCCGCCTGAGCCGCGACCAGGCCAATGGTCGCGAAAAGCGGCTTTGGCTCATAGCCAAGATTAAGGTAACGGCGGGCGGCCAAATAGGCGCCTTCGAGATCACGGGCCTCCAGCTCGCCTTGCAGCGTCTCCAGGAGGGCAGGAGCTAGCAAACCCCCGCCAACATGGACATGAGGAGTACTTGACTGTCTCTGGCCGCTGGCCAGTCCCAACTGCTTACGCAGCTCGTTAACAAAGACGGCTGAAGTGAAGAGCAGGGGAATCACCTCGATGTCTTGCACCTGGGCAAAGACCAGGCGCACAGCCGCGGCGTACAGAAGACCGTGAGCCGCCTGGATGAAAGCCGTACGATCCTCATCGCTGATCTGATGCAGAATATCTGCCGCCGTGAGCGCGATGACCGAGCCAACGGCGCGCGGCGAAGCTTGGCCCTGGATAAGCGTCTCATGAATGGCCTGGCAGACCTGCACTGGGCTGGCATCGCTCAGTAGAAGATCACGCAGAGGAAGGGCGCGTTCATTCTTCGGCGGCGAGATGCGTCGGCGGATCAGATCGAAATCGCCCTGGTGCTGAGCAACAAAGTCGCGCACGGTCCCGACCCAGGCTGGTTCCTCGCTGCGGATGGGCAGATGAGGGGCCAGCCAGTGAATAATATTGGGGACACGATCGCCCCATTCTACCGGATCGAGGAGCTGGTAGCCACGAACGGCAAACATCAGCGGGTGGCCCGCCTGATGGAAGGTCATCGCCAGCCCCTCATAGGTGCGAGCTTGCAGCGTACGGTAGTCGGCGCCGGTCGCATAGAGGCCGAAGAGGAGCCGCTCAGCCAACTCAGCCTGATTCTGATAGATGGCCTCGCGCATCAAAGCGCCAACGCTCTGCCCCTCTGGCAACTCGCTGGGGTAATAGGGTCGAGGGTAGTTGGGCTGCCTGCCTTGTCCCTCGCGTACCGCCGCGCTTGCCGCGCACAGAGCCTGGACCAAGAGCGGCAGCGGGCGTAAGCGATTCTCGACACTTTCACCTACCAGATGATCATAGGCATGTAACCAGCGACTCAGAACGCTGGCGGCGGTCAAGGTTAGTACGACGTGTCCTTCACGATCACCATGAGCGGCGATCATCCCAACGCGCCCGATTAGCACATCAATATCTGCTTTCCCATGAACCAGCTCCCGGGTCAGGCTGGCCAGGCGTGGCGCATCAGCCGCAGCCGCGGCCTCGACCAGCTCCGAGAGATCAACCCTCATGCCGACTGATGCCATAAAATATCTCCATTACCTTATTTGTTTGATTAGGATCATGATCAAACTCAAGCGAACAAGTGCCAAAGAGAAGGAAGCAAAGCCACAGAGGGAGGAGACAGACCAGCTGCTGACCGTGAACCCTGCGGCGCTGGGGCAGTGCCACACGAGCTGGAAAGGCTCGAGGGAGGAGAGAGAGGCACGCGCTTCAAGCAGACTGTTGCAGCTCGCGGATCGCCTGTTCGATGCGCGGAATGTCAGCGTATTCCTCATCGAGAAGCTTATAAGCGCGCTCCAGATACAGCTCAGCAATGCGAGCGGAGTGTTTGCCTGTATCGCAAGCTGCTGTGATCAGAGCGCTGCCTTTATACTTCTCGGGCAGGAGTCGTACGATACGCTGCATTTTCTGCCGGGTCTCCTGCAGCAAGTGAGTATCGTTCCCTTCGAGGGCGTAACGGGCGACCCCGACCAGCTTCCCCAGCTCTGCCAGGCGTTGGCGGTCAGTCATCGTCTGAAAGAGCAGCTCCTCCGGGTCCAAGTCATCCAAAGCCGGCAGCTCATCCTTTGTAGAGGAACGGCTAGCGGCCTCTTCGAAAGAGGCGCTGTAGTTCAGGTAGAGCTGGCCATACTCCTGACAAGCCTGAGCAGCCAACTGCATCTTTGCCGCTTCATCGCGCGGATGGATCGCCCCCAGCTCGCAGAGATCATCATCGCGATAGTGGGCCAAAGTGTGCAGATAGTCAAGGCCCTGTCCCTGCTCCAGCTCCTCCAACATGGGTGGAATGGGCATCACCTGCACATTAGGCTCATCCATTGGCAAGTGAGCGGCCAGGATTGAAGGCAGATATCTGGCCAAAGACAGAGGGAGAGGCGGCACCACACAGTAGGTATAGAAGATACGCCGCTCATCCTCGCTGCTGCGGGCGAAAAAGATCGCATGGCCTTTAGGGGCCTGGGGGTCACCACGCAAGAAGCGCAAATCCATAGTCTCCTCCCGTTGCTCGTGGCCTGTTCTTTATCTTGTTGCTAGCTAGATAATAAGGCGTTTAAAGCCCACTGGCAAGGTATCAGGTCAGCAACCCATCGTGACAGCCTGGCATGCATCTTCTCCTCCTGTGCTCCTCCTGCTCCTGCTGTGTCTGCCAGCCTGCCATACCTTACTCTAGCAGAGAGGGGGACCACCTGACCCTTGCCAATGGAGCCAAAGGGCCTTCCCTAAGAGGCCACATCCTTTCGAAGCTGGCGGAGGCGTTTCAGCAGATCCTTATTCGCGCTAATGGCCTCCTCACTCAAGTGTTCCCCTCCAGTGGGGATGCTCTCCTCATAAGCTTTCAGCTGCTCCTGCAGCTCGTGAGGACCAGCGAGGCGGACATACGACGCCAGCAGAGCGCGGGCCTGCTGCTCCTGATTCCGGCGCAGCTCAGTAATGGCTGCCTGGGCGTAGAGCGCCGCATATTGACGCATAAAGGGAGCTGTCCACTGCTCGGGGGAAGGCAGCGTCTGGCGCACCCCCTCGACGAGGCGGATCGCCTCTTGTAGCTCGCTGGCGGCCTCAGCGAGTCGTCCCTGAGCCAGTAGCACACCGGCGCGCTCATAGCGAGCATCTGACTCTCCCAGCGGTTGACCTTGCTGCTGGTAGAGGCGCAGGGCGCTCTCGAAGCTTGTCCAGGCCTCACTGAGCTGCTCGTTATTGCGGCGAGCCAGGCCCAGAGCCAGCAACGTTTCTGCTTGACCGGCCAGGTCCTCGTTTTGCTCGAAGCGTGCCAGGGCTGCCTCGCAACGTTCAATTGCCTCTGACCAGCGCTGCTGGCCGATCAGTACCTGAGCGCTACCCAGGGTTGCAGCGGCTATGCCGACAGGATTCTCCAACTGCTGAAACTGTCGTTCGGCTTCGGTATAGGTCAAGGAAGCCGCTTCCAGCTCGCTGCGGGCCAGGTAGGTGCGAGCGAGGGAGAGCAAGGCCTCGGTGGCAAGCAACGGCTCTTGGATGGCCTCGGCCCGTTGGCGTGCCTCGCTGAAGCGACCCTCAGCACGCCAGAACTCGCCGAGCGTCAGATACCACTCCCCCTCGACCAGGGCCAACAGCGGGCCAAGTCGTGCATGCAGCGGACCGGATTCAACGCATGAGCGGGCCTGATTGAGCTGCTCCCAAGCGAGTTGCAGAGCGCCACGGGCGATAGCCAGCCGTGCTTGACGGAGTGCCACCTCCGCCTGAGCGTAGGAGCGGAATGGCTCAACCAACTGAGCGGCCAGAGTAGCGGCCTCCTCATAAAGGGCATGAGCACGGGCGAGCTGGCCGCGTTGACGATGGATATCGCCCAGTCCAAGCAGGGCCTGACTTGGCAGAAGAGCGTTTGCGGAAAGATGCGCTTGCTGTTGGGCTGCCGAAAAGGTTTCCGCGGCCCGTTCCAGTTGACCGCGCCGTCGCAGAATCTCGGCTAGACAGAGCTGAGCCTCTGCCGTACCAGGACGGCGAGCAAGAGCCTGGTACGTGCGCAGAGCACGCTGCACCTGTGAATTCGCATAAGCCAGTTGACCACGGCGGAGATTAATCTCTCCCAACAAACGCAGTGCCTGGGCAAGTCCCAAAGCATTGCGCTGATCCTCATAGACCTGCTGAGCACGCTGTGCGCTAGCCAAGGCCTGCTCGAGCTGATTGTTAGCCAGCGCCACTGCTGCCAGGCCAAGACTACCATCGGCCTGGCCTAGCTCATACTCCAACTCTAGAGATCGCCGAATCACCTCGCCGAAGAGATCAGCAGCCTCGGAGAGCCGCCACTGTTCTAAACAGATCTGGGCCAGACCGTTCAGGGCATCAACAGCGCCATAATAGTCCCGCTGAGCCTCGTAGACAGCCAAAGCCTGTCTATAGGCCTCCTCAGCGGCTGTAAACTCCTGTGCCAGCCGGCGAGTATCGCCGTAACTGCGGCGGGCGTCCGCCTCCGTAATCGCCTCGCCCGCCTCCTGAAAAGCTGTAATCGCCTGTTGATAATAGGTAGCGGCTTGCGAGATATGGCCGCGCTGCAGCTCCAGATGGCCCAGAGCGAGCCAGACATTGCCCTGTCCCCTGGCTGAGCGCTGCTGCTGGTAGAGGAGGCCTGCTTCCTCGTAAGCCTGCTGAGCCAAATCAAGATGAGCCCGCTGCCGCTCCAGGTGGCCCAGGGCCATTGTCGCGGCAGCCTCGCTCAGCGGCTGCTCGGCCTGGCGATAATAGTTGCGCGCACGTGAGTAACTGATGATAGCACTATCGATCAGATTATTCTGCTGCTGAACCTCTGCGAGCAGCATACGGCTATCGCCAGCATGGCGATAGTCGCCAGCGAGGCGAAAGCGTACCTCGGCATCGCTGAAGGCCTCGGCGGCCTTATCGAGTTTTCCCTCATTGAGGGCATCGACTCCCTCGCGGAGCCGCTGGTGGGCCACTGAGATATCTTGCGTTGTCATGGCTCTTTGATCTCTCTAGCGAGTGGCTCGGGCATACGTTCATCTGGGTGTCTAGCAGTCGTCCCACTTATTGTAGTGCGTCGCCGTCAGAAAGTCAAAAAGGAGACAAGGCTGAGTCACTGTGATACAATACGGCAGGGCCAGAGCGATGGAAGCGTGGCAGGAGCCTGCTCGGGTAGCGAGCCAATTTTGGATAAGGAGCCATCTACAATGTATGAAGAAACACTAAGAAAGGTGAGCTTATTTTCTGGATTAAGCCAAAAAGAGCTGAAAGAGCTTGCTGGAAGTGCTCAGGAGAGGCACTACAGCGCTGGGACAGTCCTCTTTCATCAAGGGGATACAGGAACTGGCCTTTACATCATCACGGCGGGGCGAGTGCGTATTGTCCAGGCCAAGGACCCGGATCGAGCGGAGGAAGTCATCGGAACGGCGGGGCCAGGGGAAGTACTGGGGGAAATGGCCCTGCTAGATGATCTGCCACGCTCGGCCAGCGTCGTTGCCGAGGAAGAGACGACGGCCATCCTCCTGCCGATCTGGGAGTTTCGTTCCGTGCTACGAAGGCAGCCGGAGATCGCTCTCAAATTACTGAGCGTACTCAGCCGCCGCCTGCGCAAAGCGGAGGGGCGCCTCGCGGAGCGCTAAGGGGATCATTGTTGGTGGGCAACAAACGCGAAAGGGGTCAGACGAGAAGAAGGGGGACCGGCGCAGGGATGGATACAATGGGAGAGAATGGAAGGAGGCATCAGCACCAAAGGACAGCAAGACGCCAGAGTCCCCCCCCGCTCTACCAGCTCGGCGGGTGCAGCCGGCCCCAGACGAGAGGAGACCAACGCGGCGGATAGGAAGAGAACGCAGGTCTTCCTGCCACAGCGGTTAGTCAGGCCACTCTGCTCGGGTCGTGAGGGAGGCGGGATAAGCATGGTTCCAGGCTTATTCTGCCTTCTCGCGATTGAGCAGCTGCTGGATCTCCTCGAACATCGTTTCCACGTCTCCGAAGGAGCGGTAGACACTTGCGAAGCGGATGTAGGCAATCTTATCCATGCGGCGCAAGCGCTCCATGACCAGCTCACCGATCACGCTGCTGGGCACCTCCTGCCGGCCCATACGGTACAGCTCCTGCTCGATCTCATCGATGGCGCTTTCAATCTCTCCGACGGGCAGGGGCCGCTTCTCACAGGCTTTGCGAATGCCGATGTAGAGTTTCTGGCGGTCGAAAGGCTCGCGGCGCTGATCGCGCTTAATGACCATCAGGTGCGATGGCTCGACCCGCTCATAAGTACTAAAGCGCCCTTTGCAGCGTTCGCACTCACGTCTCCTGTGGATTGCGTCGCCGATATCACGCGAATCTTTGACACGTGACTCGGTGCCGCCACAATATGGACATTTCATCCCGCAGCTCCCAACTCTGGGTAGAATACTGTCGAGATGATTCTATCACATAAGTAGAAGTGGCGACAGAGACAAGGGAGCATTGCTTTCCGAGACCGAGGCTCTCTCGTCTCTCTCCCTACAAGAGGCAGAGGGAGCCGCCTCTCTCCTTGTAGGAACCGAGTAATGCTGATTTCGCCTGATCGGTCGACCTTCTCCCTGGAAGGTACTGGCAATCACTAGGACTGCTCATCTGGGGTCGGCTTGGCTTTTGCTGAGCTAGCTCTGTTAGCTGAGAACCGGCACCAGGGAGAGGCGCGTGTTTCCCCGACGTGCCTGACGCTCATCGCGCTGATCACCTGGCCGCTGCTTCCTCGCCTGCTCTGGTGACGAACTCCCTGCCGGTCGTTCTTTGCCAACATAGCCTGAGCGCAGCCGTGATCCCTCTCGCCAATAAGCGTACCAGTAGGGGCCATGTCCTTGCCCCTCACGACAGGTGCTGCAGGTCGGTTTTCCGCACTTGCGGTACTGGAGCTGATAGGTAATGTGGTGATCGCTCGGAATCTGCGCCATGAATGCCACTCCCCTTCCTTCATTCCACTGTGCAGACTTGCTGCAATGCTATCATTAGCTTAACAGCAATGGATGAACATTTTATGAATCCAGGACCGCCATAGATGAAAATTTGTTCATCTTTTGAGCATGCATCCGTTGTCGGAATGCAGCAATTCCATAACACCTTTTTCATGTTTCAGGGGAGCTGGAAGGACTGGGTGGCGACGCGGGTTGCTGCTAGCTAGGCGGTGGCTGGTCAGGCTGGTCATAGGGAGGTGAAGGATGGTATAATAAGCCGGACCCTGCTGCGCCCACGGTGCGGGTCTGCTCTCCTGCGTTTCATGGGGTTCAGGCGCCAAGGGCTGCCTGGGCACCTCAGCTGACCGGTGTTGTGGCCTTGGAAAGAGGGAGTCAAAAGCTATGCAGATCATCATCAAAGGCAAGCAGATGGAGGTCTTGCCTCGTCTGCGGCAGCACATCGAGCGCAAGGCTCACAAACTCACGCGTCTCATCTCTCCCCGCAACAATGCCGCCCGTCTCGAAGTTACCATTGCAGAGGAGCACACGCGCAGCGCCCAAGATCGCTACACTGTGCAGATCCTGCTGGCTGGAACGACGCCCATGCTGCGTAGCGAAGTTAGTGCCTCCAAAGCCACTGTGGCCTTTGATCAGGCGCTCAGCAAGCTACTGGCACAGTTCTGCCGCCAGAAAGATCGGCTGACCACCGCGCGTCGGCATCAACGTCTCCCCATTAAGGTGCTAGCGCTGGCGCGCTCGGGAAAGCTCTCGACGCTTGAAGAGGAGGGGAGGGCTGCTGGTACGGGTACGGC
>NZ_JADGHT010000146.1 GCF_019683755.1 Thermogemmatispora sp. | reverse complement strand
TCTGCAGGCCCGGGAAGAAAGGCAATCCCGTGCGCTCCATGCCCCAGACATAGCCGGCGTAGATCGAAAGCATGCAGAAGGCTGTCAGCGCCAGAGTAATAGCGAAGGCCCGCGAATGGAGCAGGCTCTGCCAGCTCTGATCACTGACTAGCGCGAGCAGGCTCAGACCAAGCCAGCTTACAAGGTACCAGGGCCAGAACCAGGTTGAGCCAACGAAGCAGAAAAGCAGCCAGGCCAGAGCCATCCAGCCAAAAAGCGCAGACAGCCTGCGTATGGAAGCAGGACGCCGCAAGGTGTAGAGGCAGAGGCCACCATAGGCAAGAACAAAGAGGAGCGTGGCAATGCTGTGAGCAACGATTTCTGGGTAAGAGCCAGTATTAAGATCGAGCTGAATAAGACGAATCCCGGCGATTGTTGCATAGAGATGTACCAAAAATTCATAGGGAGTGTTGCGCGCCATTGAGGCACTGGGATTGACTCGGAGGAGGCGTAAGACTGCACCATGATGCCAGAATGGCCAGTAGAGCAAAACAATGCTACCAATGTAGACCAGCAGCACAGTGGCTGGTAGCTGCAGACGCTGCCAGAGAGAGCGCCGCTCATCGTGGGCCAGAAGAAAGAGGAGCAGCCCCGGAAAGATGACGATGAAGGTAATTTTGAGACAGGCGGCCAGGGCTAGAAAGAGCGTGGCGGCGAATAGCCAGGGCAGCCATTGGCTGCGCCGCCAGTGGAGCAGGGACCAGCAGGCCAGCAAAATAAGGAAGAGAATCGTCGCGTCATTATGGGCGTTGACACAGGCTTCTAGCAGAAGCAATGGGTTCCAGGCTAAGGCAAGGGTCACTGTGAGACGAGTGAGATGGAGACGCGACGAAGGGCCTTCTTGTGGAAGCAGAGCCAGACCGCTGCAGCTCCAGAGCATAGCGGTCGCTCCAAGATGCATGGCCAGGCCAAACAGGCGTAAGAGGAGAACCATTCCCCAGACACTATTGTGGTGCAGCTCTAGGGCAAGCCACTGCAGCAGACTCGTGCAGGCGATCCACGTCGGGCCGTAGGCTGATGGCTGGGTAGTCCAGAAGATATATTGATAAATGGGGTCACGTGAGATGGCGATGGGCAGGGTCGTCAAGGGGTTAAGGTGGTAAATTACGCCTATGCGGGCATAGGTGATGTACGAAAAAACGTCTTGTGATGTCAGGGCAGGATATAATACTAAAGTGAAACCGAGGAAGGTCGTTGATAACAAGATAAACCGGTAGGAGATCAGGGAGGGCAAAGCGCGCAAGGCTAGCAGATAGAGCAGACAGATGAGGGCTAATCCCCCCCAGAACAGAAGCAGGTCGCGCCAGTTCAGTGGAGCGTTCGCGTTATGCAGCGCCTGGGCATCCAAAGGATGCCGCGGAGAGATGAGGGGCTGGTGGGGAAAGAGCAGGTGCGTTGGCAGGAGTAGCCAATGTTCCAGCCGCGAGCCGGGGAAGGCCTGGTAAAAGTAGAGTGCACGCAAGGGAAGGATGACGCCGAGGGCCAGCAGCCCCATTCCCAGCAGAAGCGCCAAGAGGACAGGCAGCGAGCCTGAAGGATGCTCTGTCGCAGCCGATTCTGTTTTTGAAGTTTGAGTCAGAGGAGTCAGTGAGTATGCCATTTGAAAAGATACCCCCACCGAGATCTAAGTACTATCCATGCCCTGGTCCTGGCGAGCCGGGGCCAGCACCAGTATTTCTGCCTACGAATAGGTATAAATACCTAAACATAGTATACGGTCTCGTGTAAAGTGCCGCTTGTTCGCAGGAACCAGGCATGGTATACTTTGGCAGAAGGGAGCTGCGTGCCATTCAAGCGACTGCTGTGAGCAGAGCAAGTACAATGGGCCAGTACCAGCAGTGGTTGCTCTGTCAGGAAACTGACCGGAGCCTGAGACGGAAACTAGAAGCGCTGGAAGCTGAGCGAGCCTCCTTACTAGAGCGTCTGAGTGAGCTAGAGCGAGCGCAGCCGCGGCCAGAGAATCAGCTAGTGCGTCTGCTGCTGAACGCCTTGGGGGAAGGGGAGGAAGGCCAGCAGCGAGGTCAGCAAGCGCGAGCGCATCTCTCGCCGTCGACCTCTGTCAGCTCTGGGGCCGTGCCAGGGCGTAGCACCGGCGAAGTTATTAGTAACGTTGGGCCTGTTGGTCCGGCGCGGACGCCGTTGCCAGCGATGAACAGTGAGCTGCCTGCTGGTACGCCACCTGCTGCTCAGCGGGGGAGCAGAGGCCAGCTAGAATCATCAGTGAAGTTGCAGGAGCTTGAACTACCTGAGTGGCTCCACCGTTTAACCATCTCCTCGGGTAAAGATCGGCGTCCCGGTCCCATTGATGAAGAGCGGATACGTACCAATCGCCTGGTCCAGCGTTGGTTGGAGCGCTGGGGACGCTTGCCTTCCTCTCCACCGGTTTCTCAACCGCCGACCACCCCAACCCAAGAGGATGCGACCCAGAACTAAAGGCAGGCGCCTGCCGATGCAATCGACTGGCCTTATGCTCTGCTTGAGGATGCCGAGATGAACAACAGCGAGCAGCTGCAACGTCTCTACAGCCGCCTGAGCCGGCGTGACATTGAAGAGTTCTATGCTGGCTATCAGCTCTGGTTAACCGAGCAGCGCCTAGCTGTCCTGCAGGAAGAGATCCAGGCTCTACGCCAGCAGATTGAGCAGAATGCCGAGCGTCTACGTCAGCTCCAGCCACCCGAGGGGGTAATGAAGCTGCTAGCAACCCTACGCGAGTGGGGAGTGAAGAATGTCGACCTGCTCGACCGCCTCTGCGAGCGCGGTGAGGAATGGTTACAGGCAATGTTCCGCCGGCTTGATACCTGCCGCCGCCTAGGCCTCTTTGATGGCGACTATGCTCGCTGGTGCGAGCATGCCCTCGAAGGTGCCTATGACTGGCTCGATTCGATCGATGAGGTGGCAGCTATCGCCGTCGAGGGGACGGCTCAGACTGAGGTCGTTGTGCCTGCTACGGAGGAAGAGGAGAGTGGCGACGGCGAGCTGACAGAAGATGAATTCTGGCGTCGCCTGCTGCATGAGGAGGCGACAGCCAGCAGGCTCCCGGCGATAGCGCCAGCCGAAGTGATAGCGGTGGACGGTCGCGATAACTTGGTAGCAGCAGAGCAGGCCGCGCCGGCGGAGGTGGTTCCCCTGCCTGAAGAGGCTCTCCCGCCGCTGCTAGAAGCTGAACCGATGAGCGTGTCCAACATAGTGGCGTCTCCCCAGGAGCTGGCGCATGAGGCAGCAGAGGCGGGAACACCAGACAGCACCGGTGACGGTTCGCTAGTCAGCGAGGCCTCTGTACCCCAGACTGTGGCGACTGTGCCAGAGCCATCCCCAGCTCCGCCGGTCGAGCCAGCTATCCGTGAATATGTTGGCAGCGGCACAGAGAGGATCGCGGAGGCAGCCAGCAACAGACTGGACGCTGCTGCGGGTGAGGATGAAGCTCAGGCGACCCTCGCTTCAGGAGAGCAAGAGGCGGAAGCGGCAGCGATGCCTGCTTACTATGAGTTTGGGGCCGTTCGCTCCCACGAGGCTGGCTCTACAGCAGAGGAGATCATTTTGCCTGAGGGGCAGGGCCAAACAGAGGCCGGGTGCACGGACGAGGATGCCAGCCTGCCAGGCTCTGCCAACGAAATCCTAGCCGAGTCGGACCTTGAGCCGAGCGAACTCACAGACGCCCACTTGCATTTGCTATCACCTGCCAGCGCCGAGCCGCGCCATCAGACGCCAATGCTGGCAGACCAGGGGAAAGCAGCGTCTCCTGCCGCTCTGGCGGAGCAACCTGAAACAAGCGAGCAGAGTGAAAGGCTAGTCGAGAACCGGGCAAGTGAAGAGAGTGAGCCAGACGAGAGAGCAGCGATAGCTGGCAAAACAGCCCTGGCGCGACAGGCCGAGGAGGAGGATACGGCGGAGGAGCTGCACTTCTGGCAACGCATCTTCGGTCGGCATGGCATCGAGTTCGATTAAACACCTGCAGTAGAAAAACACACCCTCCTTCTGGGACAGGACAAAGAAGGCTGCCCGTCCTGTTCGTGTGTCTCCTTGACCCCTCTCTCTGTTTCTTGAATAATTTCTGCCGCGCTGCGGGCTAATGTGCGGCTAAGGGAGGTCAGTAAGACCATCACTCGCTGAACAAGGGATACCCCAATTCCCAAGGAGAGAGCGCCTTATCTGTCTTAGTGCCTCACACCTAGAAGACGAGGCGAGACGTTAGTAGCTACCGGGGGGATAGCCAGCGGAAGGGCCGGGATGGTGACCGGGACCAGGCGGTACACCGGGACCGGGCATACCTGGAATACCAGGCATGGGAACAACTGGGGGCATCGGCGGAAGCGGACCAGAAGGAATGCGTGCTGCCTGCGCAGCCTGCAAGGCTGCAGCCTTTTCCCTCTCAAGCTCTTCCACGCGCTTGCGCAGCCGCTCCAGCTCGCGCCGATCTCTCAGAGAGGCCAGAACAGCGATCACATAGAACACGAGTGCGCCCAACAGGAACGAGAGCAAGAGCAGCGCTCCCACGGGAAGAGGAATATGGAGGTGCCAGGAGAAGATTGACAGCTCAACGTCGCTCAAGAGAGACCCGTTTGCAGTCGTCATGGTGCACCGTTCAACAATCGATCCATCGATGCGTGCTCATCTCTATATGTATTGCCAACGTCTCCAGCACTCTGCGCTTACGCGCGAACCTGCCTTGAAATGAGGATAGGAGGAAGAGACCGCGCCAGAAAGAGCCGGGTCTTGCGACGTGGTTCCTCCAGTCCACACGGGGACGTTCAAAGTATATGCAAAAGCTGATCATACTGGCAACTGGGTAGGACTGAACAGCTAGAAGAACCAGGGGGCGCGTCAGGAGGGCTAGAACGCTTTTACAAAGCAGCTGATTCGGGGTAAACTAAGCATCACGCGAAGAGTCTCTGGGAGAGGTGAACCGTGCTATTTGAGGAGTACGAGAGAGGTCAGCAGAGCAATCACAGCCCGATCCGGTCGCAGTACCTTGCCATCAAGGAGCGCTATCCTGACACCATTCTCTTTTTCCGCATGGGCGATTTCTACGAGATGTTCGATGAAGACGCCGAGATCGTGGCGCGCGAATTAGAGATTGCCCTGACGCGGCGTGACTTTGGTCGTGGGGAGAAAGCCCCGATGGCCGGAGTGCCCCATCAGGCTGCCGAAAGCTACATTGCGCGCCTAGTGAGCAAAGGCTACCGCGTGGCTGTCTGTGAGCAAGTCAGTGATCCGGCCCTTTCACGGGGGCTGGTGGAGCGCGAGGTGACGCGCATTGTAACGCCGGGCACGGTGGTTGAGCCGGCCATGCTAGCGGCCAAGCGCAATAACTTTCTGGCGGCGGTCGTGATGGGGCGCAACGCCGTCGGCGTCTCCTATGTGGACATTACGACAGGCGAATTCGCAACGACTCAGATCGCCACAGGTGAGCCGGAGCTGACGCTGCAGCAGGAGATTGCACGTATTGCCCCAGCAGAGGTGCTGGTAGAGGCTCACTATGGGCAGCAAGGCAGTCGTAAACGGCGCTGGCTGGCGGCGGTGATGAGCGAAAAGCCGGTGCCCCGTCTGGGAAACAATGGCGATCCTGATGGGGCGGCGATGCTGTTGGGTGACCAGGAGGATGGGCTGGATGCGGACGATGACGAAGATTTTGCGCCTTTAGCCCGCCTCTTTAAAGGACTAGCCGGCCATGTGACGCCCTACGATGCCCGCTTCTTCAGCGAGGCCGACGCGCGCCATCGCCTGCAGGCGCACTTTGGCGTAGCCTCACTGGAAGGCTTTGGCTGCGAGAAGCTGCCGCTGGCGATCCGAGCGGCGGGGGCGGTTCTGGCCTATGTACAAGAGACGCAGAAAGAGATCGTGCCTCAGCTTACCGCTCTGGAGACCTACTCGACGGCCAACTTTATGATCCTCGATCCCCATACGCGGCGCAACCTGGAACTCTTCGAGAGTGGACGCAGTGGCTCGCTCAAAGGCTCCCTGCTCTGGGTATTGGATCGCACGCGTACTCCTATGGGCGGGCGTTTGCTGCGTCGCTGGCTTAGTCAGCCGCTCCTGGATATTGAAGCCTTACGCCAGCGCCAAGAGGTCATTGCTGAGCTGCTGGCAGCCCCGCTGCTGCGGGCGCGCCTGGGAGAGATTCTCAAAAAGATCGGCGACATTGAACGCCTGATCAATCGCGTGCGCCAGCGCATCGCCAGTCCGCGCGAGTTGGTCGCCCTGGCAAGCAGTCTGCGCGGGGCGGCAGAGATCCGCTCCGATCTGCTCTCTGCTGAGGAAGAAGAGAGCGTTCTGTGCAACCTGCCATCGCTGGCAGCCTTGCTGCAGCGGCTGACGGATAACGCCGATGTCATTGCCCTTATTGAGCGTGCCATCGTGCCAGAGCCGCCGGCGACGATCTCGGAAGGCGGCATCATTCGGTCTGGCTTCAATGACGAACTTGATCAGTTACGGGCCATCTCGCAGGACGGGCAACGCTGGTTAGAGCGTTTGGAACAGCGTGAGCGTGCTCGAACTGGCATCAGCTCCCTCAAGGTTGGCTACAACAAAAACACCGGCTACTTCATTGAGGTCTCCAATGCACACAAACAGCGTGTGCCGGCTGACTACCAGCGGCGTCAGACCCTGACCAACAGCGAGCGCTTTGTGACGCCAGAGCTGAAGGAATACGAAGCCACCATTCTTAACGCACGCGAGCGCATCAACAAGTTAGAGAGCGAGCTATTTGCCCAGATTCGGGCAGAGATCGCGACCCAGGCCGCCGAGCGCGTGCTGACCACAGCTCACGCTCTGGCTGAGATTGACGTCTATCTGAGCCTGGCCGAGGTGGCGGCGCGCAACAACTACTGCCGGCCTGAGCTGAATGACGGCGATACCATTCGCATCATTGCCGGGCGCCATCCGGTCGTTGAGCAGGCTCAGCCGGACGTGCCCTTTGTTCCCAACGATACAGAGCTATCGAATCACGAGGCTCAAATACTCATCATCACCGGGCCGAACATGGCCGGAAAATCCACCTATCTGCGTCAGGTGGCGCTCATCACCTTAATGGCCCAGATTGGCAGCTATGTCCCCGCTCAAGCGGCCACGATAGGCATCGTAGACCGCATCTTCACACGCATCGGGGCTCAAGACGATCTGGCAACAGGCCAGAGTACCTTTATGGTCGAGATGGTGGAGACGGCCAATATTCTGCACCATGCAACACCTCGCAGTCTGGTCATTCTCGATGAGATCGGGCGTGGCACCAGTACTTACGATGGGCTGGCCATCGCGCGCGCGGTAGTCGAGTATCTGCATAACAATAAGCGCTGTGGGGCGCGAACCCTCTTCGCCACGCATTATCACGAGCTAGTGGAGGTGGCGCGTGTACTGCCGCGCATTCGCTGCTTTAATGTGGCAGTGAGCGAGGAGGAAGGACGAATTGTCTTCCTGCGTAAGATTGTCCCAGGGGGGGCCGATCGCAGCTATGGGGTGCATGTGGCGGAACTGGCTGGCATTCCCCGCCCGGTCATCCATCGCGCGCAGGAGATTCTAGCCGAGCTAGAGCGTAAGGGTGAGGCACAGGCGCGGCGCAAAGCGATGAAAGATATGACCATGCCGCTTGGCTGGCAGATGACGCTCTTCGCTGCTGAGTCACATCCGATTCTAGAAGAGCTGAAGAATCTGGATATCGAGAGCTTGACACCAATTGAGGCTATCAGCAAGCTCTATGAGCTGCAGCAGCGAGCGCGCCGCGAAGGCTGACAGAGAGACGCGGGCAGCCTAGCCTCGCAGATTCGGCGCCACACGGTCTGGCTTGCGATCCGTGCCTCCTCTCTTCAACAGGAGCGCCTGCGCCTTCCCTCCACCGCTAGACCTCCTGGGTAGCTGGCATGAGGGCAGCCTCTCTGTGGTATATTTCAAAACACAATGGTTGTGTCCTGTCCTTTGTCTCTCATCGATATCCAGCAAAGGAGCGTCGTATATGGCGGTTTCGCATCTCTCTCCCGAAGAAGAGGAGCTGATTGCAGCTATTCGCGAAATTGCAACCGAGCGTGTGGCGCCGCGCGCGGCGGAGATAGATCGCACTGGGGAATTTCCCTGGGATATGAAAGAGCTGCTGGCGCAGCAGGATATCTATGCCATGCCATTTCCAGTAGAGTACGGCGGCCTCGGCTCAACGAAGCTGGCGGTAGTACGCGCCATTGAGGAGCTGTCGCGCTGCTGTGCCACAACGGGCCTGCTACTGGCGGTGCAACAGCTTGGCGCTATGCCCATTCTGCTGGCCGGCAGCGAGGAGCAGAAGCGCAAGTATCTACCGCCGCTGGCACGTGGCGAGTGGCTGGCGGCCTTCGGTCTGACGGAAGCAGGCTCAGGCTCGGATGCAGCAGCGATGCGCACTGTAGCGGTGCGCAAGGGCGACCACTACATCCTCAACGGCTCTAAGCGCTTTATTACTAATGGCGGTCTGGCCCAGGTCAATACGGTTTTTGCTTTGACCGATCCGCAGGCAGGAACGCACGGTATCAGCGCTTTCATTGTGGAACGTGATTTCCCAGGCTTCTCTGTGGGGCGCATTGAGGATAAAATGGGAATCAAGGGATCGCAGACGGCCGAGCTGATCTTTACCGATTGCGAAGTGCCGGCGGAGAACCTCATTGGGCGTGAGGGAGAAGGCTTTCGCATTGCTATGCGTACCCTGGATCGTACGCGGCCCGGTATCGGCGCTCAGGCGGTCGGCATTGCTCAGGGGGCACTCGATTTGGCTGTCTCTTATGCCAAACAGCGGGTGCAGTTTGGGCGCCCCATTGCTGAAAACCAGGGCATTCAGTTTATGCTGGCCGATATGGCGACTAAGGTCGAAGCCGCCCGCTTGCTAGTCTACAATGTGGCGGAGATGATCGATCGCGGCGAGGAGCGCTTTACTATGTATGCCTCGATGGCCAAAATGTTCGCCTCCGATATCGCGATGGAGGTGACCAGCGACGCCATCCAGATTCTGGGCGGCTATGGGTACATGAAGGAGTATCCGGCGGAGCGTATGCTACGCGATGCCAAGATTACTCAGATCTACGAAGGAACGAACCAGATTCAGCGCCTGGTCATCGCTCGCGAGCTGCTGGCGCGGGCCTCGGCTTAATCAAGCCGCTGCCTGACTGACGGTTGCTGCTCCGGCCAGACTTCCCCTGACAGATAATGAGGCGCAACGACGAAGACCCCGACTTGATCGATGCTGCGTTGCGCCTCTTATGCTGCAAGGCCCTACCTCGCTGTAAGAATATATACACAGCAAATGATATTGTTGTGCTCTAGCTCTAGCTCCGCCTCATTCTTAAGGAGTTTGCTGCCTAAGAGAGTGGTGGCCGACAAAGGATCAGCAGCCGGCCATCGAATTGTGTTATCATGAGACGGGGAAGAGCGTCCTCTAAACCGTGCCTTCTCCCTTGCCCCAAGGCGTTGAGCGGGCATCAAAGTGGGCATGTCGCCAGTGGTAGGCAGAGGCGCGCAGCCGGAGACAAGGCAGCATGCTCAAAGCAGTGCCGCTCTGGCCTAATGAACTGCTAAGCAAGTGAACGAGCTAACTGAGATCGGCGGAGCTGTCCCTGCTATCCACCTATCCGCTGCCGTTGATGCCTCGCTGGCAGATCTAATTGTTGATGAGCACCGCATCATGAAGAGACCGGAATACAAATGGACTGCACTCTCGGTTGTGACGCTTGGCTCCTTAATGGTCGCCATTGACTCAACGATTGTCATCCTCGCCCTGCCGGCCATGCTGCAGGACCTGCATTCTGATCTCGTGCGCATGACCTGGGTGATCACCAGCTATCTACTCATCAGCACGGTTCTGCTGCTCTCCTTTGGCAGAATGGCCGACATGTTTGGGCGTGTCCGTCTCTACAATCTGGGCTTTCTCATCTTTACCGTTGGTTCGGTTCTCTGTGGATTAGCCCCCAACGATCTCTTTCTCATTGCGGCCCGTGTGCTACAGGGGGCTGGTGGTGCCATGCTAAATGCGAATGCTATGGCCATCATTACCGAGGTTTTTCCTCCAGGCGAGCGCGGCACGGCGATGGGCTTCAATTCGATCACCTGGGGAGCTGGCAGTGTGCTCGGACCTGTTCTTGGGGGTCTCATTCTCTCACTGGCAAGCTGGCGCTGGATCTTTCTGGTCAACCTACCGGTTGGTCTGGTAGGCATGCTAGCCGCCTATTTTCTCCTGCATGACATTGCCCCTCGTCAGCAACGCGAGCGTTTCGATATTCTCGGGGCCTTGCTTTTCTGCATCGGTCTCGTTGGCCTACTCTTCGGTCTGCTGGAAGGTATCAGCGTTGGCTGGCGCTCGCCGCTCATCGCGGCCTTACTGATCATTGGTTGCGGAGCTCTGCTCGCTTTCCTCTGGCGCGAGCGTCACTATGCCTATCCCATGCTCAATCTGCGTCTCTTCAGCAACCGTGTCTACGCTTTCTCGGTTCTGGCGGCCATGCTCCAATCGTTGGCCGTTTTCGCTGTTAACTTCCTGGTCATCTTCTATCTGCAGGGAGTCCGTGGCTATCCGCCGCTAGTAGCGGCCCTACTGATTCTCCCGTTACCTCTCTTCATTTCGCTGATAGGGCCACTTGGAGGACGGTGGGCTGATCGTATCGGGGGAGCGATTCCGGCGACAATTGGCCTAGCCATTCAGGCCCTGGCCCTGATCTTGTTAGGCCTTCTGACACCAACAACTCCCTACTGGCAGCTTGCCCTTATCCTGGCCCTCATGGGGATAGGCGGCTCCTTCTTCTGGTCACCGAACACCAGCACGACCATGAGCGCAGCCCCGCGCAGTCATCTCAGCGTTGCCTCGGCGACTCTCAATACCCTGCGCAACGTAGGCATGATCTTCAGCTTCGCTGTCGCTCTGGACGTTGCGGCTGTCTCCATGCCACCAGCACTCGTAGCCAGCGTCTTCCTAGGCACAG
>NZ_JADGHT010000145.1 GCF_019683755.1 Thermogemmatispora sp. | reverse complement strand
GGGATGCGCAGCATCTTGTCGGCTACGTAAACATTCTCCACCAGTACCGGCCCATCGCGCACCGCCATCGCTTGAATACGCCGCACAATTGGGGTGGGATCGCTCGCCGTAATCAGGGCATCCGTCAGGTGGCAGACCAGCGGGGCCGGACAGCTATCAAATTCTATCAAGTGCTTCTGGAGCAGATTCTCGACGGCAGCAAAGCCTACGGCGGTGTCGGTCTCTCCTCCAGCGCTGATAACGGGTACGCCATGCTTGACTAGCTCGGGTAGGTCTCGGATTCCCCCTAGAATGTCAACGACTGTCGTGCTATAGGCCAGAATGGCTACTTTGTAGCGCCGCTGGACAATGCCATCGCGAATGGAGCGCCGTACCATGTCCTTGATGGCTTCTTTCAAGGCCCGGTTTACCAGTCCCATTTTGGTGGTAGAACCACACGGGTCATTCATAGAGTGGCTTGCATCAATGAGGTAGATGACTAGTGCCGGTGTGAGGGAGGTCGCCGGCTGCGTGTAGTACATCGTCGTCTGCCTCCTCTCCTTTCCAGAATAGTCAGACCAGTCGGGATCGCCTCGCCCATGACAAGGCCGCTCCCTCGTTTTACCAGAAACATGGCCTCTAGAAATACCCTCAGCTTGAATATGATACCACACCATGTTATACTCACAGAGATGTTCTTGCTGGTTAAGAAGAGCTATATCCTATGCCAAAGCGAGGACACGTTATGAGTTCGCCTGGCGTCTTCATCTGTCATGACCTCGATACTAAGGCTCATCAGGAATTGCAAATTCTAACTCGCTTGCGCCAGCGGCTTGAGGAAACTGGGACTACTGTCACAGTCTATCCAGGCCGCGCTAGCGACGATGGCTTTCTTCCCTTTTTGAATCAAACTTTGCCCGATCTGCAGTGGTTCATCCTATTTCAAACTCCCGCCGCGGCCCAGTCCTATCAAGTACGGATGGCTGTTAATACAGCGCTGAAGCTGTTAGAACAGCGCCGCTTACAGGGGGTGGTGCGCTTCCTGGCAAGCGCCGATGGGTCTCCAGTAGAGATGCCTGCTGAATGGACCTCACTGCCTACCTTTGATGGCTCTTATGATTACCCGCGGGCGATTGAGAAGCTGGTACTCACTCTAGAACAGGACCGCGCTCCTTTGCCAGTAAGCGCTTCTCCTCAGGCGGTGCAGGCCTTGCTGCCTACTCCTTCGCTTGGCTCCTCTCCTGCAAGCACTCCCTCAACACCGACAAGTCTGCGCTCGCCAGGGCAGGCCGATTATGATCGCCCGGTCCTTCCTCCTAACCGGCTGGTCCCTTTCGGCGGCTCTTTCAGGGACTTCGACTTTGGCACGACTGAGCGCGGACGGGCTATCATCGGCCTTTCTTTCTTACTGGTCGCGACGCTAGTCCTCGGTACCGTTATGGCTCTGCTTTTGACTCATCCTTCGCAGACCCCCGCCGGCAGCACTATTATCAGTTATGGACACTTGCAGTTTTTTAACACCGGCTTGACTGGCGCTGATAATACGACCGGTATCTGCGATGGCTTGGACATCCACTTGCAGAATTTGGGGACCCCTCAAAACGGTCAGAGTTTCTACGCCTGGTTGCTGCGCGATAAAAGTCAGCTGGGAGGGGCTTTACTCCTGTCGAAGTTTACGCCTGTTCATGGCCGCCTCGACCTGCGCTATACCAGCCCCAACCATCAAAACCTGCTGGCTAGTTATAGCCGTTTCTTGATCACTGAAGAGAGTGCCTCTCTGACGCCCGATTCACCTACTGCCGATTTGACACGCTGGCGCTATTATGCGGAGATTCCCCAGGTACCTGATCCCCAGGCCGAGACAGTTGGTAATACGACCGTTCACTATAGTAATCTGGATCATCTAAGGCACCTGTTGAGCGGAGAGCCGCAGTTAGATCAGTTGTCGCTTCACGGAGGGCTAAGTGTTTGGTTCTTTGAGAATGTGAGCAAGATCTTTGAGTGGGCCTCGACCGCCCGTGGCACCGGCGTACCGCGCGATGCCACGGAGATGCATAACGCGCTGGTGAAGATTCTGGACTATCTCGACGGCACGGAGTTGGTAGCTCAGGATGTCCCTCGTGGGACGCCTATCCTGGTTGATCCTACTGTGGGACGCGTTCCTCTGCTTACTCTGGATGAAAAGGCGCTGCCCGTGCCTGGTTATATCCGCCATATCGAGCTAGATCTGATCGCGCTCACAAGTTCGCCTCACTCCTCTGCAGCTCAGCGCCAGCTTGCTGGTCAGATCGACGCCGAGCTGAACCGCGTGAAGGCTAACCTAGATCAGGTCCGTCAGGACGCACGCCAGTTGGTCAATATGTCGCCCAAGCAGTTGCTGGCTTCTTCGACCTTCCCTCTGCTCGACGATCTGCTCAGCCAGGCCCGCACAGCCTTTATCGGGGAGGTGAATCCAGCTACAGGCGTTCGTAGCGGCGGCGCGGTTTGGATCTTCGACCACATGCCAGAGCTGGCTGCACTCAACGTGACACCCTATAAGACTTGATGATACGTCGTCTGAGGCAGCACTGCTTGCTCTCTTTATTCTTGCGCGCTTGGCTGGGGTCGCCAGTACGCCGACAGAGAGGGGCAGAGGTTTCACCTAGCACTGGTCGATTTCTGCCCTTTTGCCTCTGTGGGAAGTGGTAGCAAGCCAGCAAGGCGTTGCTGGCGAAAGCCACCGCGCAACTCACTTCCCGGCGCCATCGCTGGCCGAGAGAGGCACTGAGCTAGCGTAGTTCAGGATCTGTGGACAAGCAATCTTTGCTTTTGCTTAGCCTACAAAGAGCAGGAGAGAGAGCCGACTAGCACGGCCAGCACCCTGTTTCTGAGGCAGGGCAGAGATGCAGGCGAGAGGGCAATGAGGAGACAATGAGGAAAGGGAGGATAAACAGGCGTCAGCATGCGGCAGCTAGAGGTCACGCGCCCGATCGCCTGCATCTTCTCTTTCTTCTTCCTCTTCCTCTAACTCGCCCCGGTCGATGATGGCTTCGCGTTCATCAAGCATTCCGGGCAAAGGATCAATGTACATTGTGCGGCGCACCAGATCGATCTGCTTAATTACCTCTTTGATGGCAGGAATCAGAGCCTGCCTGCCATCTGGCATACGGATGGCATAGACATCGTTGCTTCCAGTCAGCCAGATCTCGGTGATTAACCCCACCTCTTGACCATCAAGCGTAAAGACACGCAAGTTGAGAATATCGTGCTGATAGTATGAATCGGGAGGTAGAGGGGGCAACTCGGCCAGCGGAATCTGCAGCTCGCGATTACGCAAGGTCTCAGCAGCCGTCAGCGAATCGAAACCTTGCAGCTTGAGTAAGACAAGGCCACTCTTATAGGGACGAACATGCTCGATGCGATGGCGCCGGGGAGGGAAACCACAATAAACAGCCTCGAGCTGCGCAAAGCGGTTAGGCAGGTCGCTCAGTGGCAAAACCTTGACCTCGCCGCGCAGCCCAAAGGGGGCGATCACTCGCCCCACGCTTGCCCATTCTGTATTGCGCTGCATAGAATTGGCAGTCATTGCCGCTTCGTAGGTGCCGTTGGAAAGTGCTCAGTGAGTGAGACTGACAGGACAGGAAGGACAGGCACGACCAGACTAGACAACCTTGAGGGAGGTATGACGGCCCTCGCGCGTCCCCATAGCGCGCATCAATGTGCGCAAAGCCTTGGCTACCCGACCCTCTCGCCCGATCACTTTGCCATAGTCCTCGGGCGCCACGCGCAGCTCAAGGACTACCGCCTGACGATCGTTGCGTACCTCGCGCACCTGCACCGCCGCCGGGTTATCGACCAGCGATTGGGCAATATATTCGACCAAGCGGCGCATCGAAGAATTTCTCACGGCCATAGCTATTCTGCCTTACCGGAGGCAGCGGAATCAGCCTTCGCCGCCGCCTTCATCTGCTCAAAGCGCTCCAACACTCCTGTGCGCTTAAAGAGCGAGATCACAGCATCTGATGGCTGCGCTCCGTTCTGCAGCCAGCGCAATGCCTTCTGCTCATCCACCTGCACTGCTGCTGGTTCACGCAGCGGATTGTACCAGCCGATATTTTCAATAATGCGCCCATCGCGCGGCGAAGGCGCATTAGCTACCACAATACGATAACTGGGCGCCTTCTTCTTACCCACACGCATTAAACGAATCTTTACAGCCATGCTTTCCTCTTCTCACCTCTCCCCAGCGGGGAAAGTCCTCAACCGTACTTTCTCTCTCGCTAGCCCCGTCTGACCAGTGTACGCTTTCGTCATAGCAACGTATGAAGAGCTAGCGCCCTCAGGTGCTGAGAAACCACGCCCACAACATGCCCGCCACAAGCTTTCCACGCGGCAACGCCAGCAGGAGTATCCTCCCTTCGCCCAGCCGCTCGGCGATGAGGTGGCACTAGCGCCTGAGATCCAGGCCATTAGGCCACGCCGAGGCAAGGGAGAGCAGGAATAGACGCTGTGCCGCTGCGTAGCGTAGTTGTCAATGCTGGGCAAGGCATAGAACATGGCCCCAATGGCGTCATCAGGATAGCACGGGCAGCACATTTTGTCAACAGGTGAGGGCGTGAGGGCATCGCTGGTTTTCAGCCGGTGACTGCTCAGCACAACTTCCCTCGCAGTGTTTATCTGTCGAAGGCGCTCTTCAAGCTGAAAGAGATCGTCAGCCACAGTGATAGCCGGGCGACTTGGGCGCAGACGCAAGAGCGCTGAGGAGAGCAATGGCTCGCTGCTGGCTCAAGCTTCCCCTGCGGAAAGCAGGCTCTCAGCCCGGCTGCTCTCTGCTATAATGAGGCGCGAATGCAGAGTATGAGGGGGCATAGTTTGTTCATGCGCCGTACCAAGATTGTCTGTACTATCGGGCCGGCCAGTAGCAGCGAGGAGCGGCTTGAGCAGTTGATGTTGGCCGGTATGAATGTGGCCCGGCTCAATTTTTCTCATGGGAGCCACGAGGAGCACGCGGCTGTCATCGAGCGTATCCGACGCATCTCGAGGCGGCTGGGCTGGCCCGTGGCCATCTTGCAGGATCTACAGGGACCGAAGATTCGCGTTGGGAGTTTGCCAGATGGGCAACCGTTGCGCCTGGTGCCGGGGAGCCAGGTGATTGTCGCGACGCGCATGCCGGCGACAAATGGTGAGGGGGCTCCGCTCGAAGGGAAGAGCGCTGAGCTGCCGGTGATTCCTACTACGTACGGGCTGCTTGCCCAGGATGTGAAACCGGGTGATCGTATCTTGCTCGATGATGGGCTGATGGAGCTACGGGTTCTTGCCAGCGATGGCCTTTCAGCACGCTGCCTGGTCATTCACGGAGGCTTACTGAAGGAGCATAAAGGTATGAATTTGCCGGGGGTGACTGTCAGCGCCCCCGCCTTGAGCGAGAAGGATCGCAGCGACTTGCGCTTTGGAGTGCAACATGATGTCGACTACGTTGCATTGAGCTTTGTCCGTCGACCAGAGGACGTGCTTGAGGCACGCCGCTTTCTCCAAAGTCTACAGGCGGAGCTTGCCGCTGAGGAGGGGCACAGTCGTCCTCCAGGCTCGATTCCTCTGATCGTCAAGCTCGAGAAGCCGGAAGCTGTGGCGCGTCTCGATGAGATCCTGGAAGTGGCCGATGGGCTGATGGTGGCTCGCGGCGATCTTGGCGTCGAGATGTCGCTAGAAAAGGTGCCGTTGATTCAGAAGCGGGTCATCGCTCGCTGTAACGAGCTAGGTCTACCAGTGATTACAGCCACGCAGATGCTGGAATCGATGGTAACTAACCCTACTCCCACGCGTGCTGAGGTCGCTGATGTCTCGAATGCTCTGCTCGATGGCACTGACGCTGTGATGCTGAGCGCCGAGACAGCCAGCGGCTCCTATCCGGTGGAAGCAGTCGCCATGATGGTACGCATTATTCAGGAGACGGAGGCTGATGATCGCACCGCTCAACCTCCACAGTGCCGACGCCTCTCTCAGGAGCACGCTGTGAGCCATGCGGCGCGCGCGCTCTCGGAGGAGGCCAGCGTACGCGCGATCGTGGTCTTTACTCGCTCGGGCAACTCGGCACGTTTGATCTCGAAAGATCGACCGCGCCGTCCCATCCTGGCTTATACTCCCTCGGAGCGTGTCTATCGCCAGTTAGCTCTGTGGTGGGGAGTTTGGCCACGTCTGATCGAGATGCATGGAACGACTGAGGAGCTGATTGCGACTGTTGAGCAGCGTCTGTTGAGCGATCATTTGCTCGCGGAAGGCGAGCATGTGGTGATTATGGGTGGGCTGCCGGTGGCCAGCCGGGCACGTACTAACTTTGTGAAGCTGCATCGTATTGGCGAAGGGCATATCTCTGGTTAGGCCTGTGCTGGTAGCCTTCGTTCTTGCTTCTTCCTCCTCCGGCTGCCCTGCCCTTTCTTCCGACGCTGGCGGAGCAGGGCAACAGCCAAGAGGCCGAAGCGCGTTTCGTTTGACATCGTCGCTGAATGGGACTATACTGGAAAACATCAGACCAGCGCCATCGGTTGCGGCGGGTAATAGCGATGTTATCCCGCCGCGCCTTATTGCAACGGGGCAAGACTTTGGCACGTACCGCCTGGCTGGCTCGGCTTTTGAGTCCTGTTTCAGGAAGAAGAGGTGTGCATGACTATTCAGCAGGAAAAGAACGCAATCCCCGTTCCCCAGGTTGAGCCACGGGCTCCGATTCCTAGGCAGAATCTTCGTATTCCTGGTCCTACCGTAGTACCGGATGAGGTCCTGGCTGAGATGGCCCGCCCGATGATCAACCACCGCGGGCCGGAATTCGCTGCTATTCTGCGCCGTGTGACAGCACGGCTGCAATACTTTTTCCAGACGCGCTCACCTGTGTTGACCTATCCCGCCTCCGGCACCGGTGGCCAGGAGAGCGCCATTGTCAATTTGTTCTCCCCAGGCGACCATGTGGTGGCAATCACGATCGGCTCCTTCGGCAATCGTTTCGCACGTATCGCCGAGGCTTATGGGTTGCAGGTGAGTCGTATCGAGTTTCCCTGGGGTGAGGGGGCCGACCCGGATGTGGTGGAGAGCCGCCTGAAAGCATTGCCCCCCTACCGCGGGGTGCTGGTAACCCACAATGAGACGTCGACGGGCGTCACCAACGATATTCAGACGCTGGCTTCTCTTATCAGACGCCACAATCCCGATGCCCTGATCGCGGTAGATGCTGTTAGCTCCCTGGGCTGTATCCCGCTCGAAATGGACCTGTGGGATCTGGACGTGGTCTTTACAGGTTCGCAGAAGGGCTGGATGTCTCCCCCTGGCGTGATGATGATCGCAGCCAGTGAACGTGCCTGGGAGGCGAATAAACGCGCCAAACTGCCGCGTTTCTACTTTGATTGGGCCAGCTCGCGCAAGAAGCTGGAGGTTGGTCAGCATCCTACAACGCCGGCGGTCTCGGTCTTCTATGCGCTCGATCGTGCTCTGGAGCTGATGCTTGAAGAGGGGCGCGAGGCAATTTTCGAGCGCCATCGCCGTGCCGGCGAGTATGTGCGTCGTCGCGCTCGTGAGATGGGCCTGGAACTGTTCGCCAATCCGCGCTATGCCTCAAACACGGTCACGGCGGTCCGCCTCCCCGACGGCTTCAATACGAAGGCTTTTATGAAGGCCCTGCGTGAGCAGGACGGCGTCGTTCTCGGTGGCGGCCAGGAGCACCTGGAAGGGAAGATTTTCCGCGTCGGCCATTTGGGGTACTTCCGCGAGGAGGACCTGGCCGAGGCTATGGATAAGGTGGAGCAGCGCCTGCGCTCCTTCGGCTTCACAGGCCGCTGAACGCCACCGCTGGAAGAGGGGAGTAAGGCTATGGTGATGGCTGAGGATGCACAACCTGCGCAGCCTGCGCCGACAGAAACAGTCAGGATTTTGATCGCCGATCGCATCGCTCAGGAGGGTATTGATTTCCTGCGCACCCATCTGCCAGAGGCAACTGTCGATGTGCGTACGGGCCTCTCTCCTGCAGAGCTGTGCTCGATCGTCGGCGACTATGCCGCCCTCGTCGTGCGTAGCGAAACCCAAGTAACACGCGAGGTGCTCTCTGCTGGTAAGAACCTGAGAATCGTGGCACGCGCCGGGGTAGGTGTGGACAATATCGATTTAGAGACGGCGACGCGCCTCGGCATCATGGTGGTAAATTCGCCGCTGGGCAATGTGGTTGCCGCCGCTGAGCATACCATCGCGATGCTGCTAGCTCTCGCTCGTCATATTCCCGCCGCCGATCGCAGTATGAAGGCCGGCAAGTGGGAGAAGAGCCGCTTTTTGGGGAGCGAGGTCCGCAACAAGGTACTGGGTATTATCGGTCTAGGAAAGGTCGGTAGTGAGGTGGCAAAGCGCGCCCGCGGTCTGGAGATGGAGGTGATCGCTTTTGATCCCTATGTCTCCTCAGAGCAGGCCAGTAAGTTGGGGGTGCAGATGACCACCCTTGATGATCTGCTGCGTCGCTCTGATTTCGTGACAATCCATACCTCTCTGACGACAGGCCCCTCTGGGACACGCGGCTTGATCGGTGCGCGTGAGCTGAGTCTGATGAAGCCCAGTGCCCGTCTGATTAACTGTGCACGCGGGGGGATTATCGATGAGGAGGCCCTGCTCCAGGCTCTTAAAGAGCAGCGTTTGGCCGGAGCCGCTCTCGATGTGTTCAGCCAGGAGCCAATTCGTGAGCATCCTGTGCTGCGTGAGCTGGTCGGTCACGAGCAGGTGGTGGCTACCCCCCACCTGGGGGCCTCAACTGAGGAGGCTCAGGTCGGCGTGGCTCTCGACGTCGCCGAGCAGATCGTGACCGTCCTGCGCGGCGGCTTCCCGCGTGCCGCGGTCAATGCCCCGCTGATTCTGCCCGAGACCCTGAAGGTTCTTCAGCCCTATATGACACTGCTGGAGAAAATGGGTCGCCTCTACACGCAGCTCCAGCCTGGGCCGCTCCATCGCATCGAGCTCTCGTACAGCGGCGAAATTACGGCCTACGACCTGCGCCCGCTGCAAGCCGCTCTCATTAAGGGTCTGCTTGAGCCAATCTCGGATGCTCATGTGAATATGATCAACGCCCCCTTGCTGGCTAAACAGCGGGGCCTGGAGATCACGGAGCAGAAGTCACCTACGTCAACAGAGTTTGCCAATCTGGTAACGTTACGGGTCTTGGATGTCAATGGCCGGGCTTCTTTCGCCGGCCAGGGTGAGGGCGAGGCCGAGCGTGTCGAGCTGCTCAGCGGTACGGTGATGCACGGGGAACCACGTATTGTACGCGTGGGCCGCTATTGGACAGAGTTTGTGCCGGAAGGCTACATTCTCTTCTGTCGCAATCCCGATCAGCCCGGCATGATCGGGCGCGTGGGGACCATTCTGGGCAAGGCCGGCGTCAATATCCGCCATATGGATGTGGGACCCATCCAGCGCGCTCCGCGCCCACGCCGCCCAGGTGCTCAGCCCGATATTGCACTGATGATTATCTCGGTCGATGATCCTATCCCTGATTGGGCACTCGAAGAGATTCGTGCCTCTGGCGATATCTTTGGCTTGACGGTGGTCAATCTCTAAGACGCCGCTCTTCTAGCAGGCTAGAAGGTCAGGCCTGCCTAGTGGTCGAGCAAGCTCGCCTCGGCGCCCGCTTTGCAAAGAGCCAGTCTGAGGGCAGTCCTTGCCCCCTTGAGCAGAGCCTCCGATTCCACACTAGAAGGGGAGGGACTGCCTTTCTTTTGATCTGCCCTCCGCTCTCATTCTGCTACTTTATTTGACCTTGAGCAGTTGACGCTCGCTTTCCTCAGATTGTGAGGCTTCTCGCATGAAACGCTGCTTGAGTTGACGCTGCAGCAAACGGCTTGCAACAAGGGAGAGAGCCATGAGCGCTACTAAGATCAGACAGGCAGGGAGCGTATACTGTTGGATCAGTGCTACACCCCATCGCCAATGCCTCCCCAGGACCATGCCGATCCGGATGATGACCAGGCACCAGAGTAGGGAGCCGAGGAACATGGCCAGAAGGAAACGCTGATAGGCCAGACGCGACATACCCGCCAGAAAGCAGGCAAAAGGACGCACATAGGGAGTGATCCGGGAAAGAAAGATCATCCAGGCCCCAGCATGCTGAAACCAACCCTCCGCTACGCTCGCTTTGCTCTCGTCAAGATGGAGGAATTTCATGAGACGCAATAGCGCCGGACGTCCTCCCCGTTCTCCAATCCAGTAGGCCAGGCAAGCCCCCCCACAACTCCCAATAAGCGCCGCAGCCGCCAATGGCCAGAAATGCAGATGACCAAGCGTTACCAGTGCCCCGGTGAGCAGCAAAAGCGTACTGTTGATTACTGGGATACCACAGCTTTCTAAGAAGAGAAAGAGCGCAACAAGCCCGTAGATAGCGAGTGGATGGGCTTTAAAGAGAACATGGTCAATCAGGAACTGGATCAGTGTTTCTAGCATGCGCTTCCTTTCTGCTTAGACCAAACCATGCCAGCCAGTCAGCCTATCCCCGGCTCTCTGCCAGTACAATGCTCTGCGCCACGCCTTGTTCTCTGGAAAGTATACAACAGAAAAGGCTCGTGTATATCAATCAGGCAGCGATTGCGAACCTGCCCCAAGCCACGTCGTTGTGTGTCCTGCTTACTCCCCCCCATAAGACGGCCAGGTCCGTGGCAGGGTTGCAATCGCTGGCCCAAAGCGGTGAGTCTTTCTACTCTGCAACAAAGTTGGCCTGGCAACGTATCATCTAAGCGAATGGCTTGCTTCGTCGCGAGGGGAGCGCGCAAGGCAAGCAAGCACAGTTCTCTAGGGCGAAATCCTATCACTGTGCGAGGCAGCAGTGGACCTGGCAGATCGCAGGCTAGCAGGTCGCATACGGAGGAACACTGAGCACCCAGCGCTTTTTCCATGTCTTTCTGCCTTTTTCATCTTTTTGAGAATATTCTCAGTTTATGCTTCTATTATGATAATCGATCAGGTCGTGTATTCCATTCGAGTGCTGTCACTTTGCAGAGAAAGAACAGAAAGGAGTTACCT
>NZ_JADGHT010000144.1 GCF_019683755.1 Thermogemmatispora sp. | reverse complement strand
ATCCAGTTCAGCACGGTGGTGGATAATGCCCAGGTCAATGGGCTAGAGATCTTGCCGGCAGCAGGGGGCACCCCAACACCAACTCCGACCCCAACAGCAACCCCGCCAGCGGGCACACCCAATTTCGGGCCGAACGTCTACATTTTCGATCCCTCGATGCCCAGCTCGACCATCCAGAGCACGCTTGACGCCATCTACAGCCAGCAGCAAACCAACCAGTTTGGCACCAACCGCTACGCCTTGCTCTTCAAGCCGGGCACCTACAATGTCACCGTTAACGTCGGCTTCTACACCCAGGTATTGGGCCTTGGCCGCTCGCCTGACGACGTAGTGATCAACGGCGCAGTCAACCTCGACGCTGCCTGGATGAATGGCAACGCCACGCAGAATTTCTGGCGTGCGGCTGAGAATCTCAAAATTATCCCTTCCGGTGGCTGGAACAAGTGGGCTGCGGCCCAGGCCTCGCCGCTGCGGCGCGTTGACATTCAGGGCAATCTGCTCCTTTGGGATGGCGGTTGGGCTAGCGGTGGCTTCCTGGCCGATAGCGTGGTCACCGGCCAGACACAGTCTGGCTCGCAGCAGCAATGGCTCTCGCGCAACGACCAGTTTGGAAGCTGGAACGGTGGTGTCTGGAACATGGTCTTTGTCGGCGTCAATGGCGCGCCGCCGCAGAGCTTCCCTAATCCGCCGGAAACGGTGGTCAATCAGACGCCAGTCATCCGCGAGAAGCCTTTCCTATATATTGACCAGGCTGGCAACTACTACGTCTTCGTGCCGGCCTTACGCAGCAACAGCCAGGGCACGACCTGGGCGAACGGAGCGGCGGCGGGCACCTCGATTCCCATTAGCCAATTCTACATTGCCCATCCTGGCGACTCGGTGACCACCATCAACAATGCCCTGGCCCAGGGCCTGAACCTGCTCTTCACGCCTGGTGTTTACCAGCTCAACGGCACTATCAACATCACACGTCCCAATACAGTTGTCTTGGGCTTGGGGCTGGCGACGCTGGTGCCGCAGAATGGGGTCATCCCCATGACGGTGGCCGATGTTGATGGCGTCTCGATCGCTGGATTACTCTTTGACGCTGGCCCGGTCAATTCGCCGGTCCTCCTGCAGATTGGCCCTAGCGGCTCATCGCAGAACCATGCGGCTAATCCGACAGTGCTCAGCGATGTCTTCTTCCGCATTGGGGGGGCTGGCCCGGGTCAAGTCACCCAGAGCCTGGTGATCAATAGCAACAACGTGATCGGTGATGATCTCTGGCTGTGGCGGGCCGACCACGGCAGCGGTGTTGGCTGGACCGTCAACCCTGCCGCCAATGGCCTGGTCGTCAATGGCAACAATGTCACTATGTACGGTCTCTTTGTTGAACACTATCAGCAGTACGAGGTCATCTGGAACGGCAACGGAGGACGCACCTACTTTTTCCAGAACGAGATGCCCTACGATCCACCCAACCAGGCGGCCTGGATGAATGGCAGCACGCGCGGCTATGCCGCCTACAAAGTGGCGAACTCGGTCACCAGCCATGAAGCCTGGGGCGTGGGGAGCTACTGCTACTTCAATGTTGATCCCTCGATCGTCGCGGATCGCGCCTTTGAGGTACCTGATACGCCAGGGGTAACCTTCCACGACCTGGTGACGGTCTCGCTCGGCGGTGTAGGAACCATCCAGCACATTATCAATAACACCGGTGGCCCGTCGAATTCGAGCAACACCACGGCCTACCTCGTGAGTTACCCTTGACACTAAAAACTGCGGCCTGAGAGGCAAGGATTAGTGAGATAGGGTAAGCTATGCCAGATTGAGCATACGAATACAAGGGGTGAGAAATAAAACGGCGGAGGCCCGGCAGGTCTGTGGCCCTCCTGGCGGCTTGACTGGCAGGACTGACAGTCGGCTGCTCAGGAGCACAGCTTGCGCCCGGGCCTCTCTTCGTGGTTTATCTCTGCCTCTCTGGCTAGAAGAATGGCAGGCCTGTTCATCCTCACTCGCTCGCTAGAGAGCTGTGGCGCCTACTAATGGCGTGATCTGCTCGCCAGCCTCTGTCTTCTCACCCTCGCTGTGGAAGTGCTCCGTGGGCGTAAAGATAACCTGATCGGCGGTGCAGATGAATGAATGGCTCCAGATGTCAAAGGCTCGCTCCCACTCGCGAAGGTCCCTTTTCTGTTGCTCCGACCTCAATAGGCGTGTAAAACCGTAGATCGAGAGTATCAGTGGAATGCAGATGCCTATCACGGCAAGGATGTATTGTAGAAAAGTGAATTGGCCGCTAGCGCACAGCAGCATCACGGCGATCAGGGTCACGGTCTCGGTGACAGTTCCGATAGTAATGGGCCAGAGAAGAAAGCTGCGCTCCCGGGGTGGAGGTGGAGGAGCTAGACGCGCATCTCTATGCTCCCGACTTCGCTCATAAAGTCTGGGCACAGATTTCACATTCTTGCTCTGGTGACAGACTGGGCAAGCAGGTATGACTCCTGCGTAAGAAGACTGTGAAATCTTCATAAGATTGATCATATAGTATCAGCTCCTTTGGCTTGCCTTATCACTATATAATAGTTTCGCTTTATCTACTCACTGATGTGTCAACCAAGGAGGGAGAGGAAGACTGTGGCTCTCCTTAGCGGGGATGGAGAGCAGTATCCTCGTCTTTGTCCCTCTTACAGTCTAGAGGAGGGCAGAATCGGGTACCAGAGCCAGTCAGTAAGAGTTACTCATGAGCGAGCTTGGGGCAAACACGGCTCCTATGAGTGGAGAGACTTGCCTGCCAGGCAGGTTTACAATTGGCTTAACGACGGATTCAGGTGATCGCTGATCGCCGGACGAGAGGTGCTATACTCTAAGCAGGGCTTAGAGTAATCCTTGGGGAAAGCCTGGGTTGGTTTGCAGGGGGGGCCATATGCTGGCTTCTGTCAGGCAGGTGGTGGTCCCTCTTGGCTGAGCAGGGCCTTGCTTCTTTTCACATCTCTCACTGTAAGAAGGCATATGGTTAAGCATTGGCAGCACAACGTTACGCTCTATCAACTGCGTATCTTTCTGGCAGTTTTGCGTCATCGCAACTATACCCATGCTGCTGAGGAGCTGCATCTGAGCCAACCTGCGGTCTCGGCCCAGGTCCACGAACTGGAGCGCTTACTAGGGTTAGCTCTTTTTGAACAGGTCGGCAAGCGCCTTGTACCCACGCAAGCGGCGCTTGTGCTGGAAGAGCATGCGCGGAAGGTGATGGCGGAGATCGAGGCGGCGGCGGATGCTTTAGAGAGCCTGCATCGTATCGAGGCGGGACGCTTAACTCTTGTGGCCAGTACAACCATCGGCAACTATCTCTTGCCTAGCACGCTGGCGCTCTTTCATCGGCGCTACCCGCGTGTCGAGATCGAGCTAGCAATTGCCAATTCCCAAGTCGTCTATGAGGAGGTGCGGACAGGCAGGCGAGAGCTGGGGCTGATAGAGAGCCAGATTGATAGTGTAGATGAGACACTGCTGCTGACTCCTTATCGTCAGGATGAGCTGGTGCTGATTGTGCCTCCGTGGCATCCCTGGGCCCATCTCGAGAGTGTGCCCTTAGCCGCTCTGCGCGAGGTAACCTTACTTTGGCGTGAACCTGGTTCTGGGACGCGTAGCGTAGTTGAAGCGGCTTTTGAGCAGGTTGGAATTCAGCCCACCGTTACGCTGGAGCTTAGCAGCAATGAAGCCATCAAGCGAGCAGTAGCGGCCAATATGGGAGTCGCCATTATTTCGCAGGCAGCAGTAGCGGCTGAGGTCACGGCTGGCTGGCTAAGCACCGTGCGTATCGGCGATACAGCCCTGCGCCGTACCTTGCATCTGGTTCAGCGCCGAGCGGCACGCCTCTCGCCTGTTGCTCAGGCCTTTTTGGCTCTGCTCCTGGAGCCGGCGGCTGCTCAGGTAAGCCGGGAGGAACCGCAGCGCTGAGGCGTGCCGCTCTACTTTCTAAATGTCATCGTGGGCCTAGTCTCGCCGCGTGTCTCTAGTCGCTCGTCTATAGATCCTCTGTGGATGAGGCCGAAGAAGCCGCCTTGTTGCCTTCTCGCGCAATCTGTGGATAGAGGGACTGTGGCGTCGAGGGTGCCTGATCTTCTGTGGCGCCGGCCAAGAGGCTGATGCTCAGGCTCAGCAGGATGATGATTCCCAAAGCCAGGCGTAGACCCACGAAGCTGGCCACAAAGCCGATCGTGGGGGGACCAGCCATGAGGCCTGTGTAGCCGCAGGTGGCGACGGCTGCCAGGGCGGTGCTGGTAGCCTGACCTTGCCCGGCAAGGCGCCCGGCGGCACTAAGTGTCAAAGGAAATGTGACGCTGAGGCCACAGCCGATCAGGACGAAACCGCATAAAGCTAGCACCAACCAGGGAGAAAGCAGCACCAGTGTCAGACCGCTAGCTGCCAGCAGTCCTCCAAGGCGGACCATCAGGGCCGCGCCCACACGGGCCGTGAGAGCGTCCCCGAGGCCGCGGCTGGTCATCATCATGACGGAGAAGATGGCGTAACCGATGGGGGCCAGGCCGGCCCCGCTGTGCAAGTTGTTGTTGAGATAGAGAGCGCTCCAGTCAGCCATCGCTCCCTCCCCAAAGAGAGAGCAGAAGGCAATCAGTCCCAGCGCCAGTGTGGCCCGCGAGGGGCGGGCAAATCTCACTCCTCTCCCGGCCTCGCCCGTGCGCTCGCCAGCGGGCTGATCATGAGACGAAGGCAGGAGGGCCGGAATGCAGCAGAGCGTCAGGATCGCGCCCGCTAGCGCAACGCCGCTGAAATGTGGCAACAATGGGATACCGTATCCAGCGATGAGACCCCCGAGCAGGGAGCCTGCCAGGCTCCCAAGGCTGTAGCAGGCGTGGAAAGAGTTGAGGATAGGCTGGCCGTAGAGGCGCTCTGCAGCTACCCCCTGGGTGTTCATCGAGACATCCATCGCTCCCGAACTGGCGCCGAGCAGGGCCACGCTGGCGATGAGCAGAGGCAGGCTCGGCGCTACTGCGACCAGGGTCAGCATCAGACAGAGGCTGAGCGTGGCAAGGATCACGATGCGCCGACTGCCATAGCGCGCTGCCAGGTAGCCACCGCCACTCATGCCGGCCAGGGCCCCAGCGGCCCCACTAAAGAGGACGCTGCCGAGGATCGCCGGCGCCAGCGCCAGATGGGTCTGAATAGCGGGAATACGAGCCGCCCACGTTGCGAGTAGGACGCCATTCAGAAAGAATAAAAAAGCGACAGCCAGCCGGGCCCAACGCCGCCGCGCTAACGAAAGGGGGCGCATCCCTGCGGTCTGGTCCATAAGTTGTCCGTCTATCCTCCTTCCTTTGCTTGATGGTGTCTCTGTTGACCAGCTTCAGGCGGCTGCAAGGTGCTCGACCCGAGCGAGGCGCTGCCCCGTGGTGATCTGACTGCTTGCTGCTGACTGGAGCCTCCTGATAGACTCCTCTGGAGCCTCTGCTCGCAGCAGAGTGCAGGCCTGGTTTCTCTGCTTATCTGCTAGCTTGCTGCCTCTCCAATGCCTTCCCGCTGCTCTCTCCGTGACCAGCCAGGATACTCGGAAGCAAAAATATAGTAGCCCGGCTCTTCCAGCTCCTCGGGCAGCCGTCGCAGACCAACCTTGAGCGCGACCTGTTGCGATGGCAGGTTGGCAATTCTGATGCGTGCGATGACTGGCAGTGAAGGGAGATAGGCCCTGGCGAGCTGGAGCGCGGTACGGGCCATTTCGGTGGCGTAGCCCTGGCCCCAGGCACTGGGCGTCAGGCGGTAGTAAAGATTGAGGACCTCATGCTCACGCCAACGCTGCCGCTCCAGACCGCCGAAGCCGATAACTGTCTGCTCCCTGGCCAGCTCTATTGCCCAGTAGCCGAAGCCGTGCTCGGCCCAGTGCCGCCGGCAGAGCTGGAGCATGGCCTCGCTCCCCGCCAGGGAGCGATGCACGCTCTCTGGACTATAGCGGTAGGTGGCCGGGTCACCGTGGACACGAAACATGGCCGGCCCATCTTCGGCTCGCAACCGGCGGAGCAGGAGACGAGGGGTACGCACGAGGCTCCAGATGGCCGCTAACTCGGCAGGTGAGCGCTGGGTGAGTTGCTGCCGATCAGTCGAATCGTTCGTCAGAACTTGCCTGCCTCCTCTCTTTTCTTTGGAGTTAGACCAGAAGGCCCTTGGCTAGGCGGAAGCGTTTTCTAGGCTCCCCTGGCCTCGCCTCCAGACATGTCCTCTATTCTACCACATATGTCTATCATCAGGCGGCTGAGCGTAAAAGGCTGGGTCGTGCAGGCGCTGGTCCATATAGAAGAACCGCGGGTCAGGTGGCTGGCTCTTTCCTTTAGGCCTGACCCTGATATTGCTCGTCGCTGACTGGCTCCATCCAGTCGGCGCTTCGCCTATCAAGCTGCTCCTGAATAGCGATGTGCGTCATGGCCGTTGTGGGAGCTGCGCCGTGCCAGTGGTTCTCTCCAGGGGCAAACCAGACAACATCACGGGGGCGGATTTCTTCGAAAAACCACCCCAGCGCTGGGCGCGCCCGCAGCCGGCTGTCACGATGAGCATCTGCCCCAGCGGATGGCTGTGCCAGGCGGTGCGCGCTCCCGGCTCAAAGGTCACGCTGATCGTGCGCACTCGCCCGGGCGCCTGGGCCTCAAAGGCTATCTGGAGGTGGTGGCTCTCCTGGGGACGCAGGCCACGACGCTGGAGCCGCGCCTGCCGCTTCTGGTCGCCGATGTCGCAGCATTCAGACACCTGACCGGCCTTACCTGGCCGCTGAGAGACCTGGTGGTCGTGCATCCAGGGGCCAGTGACCCGCGACGGCGCTGGCCGGCGGCGCCGGGGCCCAGGTGGCTCTGATTGGTACAGAGGCTGAGCGGGCGCTAGTGGAAGGAATCAAAGCGACAATGCGTGCCCCGGTGCTCGACCTCTCTAGGCGCCTCTCGCTCGGCGCTCTGGCAGCTCTCTGGCGGGCAGCGCGCCTGGTGGTGGATAACGACTTTGGCCCTCTCCATCTGGCTGAAGCTGTGGGTACGGCTACTGGAGGGATCTACTAGGCCCTCAATGCGCTGACTGCCGGCCCTTTGAGGCGCGGACGTCCGCGCCTGCTCGTCAGAAGCAGGCCAGGAGCTAGCGCGTCAAGAGCAGGATGCCGCCCGCTGGATGTCAGGTTAAGCTGACCAGCGCCTGGCTGGGCCGACACGCCGAGAGGAGATGATTCGTGCCCAAGACAGAGAGAGACAGCCTGCTCTGAGCATCTGGATGACCCTGGAGCGCCAAAAGCCTCAGAGAAGACGTGATTGATCTGGCATCGCAGACTGCCGTCCGGATGCTCACAACCTGCCGTTGATTTGCCCAGAGGGCCTGCACTATGGTGAGGTCGCGAACACACACCTATTCTGTCGGCGCCAGGAAGGCGCTGATAGATGTTTTCCCAAGGGAGGACCAAACAGGGTCATGTCCGCGATGCTCGCACGCCTGCGCGTGCCTCGGCCTCACTGGTGGCAGACTGCCTGTGCTGGCATCCTGCTGCTCTGCCTGCTCTTGTCGGCGCTGGTGCTGCTCAACCCGCTGGGCGCCCATCGCGTTTCGGCGGCTGGCAGCGTTCAAGTAACGGTCAATGCCAATCAGTCGCTGGGAACGTTGACCGCGCTCAGTCGAGGCTTGAATACCGCCGTCTGGGATAGTAATCTGCTCGATAGCGCGGCCAGCTCCGCCATCAAGAACGCTGGTATTGGCATGCTGCGTTTCCCAGGCGGCTCAACCTCAGATGTCTACCACTGGCAGACGCATTCCCTGGTCGCTGGCCAGGGCTGGCTTGATCCGAACAATACCTTTGATGCCTTTATGGGCCTGGTGCAGGCTGTAGGGGCGCAGCCGATCATCACCGTGGATTACGGAGCTGGCACGCCCGCGGAGGCCGCCGGCTGGGTCCAGTACGCCAACAAAGGCGGGCCTGGCTACACAGGCCCCGTTCCGACCTACGCAGGGGCCAGCAGTACTGGCCATACCTATGGAATCAAATACTGGGAGATCGGCAACGAAGTCTATGGCGATGGCACCTACGGGGCAAGCTGGGAATATAATAATAACCCGCATACCTCAGCAGCCTACGCGAGCAACGTCGTTGCCTACAGTCAGGCCATGAAGGCTGTCGATCCGACGATTAAGGTCGGGGCTGTGCTGACAACACCTGGCAACTGGCCCGATGGCGTTACCAATTCCGCTTCACCCCAGCCCTGGAATCAGACCGTCCTTTCGACCGCCTGCTCGGCTATCGACTTCGTCATCATTCACTGGTACCCGCAAAACCCAGGTAATGAGTCTGACTCAGGTCTGCTGGCCTCAACCAGTCAGATCCCTAACATGGTCTCGACGCTGCGCTCGGAGCTGGCACAATATTGTGGCTCCCATGCCAGCGCCGTCCAGATCCTGCTGACCGAGACCAATTCGGTCTCTTCCAATCCCGGCAAGCAGACGGTCAGCATTGTCAACGCCCTCTATGAGGACGATGATTACATGACCTGGCTGGAGAATGGCGTGACAAGCGTCGACTGGTGGACGCTGCATAATGGTCCAGTGGCTGGCAATACCAGCTCTTCGCTCTACGGCTCAGCTCAGTACGGCGACTATGGCGTCTTGGCAAACGGTGGCTGTATCAGCGGTGGGCCATGCGAGCCGGCTGCCGATACACCCTTCCCAGCGTACTATGGTCTGCAGATGCTCTCATACCTCGGGAATGCCGGCGATACGATGGTCTCTGCCTCCTCGAATCAGACGCTGGTGGCGGCGCATGCTGTGCGACAGGCTAATGGCAATTTGGCGGTGTTGCTGATCAATAAGGACCCCAGCAATAGCTATACTGTGACGTTCTCGCTCAATGGCTACAGCGCCTCCAGCAGCGCGCGCGTCTACTCCTATGGCCCCACCAGCAGCTCTATTAGCTCAACAACCGTCACGGGTTCGCCGCTCCCCACTATATCGATCTCTCCCTATACGTTGACAACGGTTGTCTTCTCGTCGAGCGGTGGGGCAACGGCCACGCCGACGCCCACCCCGACGCCGAGGCCAACTGTAACGCCCGTGACGCCGACGGCGACAGCCACGCCGCGGCCAGCTACCCCAACACCGTCGCCGACACCGACGCCCACCCCTACGGCGGCGGCTGGCCTGAGCTGTGCGGTGCATTATGCGGTCACCAGTCAGTGGCCAGGTGGTTTTACCGCCAGCCTTACGATTACTAATACGGGAACAACGGCTATTAACGGCTGGACACTTCAGTTCACCTTCCCGAGCGGCCAAACGATTACCCAGATCTGGAACGGGTCCTATACGCAATCGGGAAGTAACGTGACAATCACCAATCTCTCATATAACGCGACTATTGCACCCGGGACGACGTTGGGCGCCTCGCCCGGCTTTAATGGCAGTTGGAACGGCAGTAATGCCAGCCCGACAGCCTTCACCTTGAACGGGCGAGCCTGTAGCGTCGTCTAAGGCTCAGACGCTCGCGCCCAGCTTTGTTGATCGGTTTTCCCATCTGCCTCTACCTGGACCGCTCTCCTAGGGCTGTCTCTGAGGCTGGTCGCAGTCAGTGCGCTGCCAGCTAGCTCAGAGGCAGCCTTTCTGCTGTGAAGGCAAGCCCGAGTACTGAGGAGCAGGCCCAGCGCTCTGGTTTTTGCTATTGCAATATGTTATAATCAAGGCACTGTTATCAACGCAGAGGTGAACCGATCTCATGTGGCACTTTACTTTTCCCTGGCTTGAATTCCTTGTGCTAAGCTGTGCCGCGCTTGTCAGTGTCGCCTGCGCTACTCCCTATCTACTCGCACTGAACAGCCGGGCTTTCAAGCAGGCCCAGGAGCGGCTGCGGCGCCCCTTGTGGGTACTGCTCTTACTCCAGGGAGCCCAGAGCGCTGCCCTGCTCGTGGTGGTGATCGGCCTGGGCCTACCCATTGCCCATCATCTTGGCCTGGGGGCCCCTTTGTTGGAGGGGCTACTCGCGGGAAGATCGGTGACGGCCCAGGCTGAGGCGCTGATCGGGCCGGCGCTGTTGTTGGGCCTGGGACCTGCCGCGTTGCTGCTCGGGGTAGAGATCCTGGTTTTCTGGCCGCGGCTACCGGAGGCCATGCGTACGGCTCTGCCAATCCCGCCACTTTGGAAACGCTTTCTGGCCTGCTTTTACGGAGGCATTGCCGAAGAGCTGATCTGTCGCCTCTTTCTGCTCTCGTTATTCGCCTGGTTGCTGGCTTTCATCTGGCGTCTGCCGGGGGGTGAGCCGGCGCCCGGAGCCTTCTGGCTGGCCGCCGTCATGGCAGCTCTGCTCTTTGGTCTGGGCCATCTGCCTGCCACGGCAGCTCTGACCAGGCTGACCCCGCTCCTAATCGGGAGGGCTATGCTCCTGAACGGCGTTGCTGGGGTCGCCTTCGCTTACCTCTACTGGCGCTATGGTCTAGAGGCGGCGATGTTGGGCCACTTTTGTGCCGATCTCGTCTTCCATATCCTTGGAGATTCCATCGCCAAGCTGCTGCGTGCTGCCAGGGTGGAAAAGCCGCCAGCCTTGCTATCCTAACCTGTAGACTGCCTCAGTCACGTCTGCTCTCTGGTGATACGTGCAACGCCTGGTTAGAGACGACCTGGTCTTCCGGTGTGGAAGGGATTGGAAGAAACTGTCAGTCATGCGTTTTCTAAAGATGACAGGCAAACATTCCTCGGAGTGCTCGCAAGAGTAGTTTGTCGCAGCCAAGCAGCAAACCTGCTGCCCTCAGGAGAAAGAAGGTCAGGTGATCCTCAATGGTGCAGTCTCCCCAGGAGCAGACGCAGTTCCTCCTCCCGGTCCCGTCTGACGTGGAGCGAGCGGCCCAGAGCGCTCATTTGGGCCTGCCCCAAAAGCACTACCGGCCCTCGATTCTCTCTGTATTTGAAATTTTCCTTAATACAGGTAAATTTGCTATATATACTTTTAGGATATTTAATAATTTTTATCATTTTGAATCATAATAATATACTTGAAGAACTTTACG
>NZ_JADGHT010000143.1 GCF_019683755.1 Thermogemmatispora sp. | reverse complement strand
CCGAAGAGCTTCCCATTAGGGATCGTCACCTGTGGTGTACCAAAATGTGCACTGATGAGCATATTCAGGACCACAGCATCGCCGGTACTGCTATCGACATGGACCGTTAGATCCTGTTTTAGCGGGCCGCCGTTGTTATATTCATGGCTGGGCGAGATCAGCCAGACGCCATAGCTGTTGCCATAGACACCATGCAGCAGATCCTGGCTCATCAGATAGGTAGCCGCATCATATTTCGTATAGATCGTGCCATCGCTCAACTGATAAGTCGAGTCCTGAAGCTCAGTAGCTGACTGAATCTGGCTCAGCGTAGGGAAAGCGATGGCCGTCTCAACGCCATTGTAGCCAGTGCGGAAAATCGAGCCATCGACGCGATAGAGCGTGCGGAACTCGCCGACAGTCCCGATTCCAGTCGCCAGAAAGTAGGAGTAGAGGCCACTGACGCCGCTGCGAACCACATAATGCAGCTCGCCCCAGCTACTAATGTAGGCGATATCGACCATGCTGGCGGTATTGGTCACGACGGTTAGCTGCGTCGGACTGAAACCTGTGCCGCCATTAATGGAGCTGTAGAACCCCTTGGCTGGACCGATCAGCTCTTTACCCTGCCAGACTAGCGAATAGCCAGTCCCAGAACTGTTAAATTTGATCGTAAAAATGCCATTGCTGATCGTGGCCGTCATGCCGGAGACACTGAGCGTCACCGGTGAAGCGGCGTGGGCTGGCTCCCCGCGCAGCGCGGGCATAACCAGGCCCAAACCTAGACCCCAGATACCGAGGGCGAGGATCAGTAAACTGGAGAGCGCTCCCGGGAGGAACATAACGCGAAGTCGGTCTCTTGACATCTTGCGATTCCTTTCTGAGGTGTGCTGCTTTCATCCTGGAAAGCAGAATGGATTGCTTGCGGTACCGAAAGGCTCCTGGCTACGGAGAAAGCGGTTCGATCTGAACCACTTCTGTGCTTACTAGTCTCCCCTTTCATCGAAAAGTATACATCAAAAGGAACACGGCTAGTAGTAGGGGAGAAGAATGGCAGACCATAGAAGGCTACCAAGGATCAAGACCTGGGAGAATATGGCGGGCTTGACGCAGATCTACATTGAAAGATATGCTGTCTGATAGTGTGAGCTATAAGCAGACTGACTGCTGCCATGACCAGGACCGGTGGACAGGAAAGGAGAGACTGTCTGGTGCATGAGACAAGCTGAAGAGCGGCCTATTGATTATGTGAAGTTGAGCCGGACGGTCGCACACGCGCTGCGCCATCAACCGGCCCTTTATGGACTTGAGCTAGATGAAGAGGGCTGGGTCCCCGTAGCAGCCTTGCTAGCCGCCTTACGTCAGCGGCATCCAGGTTGGCGTAAGGTGCGTCAGGAAGATCTAGAGATCATGATGGCCACAGCCGATAAGCAGCGCTACGAGCTGCGCGACGGCAAGATACGGGCCCTTTACGGTCACTCGCTGCCGCGCCGCCTACCGAGAGAGGAGGCCATTCCTCCCCAGATCCTCTATCACGGAACCTCGCCGACAGCGCTGCCCGCTATCCGACGCGAGGGACTCAGGCCGATGCGCCGACAGTATGTGCATCTCTCCACGGATATCGCCACCGCCAGACAGGTTGGCAGACGCCGCACACGTCAGCCCGTGGTGCTTGAAGTGCGCGCCCGCGAAGCCAGCGAGCATGGTGTTCATTTCTATCGAGGTAATGATCAGGTCTGGCTGGCCGATGCCATTCCACCGACTTTCCTCTGTTTCCCCCCTGAGCAGACTAGTCAGTAGCGCGCCTGGGGCAACTCCTGAATATCCACCGCTCCCCCTCGCGCTCGCTTGCTCTCGCCTGTTTCCCTCAGCCGCTGCGCTCAGCGCAACCAACCTGTGAATGGCTCCCCCAGAAAGCCAAGAGAGGAGAGAGGCTTCACATACAGCAGCTCTGCGAAGATAGCGCTTGTCGGGCCTGGAGGCCTGTCTCCCCCGGCGCGCTTGCTGCGTGTATCACAGTGAACGGATGCATAATCGCCTCTGCTGTTGTTATTCTTAGTGGAAAGCAGCGGAATGATCGAAATCCCTGGCGTCGTGGAGAGAAGGCAGAGCCGGGGTATCTTCTAGAGAAAGGAGTATGCTCAGCATGATGACCGGTTATCAGATCTCACGCCATGCCTGGTGGATACTGGCGGTGCGTGGAGTGGCGGCTATCCTCTTTGGCTTGGCAGCCTTGATCTGGCCTCATCTCACTCTTCTGGTGCTCATTTACCTCTTTGGGGCCTATGCCCTCGTTGATGGCCTGGTGGCCGTAGCCGTGGCCGTGCAGGAACGCAACGTTGTGGGTCACTGGTGGATTCTCCTAATTGAAGGATTAGCCGGTATTCTGGCTGGCCTGGTAGCCTTCTTCTGGCCCGGCATTACTGCCCTGGTGCTACTGGCGCTGATCGCCGCCTGGGCCATTCTCACAGGCGTGATCGAAATCGGAGCGGCTGTCAGCTTCAGGCGCGCTCTAGGACTGGAGTGGACACTCATAGTAGGAGGCATTGTCTCAATCCTACTGGGGATTGTCCTCGCTCTGAGTCCTGCCGCTGGCTTACTGGCTCTGGTCTGGCTAATCGGCCTCTACGCTATTGTCTTTGGGGTTCTCCTGCTCATTCGTGCCTGGCAGTTCCACGCTGCCCTCTCCTCATGGTGAGAGCCCTGCTGGCAATTGCCAGGCACGAGTAGCTGGCTCCACGCTTTCCCCCACAAGTCCTATGCTCTTTGTCGGCCATGACACACTCTGATATAATGCCCCTATCCCACACCACATTCTCCTGATGCAGAGCAAGCAAGGGGAAAGAAAAAAGGCAATGGCTAGAAAAATCATGCTGCTGTTGCTGGCAATCAGTGGGCTGCTAGGCTTGGGGCTGGGCTATGTCTGGGGAGGCCTGCAGAGCTATGCTCGCTATCAGCAGGCGAGCCTGGCAGATCGCCAGCACTGTGGGGGTCAGCTTCCGATACGTATTTGTGTCCAGGCTCCCCAGGAGTTATTTGTCGCCTTTTATCCCTCTTACCTGCAGACAGGAAGCTCCGTTGTGGAGGTGCTCTTTAGCAGTACGGCTGGCCCGCAACCGCTGCGCATCAGTGTTACAATCGTGGGCTTTTCGCAGACGGAGATGCGAACGGTGACCGCCGTCGGGAAGATGCAGAGCGCAGGTTTTGTCCCTCCGTTGCTGGATGGGGTTCTGCGAACATTGACCAGTGATCGCCTGGCTCAGCTACGGGTGATAGTGGCCGACTTGCAAGGCGTGCACTATTACACTAATACGATTTCCCTGCGACTCCATTCGCGCCATCTAATGGCCTGGTCGGCGTCCAATCGGCTGCGCATTGCGGCCTGGGTCACGCCGACTGCTCCTGCGGTTGAAAGGCTGGTGTCCCGCGCAGTGGCCTATCTTCCTCAGCAGCCGCCGCCGGCTCCGCTGGCAATGACGGGCTACACCGGGACCATTCTGCGCCAGGTGCTTGACCAGGTTGATGCTCTCTTCGATGCTCTCCGACTGGAGTACGGCCTGCATTGCCAGCGACAGGGCGTCCCCTATGCCGGACCAGACAGTACGGCCTCTGCCGTCCAGTCGATTCGCCTCCCTTCCGAGGTGCTCCAGCAGGGCGGCGGCTCCGATATCGAGGTGACGCTACTGCTGGCCTCGGCAGTGGAAAGCATTGGCCTCCATGCGGTCATTGTGGTGCTGCCCGATCGAACATTGCTCGGGGTGGCGCTCTCCCCCGATGGTCAGGGCTTTGGGTATTGGGATGCCAGTGAGTTGAGCGCGCCTCTGACAGGCGATGCCGTTAATATTGCCAGCGATGCCCTCTATGCGAAGGAGGAGAAACAGGGTGCTGTCATAGACAGGATTCTGATCTCTGACGCTCGCCACGCTGGCGTTGAGCCGATGCTCTAGCGATGACTCACGCGTGAGGAGGGAGTGCTACGAGTAGCATTGCTTTTCCTGACTGGTTTAGCTTCGGCTGCTACGGTGGCCTCCTCTGCTGCTTGCTCACAATGGCCGGAGAGGTCATTTATACAGCGCTCAGCCACCGTGGATCGAAACGCCAGCTCGCCGGTGCCCTGCTGGTAGAGGGGCTTTCTGCTCTTTTGATAGCGCCTGCCATTATCTGGCTTTATTTGCGATTTTATCCCTTACAGCCTGTGTTGCCTCAAGCTGAGGTGGCAGCCATGTTGGCCTATGTGGCCCTATGCGGCTGGTGTCTGCCGCTGAGTGCGGGCCTGGGATATGGGCTATTCGCCGCGCCGGCTGCCGTCGGGCCTGACAGAACGCGCGCTTTGTCCCACGGTGCCAGGACCCCTCAATCGGCTTCGCTCTCGCTCTCTTACCCGCCACACCCGCCAGGAGTGACGGCCCCGTTCGTCTTCAATGCCGATACGCCTTGGGGATGGCTGGAGCATCGCAATGGCCGTCTGCAAGGCCAGCGTCTGGCTCTGACGCGTGCCTTTGTACGTCTGGGGCGTGGTGAGGAAAACGATATCTGGCTAGACGATGATCTGGCCTCGCGCTATCACGCTGAACTGATCTGGGACAATGGCCAGGTCTATGTGACGGACTGCAATAGCCTGAATGGGGTTTTTGTTAATGGCCAGCGCGTCTCTGGTTCGGCCCCTTTGCACTCGGGTGATGTGCTGGAGATCGGTTCGCTGCGTTTCCTCTTTGAGCTGGCCACGCCAACGCGCATGGCGGCACCCGTGGAGGATGATCCTTTGCTGCGTCATCCTCACCCCCTGCGACCTGTGCGTCTGCGCAAGAGCGAGACGGCTCCGCCAATGACTCCGCCTCCGCTAATCTCCTCCTGGGAAGCGCCTTCAGAGACTAGGTCCAGGGCAGAGCTGGAGAACGCTACCGGCGTTACACCGCTGCCTCAAGCTCCGGCGACGGTCACTGCTCCTTCAGAGGCTCTACCGGCGTTGCAGGCAGTGACGCACTTGCTGCTCATCTGCAACGGCGCGCTTGTAGGCCGCAGTTTCGTCTGTAGCGGACCGGCTTTGATGATCGGCTGCGATCCGGCCTGTGAGGTCTGTATTCCAGACCCCTCATTGGCTCCGCGTCATGCCCTCTTCCTGGTGCGCTCTGATAGTCTCTACGTGCAGGACTTAAGCGACGGCGCGACACTGGTGAATGGAGAGCCGCTAAGTGAGCCACGGCTGCTAGAAAGTGGCGATCTCCTGCAACTGGGGGCGATCCTCCTTCAATATAGACCGTTAGTCGCCGCGCAGCAACCGCCGGCTACACGCTCGACCTCCGCCGCCTCGGCAGCGGACAGAGCGCTCTTTTCTCCTGCTCAAGCGCCGCTACAGCCGCAGGGGCAGCCGTTCTGGCCCCAGGGACATTGAGTCTAGAATCTGGCTGTCCGCTCCGCCAGCAAATCCAGCCGGCCGGCTTCGCTTGGTGATCGCCTGATCAGCGGCCTCGTCAGTTGTTGTCCCGCGCTACCAATCTAGGCGGATCTGCGCAGCGGCATTGTGGGCGAGCAAGGGCTTGCCCTGACCAGGGTAGAGATAATAAATCTGGAGATCACGGAGCAGGCGCAGCGTCTCCTGTTGGGCACGCGGGTCGCCGCTGGCATGGAGAAGAGGCAAGCCTCCTTCTGTGGTACTAATAGCAGCACCGCCGATCAGTTCACAAGAGAAGGGATTATAGAGGCAAAAATGGCCACGTGTCGCGCCGCTCGTAGCGATCACGCGCCAGTCTTCATGGCGTGGTAGGCCACCTACGTCTTGCAGCCAGATGTTTATCTGGCGCCAATGAGAGCTGGCGAGGGAAAACAAGGCATCGAGCGGAAACCGCTCACCGATGTGAGAGCCTTGGCGTCCGCGGCCCTTATCGCCTGCAGTGGAGGCACGGTCTCGTGTCCGAGAGAGCGCAGCAACCGGAGCTGTGCAGCGCTGGCGCAGCGTCTCGATGCCCCCACTCTGGTTGGTCTCCAGGCTGGTCAGGACGATCAGATCGATATCACCTGGTGAGCGTTTCAGAAAGCGTTCAACGTAATGCAGGATCAACTGCCCGTTTAAAGAGGAGCGAGGGTCAACGACCACCAGGCCACCGTCGTCGATCAGGTAGGTATTGACCATACCAAAGCGGTCGGTGATCGTATGCACCTGGCGAAGCTTCTGGGCTGTCCGGGCGGGGGCCTCCGGCCCGGGCGAAATAGCTGTCATATGTCTCTCTCCTCTGTTAGCGCGATAGCTGCCGGTTCTATCCTATCACCCAGGTCAAGCGGAAGCTGTGGGAGGGACCCACTCGCTGCCTCCGCTTCGCCTGACACGGCTATCTCGAGAGGCCGGCACCAACGACGGGAGCGGCCACAATATGGTATACTTGGAATAATCGGTCTTATGCCTGATTATGGAACCTCATTGAGGAGTTCATCAAGCAATGACATCCTTCCCTACAGATGGATCATGGCCACACTACACCTATATTGTGCCTGAGATCTATACCCGCGCCAGAATACGTCTGATTGGCCTGGGCACCTATGCACCTGCTGGAATCATCACCAATGATTTTTTTGCCTATATTTCGACGCGCCTGGGTGATCCACGCAAGGCGGAAGATTTGGAGCGGGTAACGGGCCTTATTACGCGCCATGTGCGTGCGAGCACACTGGAACTCTGTCGCAGGATGGCCGGTGAAGAAGCACCCGGCCTAATAGACAGCCCCGATGCTCCCCGCGATGAATCCTTGGTTGATATGGCAGTCATTGCGGCACAGCGTGCGCTCGAAAGCGCCGGACGCTCGGCCTCCGAAATCGATATGATCATTGGGGCCTCCTCCTCCGATAACGATGCTTTTCCAACTATCGCTGGCCAGGTACAGCATCGTCTCGGCCTCAAGCCCATTCGCGCAACCATGTTACGAGGCGCCTGCGCCTCGCAGACTGAAGCCTTTCAGGTTTGTGCTGAGGCGCTCTCCTGTAGTACGGCGCGCCTGGCTTTGCTGGTGACAGCAGAGGGCCTGCTGCCTAATATTATGCACATTCTCGATTGGAAGACCAGTTCGCTTTTCGGTGAAGGAGCGGCAGCCTTCCTGCTGGAGCGCGGCGAGGAGGGGGATGAAACCTATGCTATCTGTGGCTATGATGCCAGCCAGGCACCGGCTCTGTTCTACCAGACACCGCTGCGCAAGGACTCCATTGAGATGGCTGAGGTCGATATGAAGATTCTTCAGCTCTATCGTGAGGGGAAAGGCAAGGAGCTGGCGCAGCTCCTCTCTCAGAATCTGGTGGGCTACACGAAGATGAACGGCAAGGAGGTTTTCCGAGAAGCCCCACGCGCTATGGCGGAGGCAGTCGATGCCTGTGTGCGCCACGCCGGCCTCAGTCATGATGAGGTCTCCTATATTATTCCCCATCAGGCAAACTCGCGGATCACACGCCGCCTCGGCGAACTCCTGATCCATGACTACGGCTGGCCCCCTTCAACAATGGAAAAGCTGGTCGATAATTTCCGCTATTACGGTAACCTCTCGAATGCGAGCATCGCTACGGCAATGGCTGAGCTGATCTATCATGACCAGCTAAAGGATGGGCAATGGCTGGCCTTGCCAGCCGTCGGCGGCGGTATGCACTATGGCTGCTGGTTGTTGCGCTATCGCGCACTGAAGAATCCTCGCGCGGTAATGAAGCCACTGCAGCACTAGTCGACTTCAAGCTGCTTTCTTGAGACAAAAGGATAGGACGGCGGAGCAGCGGACGGGAGCGGGCCTCAAGCAAGCTGACATCCAGCCCACGCTGCTACCCTGCCGTCCTTCCTGTGTCGATGGATTCTCGGTGACCTGGGACGCCTGAGACCATTACCTCTCTCTGTCGGCGAGCAGGCTCGGGTCGTGTCCTGCGCTGTCCTTCACTCCGCTACAGAACGAGAAGAGAACCGCATGTGCAAGCGGTCTTTATCTGGGGGTAAAAGGCCTGCTCTGGGGGTGGGGCTATGGGTAGACTAAGTCAGGCTAAGTGGAAGGGAGGCTAAGACGCTGGGCCAGGTTAGCTCAAGATGCGCTCAAATGTGATGTAGGGGGCGTCGACAGCCTGATATTCGGCACCTGCGAAGGTATCGCGGACCATCAGCAGGTCGGGGACATGAGCGCGTACCATCTCCAGGTTGCGCTGAGCGGCCAAATGGCGCAGAACATAGGCGAGCTGGCCGATGGTGTCGGCGTTTGTGCCATCAATATAGCCAATGAACAGATACTTACCGTGGCGTCCCTCACGTTGCTCGGTCAGCATCAGCCCATCAAGGCGCTCCCAGCGTCGCAAGAGATAGACCTCACCCGCCTCAATCTTAGCCTTCAGCAGGCGGTCGCTAATGCTGTAAGCAATGAAACCCGAGTAGTAGAGGCCGCCAGTCAAAGGGAAGATATTAGAGACATTGAGATAATCGATGATCTCCTCCAGATCCTCAGCCCGTGCTGGCTCAGGTCTGGGAAGAGCTGCCAGGCGCCGCGGCAGTTCCAGCAGAGGCGGAGCCTGATAAGGGATAAAACTGCCAACCTCGTGCATCCGACTTTTTCTGGCCAGCGCAATAGCGGCCCTATTCACCATCTCCGTCAGCAGGCGCACAGTTCTGGCGCCCAGGCGCATCGCCTCAGTCAGCGCCACCTGATGCAAGGCAGAAGCAACGCCCTGACGGCGATAAGCCGGATCAACGCGCAGGCCCTCTAGCCAGGCCTCATACTCATTGAGCATGCGCAGATGGAGTAGACCGACAGCCTGCCCGTTGCTGGTAGCCACGAAGAGTCGTCCTTGCTGATCCGCTAGCCAGCCGTCCCAGGCCTCGGCGATATAATCCCCCCACTCCCAGGTATGGGCACAAAAAGCCAGCACCGTCTCACGGTCTTCTGGGCGTGCGGGGCGCACCTCGAAGGTTGCCATCGTGCTACTGCTCTCCTTCCCGTCTTCCTGCCGGAGCAAAGCTCACCAGCTCAGCGTCGACAGATCCCATCAGATATAATACAACAAGAATGCGCTTGTCCGTGTTTTCGGCAATCTCAGCCAGAGGGAGGAAGCGATAGAGAAGAAGATGGCGAAGCGCTCTGCTCGCAGCAGGCAATCCAAAGGAGCAGGTCAGCCAGTCAGAAAAGGCGAGGCAGAACAGCCGTTAGAGGAAATACAGCAAGAGATTCAAGCGCAGCGTCTTCCCTGGTATCAGGCACGCCGGCGTGGTAAGATCTTACTGATCCTCTATGCCCTCCTGCTTTCTCTCTTTGGGCTGCTCGCCTGGTGGGTTCACACACATCCAGTGCTGGCCATTGATGTTGCGATCACGCGCGAGTTTCAGGAGGAACAGAGTCCCTGGCTGCGCGCTCTCATGTTCGCCATCAGCTTCATTGGTAGCGTGCCCTGGCTTGCATCTGGGCTGGTACTGGTCACGGCCCTGCTCCTCTGGCTGGTTCGCCTGCGCCTGGAGGCACTCATGCTGCTTGGCAACTGTCTGAGCAGTGAAGCGCTCAATCGCACAGTGAAGATACTGGTAGCGCGTCCACGTCCTTCGTCCACGCTGGTCGAGGTATTACAGGCGGCTCACGGAGCCAGCTTCCCCAGTGGCCATGTCATGGCCTACGTGGCTTACTGGGGCTTGCTCTTCTCCTACGCTCTGATGCTCTTCCGGGGCTGGAGCTGGTGGCGTCTCCTTCTCTTGCTCGTGGCGGGCTTTTTCATCGTCATGGTAGGCCCATCGCGCATCTATCTTGGCGACCACTGGGCCAGCGATGTCCTCGGCGGCTACCTCCTTGGGGGAATCTGGCTGAGCCTCTGGCTGCTCCTCTATCTCCGGCTGCGGGCCCGTGGCCGGCTAGCGAATAGCAGTAGACTGGGCAATGCCCCTGACTCAGGATCAGGCGTCAGGCCTGCCTTGCCTCCCGCTTCCTCACCTGGTAGGGACTTGTCCCAGAGGATCAGCCTGGGTCGCCCCGGCTCTGATTCAGGCTGCACCTGAGCCTTCTGCCAGCCACACCGGCTGATGGCTGCTTGCCACCACTCGGCGGGCTGTGATACACTCAGCCCAAGCCGGTCAATAGCAGAGAGAGGACCAGGCGCTTGCTTGGCTTATGTCTCTTACTTGCTTGCTTGACCGTCTCTTGGCGCGCCGGGCGAGAGAACACTGCTCGTTCTGACTCGGCCGGTGGAATTCTCCACGGAAGGACGCCCTCTACTCGTTCTATGAAGCTCAACGATGACACTGACTATCAGCGCTGTTTTGTCTGTGGCAAGCGCAATCCCTACGGCCTACAGCTAGTTTTTCGTCGCGAGGGCCAAAGCATCGTCACCGATTTTCTGCCACGTGAAGAACACCAGGGTTTTCCCGGCGTCATCCACGGAGGCATTGTGGCTGCTGTGCTGGACGAAACCCTAGGACGAGCCTCGCTCTTGGCTCAGCAGCCGCAGTGGACGATGACGGGCAAACTGGAAGTACGCTATCGACGTTATGTCCCTTACGGACCGCTGTTACGGGTGCGAGCCTGGCTTCTCAAAGAGCGGCGTACCATGTTACAGGCTCAAGGGGTACTGACGCTGGCCAGCGATGAAAGCACACCTCTGGCCGAGGCACAGGGCATCTTTTTACCGCTGCCAGAAGCCTTTGTCGATACGCTGATGCGCGACTATCCAGGGTTGCGCCAGTTCTTTACGGGAGAGCTGGAGGAGTAAACGCTGAGCAAAAGGGAGACCATTGCCCGGGCAGTGGCCAGTCGAACTGACCACAGACTGAGGACGCGCCTCCGCTGCATAGACGGTGTATTACCAGGGCAGCCAGCGAACCGGCTTAATAAGCAAGCTGACTTAAGAAGAGCCAGGCCCGCTGCGCTGCCCGGCTCCTACTCCTGGTGCTCCTAAGCTCTGAGTGGAAGGTGAGCGCCGAGCGGACAGGCTGCTCTGCGTACGCCTATCGTTTCAGGTTGATGAAGGGAAAGAGAATGGTAGCCTTCTCAGGAGGGATGCATACCATTGCCAGGCGCAACAGCGGGCGGCTCCGGCTCATTGCGACTTGTGCCGACCTCTGGAGGGGCTGGCGCTGAAGTCGGCTCCGGCGGAGCAATCACCTGGGGTGTGCCTAGCGGGGCCGGCTGATCAGGAGCCGGCGTGGCGCCGGTCTCTGCGAGAATGGCACGTAGCTGCTCGCTATCGAGTGTCTCATGGCGGCGCAGTTCCTCGGCGATGCGATCAAGTGTACGACGATGCCTGGTCAG
>NZ_JADGHT010000142.1 GCF_019683755.1 Thermogemmatispora sp. | reverse complement strand
GGAGGAAAGCGACAAGTGACCTGGCAGATTGACCCTGCCCATTCACGTGTGGCCTTTGCTGTACGGCACATGATGGTGAGCACGGTGAGGGGTTCATTCAAAGTTTTTAATGGAGAAATCGAGTACGACGAGCAGAATCCTGCCAACTCAAAGATTACTGCTCAGGCAGAGGCTGCCAGCATCGACACCGGCCAGCCCGAGCGAGACCAACACTTGCGTAGTGCTGACTTCTTCGAAGTAGATAAGTATCCCACCATCACCTTTGTCAGCACCAAAATCGAGCCGCTAGGGGGCAACGAATACCGTGTCACAGGCGATCTGACCATGCACGGGGTTACGCGTCCTGTCACCTTCACCGGCGAATTCAACGGCCCCATTGTCGATGCCTTTGGGCTGCGCCGTGCGGGCATCCTGGCCACAGCCACGATCAACCGCAAAGATTTTGGCCTGACCTGGAACCGTGCTATTGAGAGTGGTGGAGTGATTGTCGACGACAAAGTCAAGATCGAGATCGAGCTAGAAATCACCGAGAAGGTGCCTGCTGCCTCCAACGCCTGAGGTTCACTCATAGAGCATTCCCTGAACAAGAGGCCTGCTGGTAACTGAACATCGTGCTACCAGGCGCTGTTACCAGCAGGCTGCTCATTCTCTGCCCTCTCTAGCGCCTCCCTCTTCAGCGGAGGGAGACCATCCCAGCGCTGGCAGCACAAAGCGCTCCAGCGCTTTTGCCACGCCATCATGAGCGTTATCGCTTGTCACATAGTCAGCCACGGCTTGTACTTCGGGGGGAGCATTACCCATAGCAATGCTCAGGCCGGCAAAGCGTAGCATCTCCACATCGTTATAGTGATCGCCGATGGCCACAATCTCGGAAGGCGCCACAGCCAACAAGCGTGCCACCTGTTGCAATGCTTGCCCTTTACTAGCCTCGGGGTGCAGCACTTCCAGCAGATCACGGGTTGATTGCGTCACATGCAGCAACCTACCGAACCAAAGCTGAAGCCGCTGGCGCTTCTCTGGCAGGGTCTCTGGCTGACCGACGGCGGCAATCTTGATACACGGACGCGGATAGAGGCTAGCCACATCATCCACTTCGATAACCGGTGGCAAAGGCGGGCGATACCAATTGCGGGCCCGTGGTGTGTGACGATCAACATAGACCCCCTCTGGCGTATGGTAGGCGCGGTAGAGTCCCAGGGACCGGGTGGCTTCCAAAACAGGGAGAATATACTCCGGGGGCAAGAGGCGCTCGCGCAACACCGAGCCACTGGCGAAATCCACAATCAACGCCCCATTTTCCAGAATCTGAGGACCGCTGAGGGGCAGGCCCGCGCAGACGTGGCGCAGGACAGCCAGCATCTGCCCTGTCGTAATGGTAATAGCCATGCCAGCGGCACTGGCGGCCTCCAGAGCCTGGCGCGCACGAGGCGTCACTTGTTTCTCTGGAAAAGGGGTCAGCAAAGTTCCGTCGAGATCAATAGCCAGGAGGCGATAGCGTCGCATAGCAGTTACCAAACGAACTCCAGTTCACGTCGTGTGGAGCGAAAGCCTTCGCTGAGGGAGAGCGGACGGGCCAGCTCTAGCAGGCCTCCAGCCTGGAGCTTAGCTTATCATCTCCACAGGTGAGGTTGCAAACAACGGTGCTGTGTGTCACACTTACATAAGTACAGTACCAATGACAAAGTGAGACCGCAAGCTGATGGGAGGAGAGACTCATGAAAATAGGCATTGGGCTACCGGCCTCGATCCCTGGGGTTGATCCTGGCCTGGTATTAGAATGGGCGCGCCGTGCTGAGCAAGGACCATTTGTTTCCCTGGGCCTGATTGACAGGCTGGTCTACCCCAACCTCGAGCCGATGATCACCCTGGGAGCTGTAGCGGCGGTCACCTCGCGCATTCGCCTCATGACGACCGTCTTGCTGGCTCCCCTGCGCAACACAGCGATTCTGGCCAAAGAGGCAGCGACCCTTGATGCCTACTCGCGTGGGCGCCTGACGCTAGGACTGGGCATTGGCGCACGCGAAGACGATTTTCAGGCGGCTGGTGTACCCTTCCATCGCCGCGGCAAGATCTTTGACGAGCAGCTTGCCCTGATGAAGCGCATCTGGTCTGGTGAGCCACTGAGCGCAGAGATTGGCCCTATCGGTCCCAAGCCAGTGCGGCCCGGAGGGCCAGAGGTGTTGCTGGGTGGCTATTCGCCGGCGGCGATCCGACGCCTGGCTCGCTGGGGGGACGGCTTTATTGCCGGAGGCAGCGCTCCCGATCAAGCTGGCCAGTTCTTCCGTCTGGCCGAGCAAGTCTGGCAAGAGGCCGGCAAACCTGGCAGACCGCGACTTGTTGGCTCAGTATACTATGGCCTGGGTAGAGACGCTGTCGAGAAGGCTGATGCCTATCTCAGCCATTACTACGCCTTTGCTGGCCCTCGTGCTCACCAGATGGCGCACCTGATCCCGACTACACCGGAAGCAATTCGCCGTACCGTGCAGACCTTTGCTGAAGCTGGCGCCGATGAGTTAATGCTCTGGGCTACTATTCCCGAGCTAGAGCAGATCGATTTACTAGCTGAGGCGGTCGCCGGTCTGCAGCTCTAACAGCAGGCAAGGCATGGGCCTGCGGATAGATGATGATAGATCAACCGTGACTGTCCTCTTGCTCCATTGACTTCTACCACCTATTCCTTAGCGTGGCAGCCGGCCTGTCTGCTGGCCTGTGCCTTCCCTCTCCGCCTGGCTGGTGCCTGTCTCCTGAAAGTCCTGGTCAGGAGAAAAAGAGGTGTTGGCCTGCTCTCCAGTGTGGTATAGTTGTTGCAGGCGCCGTGTAGTTGTGCAATGGCTGAGAGAGACTAAAGGAGGGCAGGCATGCCTATTTGCCCAATCTGTGATGATACTGGCCTGCAAAATTCAGATTCGGCTCACCCCCAGTTCTGTTATTGCTCGGCAGGAAAACAGGCGCGCAAGGAGTGGGAAGCCGCTCAGGCAGGCCGCGGCCAGGGAATTCCAGCAACACAGAAAGAGCAGTCTCACAAGCAACAGAAGCAGAAGACGAGCTTTATTGATATTGAGCGGCTTGAGGAAGTCAATGCCAGCGTAGATGCTATGCGGGCCTCGCTGATCGGAGCCTTGGCAGAGGAAGCGAGCCAGTCGCTGAAGCTACCGGCTGTGCAATTGCTCTATCAGGTGGCTCATCCTGGGCACGAGGTAACGGTCTATGAGGCTACCCAGCTCTACGAACTGGCGAAGACTTTGGAGACTTTCCTCACAGCGCTGGCTCCGATCGGGCGCAAGACGCGCTGAGCGAAAGTCTGGCCCGATAGCACAAACGGGTAGCGGCATTGACAGCTGTAAATACTCTCCTCTATACTCTCGACAAGTGCACCCTGCACGAATTTATTGTGGGATGTGGTGTAAAGAAGGTTTGCTTTTTATTTCGTGAAAGGTTCCCTCTGCGCGCGCCTGCGGGGGTGAGAGGGCTGCTGAAGGCAGTGGCGCGATTGCCAGGCTCCCCACCCGGCTCTCCCTGCTGATTGCGGCGGGGGCTGGATGCGACAGGAGCAAACACCTTATTCCCTATATTAAGAAAAAACACAACGCAATTTCGCTGCAACTGGCGCTCCATTGAGCAGGCATGTGGGAGATAGGATAAGATGGGTAGACCAGTTAGCAGGCAGGAAGATGTCTTCTTTGCATCTGCTCACGACAGGCGAGTGCACGGTTTGGATCTCCCCATTGATCTGGTAACCTAGTCAGGGCAGGCGCAGGACTGACCTGACATCTGACGCCCGCTCATGGATGAGGCAGTAGTAATAAGGCAGAAGCAGCAAGTGAGCAAGCAAGCTGGCGCACCTCTCAAGCCCGTCCAGGGATTAGAAATGAGGAGGAAGAGTCCATGATATGTCCTCGTTGTGGCAACGAGTGGGATGCAAGCAAAGGCCCCTGCACCCGCTGTGGCCTGGTCATTCGCCTACCGGGCCTGTCTGGGGGGGCATCGGCGTCAGGATGGTCGACATCTTCCCCTGTCCAACAGCAACAGCCGTCACGGTCTTCTAGTCCTGCTGATTTGCAGCAGCAGCGTTCAGGCTCGTTATCGGCGTTCTCCACGGGGCCCTCGCCTATGCGGACTGGGTCGCTGAGCAATCCGGGGACAGGTGGGGCGCGTATAGGAGCGTCAGGTGGACGGTTGCCTTTGGGGTCTTCTTCTGGTTCCTTGGGCACCGCTTCAGCTAACCCCGGGCTGGGGGCAGGTCTGGGCACCAATCCTGTGGACCCGGCTGCTCGCCGTACGGGGCCAGGTCTCGCTGGCTCAAATGTGAGCAGGCCGCTCTCTCATCCGGGGATCGCTGGCTCCGATGGTGCAGCGGCCAGGAATCTTGCCAATCAGCAGCGTTCCTCGCTTGGGTCTTCGCCGTCCCTACGTAGGGAGGCTGCGGGCGACTCTTCCCTCTCTTCACCTTCGCGCCCAGGTATGCCTACGCGCGCTCAGGTCCCCACTCGCCCCAATCGTACCAGTGGCGCTCTATCGCCAGATCTCTCCCGCTCGCAAAGCCCCTTGCGGGTGAGTCGGCTTGTGACTGATCCCTTGGCGCGTGAAACGCCAGTACCACCGACGTTCCCTTCGACGCCAACGCCTGCGGTGACTGCAACTACACCTTTCCCTGCTTCTATGCCGCCGGCTGCTAGCGGCTCTAGCAGTAGTGGAATCTCTGCCGGTCCGTTGCGGCCCTTGATGCCTGGGACGATACTGAGGGGCGGGCGCTATCGTTTGCAAGAGTTGTTAGAGCGTCAGGAATGGCTGAATGGAGTCTTCGAAGCCACCTGGAGTGGTCAGGATGCCCAGCGTGCCGGATCTCAGGTAACCATTTGTGAGCTGGTGATCCCCGAAGGCTCCTCCGCCGCGGTGCAATCGATGTTGCGCACGGCAACCATGACGCTCTCCGCTATCGGGCGACATCCACGCGTTCCCGCCTTGTTGGATGCCTTCAGCGATCAGGGGCGCAATTTCTTTATTTTCGAAATGGTGGAGGGTGAAAATCTGCTAGCGCGCCTCCGCCGTAGTGGGCGGGCCTTGCCGGAGCAGGAAGTTATCGAATGCTGCTTGCAGATTACTGATATTTTGGAAACGATGGCTCAGCAAACCCCGCCGCTCGTGCATGGCCTGATCCGACCTGAGCACATTGTTGTCGCTCGCTCCGGCTCTCAGTATCTATTGACAAACTTTTCGATCGTGCTGGCTGGCGGCGCTACTCAGTTTATTTCCGGGCTGGATCGCTCGCGTCTCTCTCCGTACCTGCCTCCGGAATTCGTGCGCGGGGCAGTAGATAGTCGCACTGATCTCTACTCATTGCTGGCGACGGCTTACCATCTGGTAACTGGCAGCCCGCCGGCAGGCATGAGTGGTAGTATTCCTCCTGCTCAGCGGCTCAATCCTGCGGTCAGCTCAGAGTTCGAGGCTATTCTGGCTAAGGGGCTACGCCCGATCGCCAGTCAGCGCTATCAGCGTCCCGCTGAGCTTCGTCAGGATCTCCTAGCGCTGCGCTCGGCCTTGGGAGGGGCTGGCTCTGCTGGCGAGCAGTGGGCTGCTCAGTCGCTCTCTCTCTCTTCACGTGCAGCCTCACCATCAGCTACGACTCAGAAGGAGTCTGCTGCATCAGTGGCGTCTTCGGCATCGGCGACGTCTGTCCCCGATAGTGTGGCTCAGGCTCTGCCGCTCATGTTGGGGGCAGTACTGGAGGAAGAGGAGCAGCGCCTGCTCTTACCGCGTCCCGAGGATTTGCCCCCGATGCGTGAAGGTAACGATACGCTGAATGCTGCGCTCTGGGTGGCTGGTATTTTGATAGTGCTGATTGCCGTGGTCATCTTCGCGCGCGGGCTGTTCTAGCACAAGGGAGACTGCTCCTGGTTCTGCCCCGGCTCTCCTCACTTTGTTGTCTTGCCTGGGAGCCGTCAACGGCGGTCGATAGGCCAGCTAGCGACTGCTAGTGAGGAGGAGTGTATTCCATTGTTGGTGTAGAGCGCTCTCCCAAAGAACATGGTGGGTGGTCAGCAGGCCGAGCCGACAACACCAGTCAGCAGGCTAATATTGCCTGTTGATGTGCTATCTGCCTGGAGGTGGCCAGGAGGCGCATCGGGCGGAAGACCCTTCCTGGCGCACCGCCGAGGCCTGTAGGCTCCAGCTCCGCGTTTGCTGGAAGGCGCTAGACTCGATCCAGGCCAGTCAGAGCGAGGATCAAAAGGGGCGAGTCTGCTTTCCTCTCTCAATGCAGTCAGCCTCAGCGCTTGCGCAAGACAACAAAGTCAATAAGCTCGTCAAGGACATCGCGGTCCGCTGAAGGAGGAAAGTGGTACAGGGCTTCACGTGCCCGCGCTGCATAGCGATAAGCGTCTTCGATCGAACGTTCGATCCCACTGCCACGGGCCACCCACTCGACGATCTCGCGGATCTGTTCCTCGCTGCCGCCTTCTCCTGAAAGCAGGAGCTGCACCTGTTGATGATGGCCATTATGAGGCTGGCTTTGGAGCGCGTAGATGAGCGGAAGCGTCACCAGACCCTGGCGCAAATCGTTCCCTGCGGGCTTGCCTATAGTGGTCTGATCCTCGGTGTAATCCAATACGTCGTCAATGATCTGGAAGGCGATGCCCAGATTCATCCCATACTCGTGTAGATGCTGGATCTCCTCATCTGAAGCCTCGCTAAGAATCGCCCCACCTTTGCAGCAGGCCGCAATCAGACAGGCCGTTTTGTGGCTGATCTTCTCATAGTAGCCCTGAATAGTGAGGTCCAGGCGGCGGGCGCTGAGCATCTCCATAATGGTGCCTTCGCAGACGGTGGCAACCGTGTCAGAGAAGAGATGGTTGATGCGATTATCTTCGATATCAGCGATCAGACCCGCGGTTTTGGCGAAATAATAGTCGCCGAGCAGAATCGCGATATGATCGCCCCAGAGGGCATTGACCGTTGGCTGGCCGCGCCGGGTATGGGCTCCATCAACAATGTCATCATGAATAAGCGTCGCCAGGTGGACCATCTCGAAGGCGACGCTTAGGGGCAGCAGCTTCTCAAAGCGATAAACCTTCAGTTTCCCCGAGAGCAGTGTGAGCGCCGTTCTCAAGCGCTTGCCTGGCGAGGAAAGAGCGTGCATGGAAGCAGAGTTCAGGATGGGAAGACCGGATCTGGCACGCTCCTGAAATACCCTATCTACTTCATCGAGGTCAGCCTGGATACCCGCAAAAAGGCGGCTTAATGTGGCTGTATCACTCATATGACGTGCGGCGTGAAGCCCCTGGCTGACTGACTAGTTTGGACGTGGCTGCGCTGCACGCCCCTATATTTCAGCCGGGGGAAACGCCGTCCTCCTTTCCTTCCTGGTCTTGGCGAGCGACAGCGAAATAACTACCCTTCACTGGGAAGGAGATGCCTATCACCTACTGCGGGCGAATGGAGACCCTGACGGATTCCATTGCCGCGCCTGATATGCAGGTCCCTCAGATTCGCATGCGGGCCAAGCCGGCCCCGAGACAGAGCAGAGAGCATGCTGCCCGAGCAAGCGGGCAGGATCAGGTGGCCTTTTGTCTCCCTCTGGTTTCAGCCGGGGGAAGAAAGCGAACCTGGCCCTGAGCCGCTGCAGGCAGGGTAAGAGAGGAGAGCCTGCATCAACGCTATGCAGTGTCTGACCCCTCTGATGCTTCTCAGCCTAGCGAGAAGGCGTGAAAGGGCAAGTTCCTGCCAGTTTGCCTGCTGTCTCCCACCCTAGGGTCGTGACGAGCATCCCGATACACAGACAGGGGCGGGAAGAAACCGCGCCCCTGTGCGTACCTCCCTTCAGATTATAGCATGCCTCAGCCACGAACCGACTCGGCCTCCGGTTCTTCTCTCTTTCGTGTCTCTTGCGCCCTCGCTGCTGGCCTTCTCATCTTCTATTTTCGCCGCATGCGCGCTTGGCGTTTCTCTAGCCTCCATCCTTAGCTCAGCAAGGCCTTGCTGAGCTAAGGATGCTCTCAGGGTCGGCTTCAGCCCGGAGCAAGGGGCCTACTGCCTGCAGATATCTGAGGCTGGCCCCTGGAGCATATGAGATGCTCCTGTCGGAGGCAAGTATGCAGGCTCTCGTGACAACTACAAAGCCATTTCAAGCTAGCTGGCTGGTTGATTGACGCACCTGCAGGCGAAAGGGCAAGGCCGAGCAGAGCCTTGAGACGAGGCTTGAGCCTGACGCTAATGCCCCCTGCTCTCAGGCAAGGGCCGAGATTGAGAAAGCTAATCCTCTTGCTGCTGCTGTTCTGGCGCGCTGGAGGCGCCGGGACGATCTAGCGTCTCTGGCGCTGGCAGGTGATCGGCCTGAGAGGAGTCAGGAAAAACAGACTCTACTGGTGGGGGTGAGGCAGCATACTCCGCAGACCCCGAAGCTGACGGCTCCGGCTGATGACCATTGAGCGAGACACGCCCAAGCAAATCATCAGTTTCACGCGAGATCTCCTCCCAGAAAGCCTTATCGCGCTGGCGGCTACGGCTCTTCTTCTCTTTCTCTGTTTTTCCACGCTCGCGGGACTCGCGAAACTCACGGCTAGTACGCGCATTCCCGCTTGCAGAGCGGAAGCCATTCATCGAGGTGGACGGATGGCGTTGAGCCGAGCTGGGATAAGGAGCATCATATTCATAGACACCATTGTGCTTGCCGCCACCTTTAAATGACTCAATATCTGCTCCATAGGCTGAGCCATAGCGTCGGCGCTGGGGTGGCGGAGCGCCGCGCGAGCGATGTGGTTTCCCTGGCTGCCAGCGACTATTGCCATTGGGGAAAGAGGGCGCTCCTGGCTCTCGCTCGTAAGAGCGAGGTCCCTGCTGTGCATGAGAACCCAGGCCCCCACGCCCCAGATTGCCGGCCAGATGGCCTCGAGGCCGTCGGTTCGGCTGGCCTTGAGATGAACGGTTCAGCGGCGGCGGTGTCCACAGGCTGCCAGGCCGATACGGTGGGGTGCTGGTTGACTGGAAGTAGGAAGATCCATAAAGGTCCGCGCGCGGCTGATAGTCTGGGTGGTGCAGGCGAGCACCCATCTGCCAAGCCCGGTCAACGATCTCACGGCTCAAACGAGGGCGCTTCGGACGGCCAGGTCGCTCCTGGTTGTATCTGCCGTTGGCTGACGATTGGTTGCGAGCGGAAAAGCGAAAAGTATCTCTTCGCCTGTTTTCAAATTCTCTGGTCATATGTCCTTTCTGCTCGTCCCATTGAGGGGTAGAGTAATCACGAGGTAGATGGAGCAACCAGGAGAGGAGAAACCCTACGCCTGCTACTCTTGTCTCTCTGGTAGTGGTGGCTGGGAGCGTAGGCTGCCTGTCCTGGTGCTACCTTACATCGGCAAACGAACTTGCTTCAAGGTTGATGTGCGTTACACGCTGCTCTAGCGGTGTTGCGGAGGGACCTTGCTCTCTGTGACTCAGTATACCACACTACGCCATGACCTGTCTGTCCTCCCTAGCTGATTGACTGCTTGTGGACGACACGGCTCACTGGTCGGGGCTAGGCAGGCTTAGGTGCCTGGTCTAACCAAGCCGTACCTGAGCTGCAGCGGGATTGGACCGCTGCCCTGATCTTGGAGCTTAAGAGGTTGCGGTTGGAAGCGGTCCCTGCTGCAGCGGTACCCCGCTATAGGTCAGATCCTGACTGCCGTACATGGCCAGCACCCCCTGGCTCAGCTCATCCGGCAGGAGTGCGCGGAGCATTACTGTATAGTATAACCCTGTGGCAGGCTCGTAAAATTCCCCGCTCAGCCTGCCGTGCAGCAGATTGCTGACAGAGCGGCTTTGCTCGGGCGTAAGTAGCAAAGCTCGCTGGGGCGTCGTGAAGCTCAGGCAGCCTGAATCGGCGTTAGGGCCTGTAATGTCCTCAGGCACCGGGCCACATTCAAACAGCGCGACCTGGTGCAAGGTAAAATCTGGCAGACCCCAGGTCGGAACGGGCTGGCTCAGATCGGGGCTGAAATCCTGGCGAACGAGCAGGGCTTTGCGGGCCGTGTCATAGGCTGTCGTTGATCCCGCGCTCACTGCCTCGTTGATTGTCGTCAGCGCCTGGCCCAGGCGTCGGTACTCATCAAGATCTTGCTGGCTCTCCTGGCGCTGTCCAAAGGTGCTGTAGAAAAATTGATAATGCTGATTGTTCACATTAAATTGGAGCAGGACCGCGTCCTGATCGGGTACCTCGTAGAACTGCTGGCGCTGGAAACTCAACAACCTATAGCTGTTGACCAGCGTATGAAGCAATTGGCTCAACTGCTCTTGACTCAAACGCCCCTGGCGCATCTGCAGGCCGGGACCAAGGATATAGGTACCGTCTCCGTAGATGCTCAACTGCGGGCTGAGGTCGAGCGTCCCCAGGTGGCCCCCACCACGGAAAGTTCGCAGCAGCACCGCTTCGGAGCTACTATCGTAGATAATAGTACCATTATCAAGCTGGCGCAAGTGGGCCTGTCCAGCGACAGGCTCGCTCGTATTGGATTCGCAAGCCGTCAGCAAGGCCAGCACTAAGAGCAGCAAACAGACAAGGAAACCACCCGGCCAAGGCTGCGGCTTCTCGTGCCGGTGCTGCCCACAGAGCTGGCCTAAGCGGGTCTGAATAGAACGGCCTCCTTGCCGGGCCGCTCTTGGCGTCGGCCTATTGATCGGGAGGCTAAAGTCCCTGGCTTTATTCTCTCTGTTCATCTCTTCTCTCACCATGCTCTTAGGGCCTATATGCTGCCTGGGGACCGGCCTACGCGCGTAACTGAGCGCAAAAACGGTAGCCGATCATCTTGTAGATCAGCCGGGCTGCCAAAAAGTCTGCGCGAATCTGGCCAGGAATGGGACAAAGCTCGACCACGTCTAGGGCGACCACAGTTGTACGCCGGTAGATCTCGCGTAGCAAAGCCAGTGTCTGATACCAGCTCAGCCCGCCTGGCTCTGGCGTGCCAACTGCGGGCATCTCAGCGGGGTCAAGGGCATCCAGATCGAAGGTCAAATAAGTATGTTCGGTCAGGCGCTCCCAAGGAATACGGGCCTGGCTGTTGACCAGGTCACGAGCCCAGACAATTGACGCGTCAGCTCCGCTGCGTAGGAAGGCCATTTCTTCTGCGCTGATGCTACGAATACCAATTTCAAGCACCGGGATGCCCAACTCCAGCACGCGCCTGGCGATGCAAGCGTGGGATAGAGGGGACCCCTCGTATTCAGCGCGGAGATCACCATGAGCGTCAATATGAACAACTGTCAGATCGGGGAAAAACTCG